>JASHQH010000074.1 GCA_030037635.1 Acidobacteriaceae bacterium
ACCACCACCGGCTCGCCGTTGACGCCAATGGCCGGCTGCATGGGCAGTTGACTGATGTCGGTCTCCAGATACTCCTCGCGCTGCCATCCTTCCTTGTCGAGCCGCTGCAGGAAATAGCCCTGACCGTAGAAGAGCCCGACGCCGATCAGCGGTATATCCAGATCCGATGCGCTCTTGATGTGGTCGCCGGCCAGCACGCCCAGCCCGCCAGAGTAGGTGGGCAGCGACTCGTGCAGCCCGAACTCGGCGGAAAAATAGGCCACCGGCCGCGGCCGCAGCGCGCCCGCGTGGCTGGCGCCCCAGGTCTGGTCATCCAGCAGATACTCCTGCTGGCGCCGGTACGCATAGTTGATGCGGCTGTGTAAAACCAGCTCGGTGGCCCGCCGCTCCAGCTCGCCGAGCGGGATCTCGTTCAGCAGCGTGATGGGGTTCTGATTCAATTGCCGCCAGCGCGCGGGATTCAGATCGCGAAACAGGCTCACGCACTCCTGGTCCCAGCTCCACCACACGTTGCGGGCCAGCTCCCAAAGCCGTTCCTGGGCCGGCGCAATAAAGCGGTCCAGGGTCCGCGCCTCGCTCACCACCGGCGCAACCTGGTTTGCCGCCTGCACCAGCATGTGAATCTCGTGATCCCTGAAGACCCGGGGTTCCTTCGTCTGCACCACCAGCACACCCTGCAGCACGCCGCGATCAATCAGCGGCACACCCAGAAAGGAGTGATACTCCTCCTCGCCCGACTCCTTGAAGTACTTGTAGCGGGGATGATTGGGGGCATTGGGCACGGCCACCGGGCGCAGCTGTTCGGCCACCAGGCCCGACAGACCCTCATGCAGGGGCATGCGCAGCGTCCCGATGCAGCGGGGATGCAGGCCCAGCGAAGCCGCAAGCACAAGATTGGTCCGATCCGGTTCCAGCAGGTAGGCGGAACAGACGTCGGTCCGGAACCGGGAAGCGATCAGGGCCACCACGTTCATCAAGGTATCGGCCGGCTTGCCCTCTTCCTCCGCCAGGCTGGTAATCTCCTCGATCGTCAAAACCAGGTTGGCGTCAATCGTTTCGCTGGTTGGGTTCATCGCAATTCCGTACCCTTTCGCCTGGGATAAGAAAACCAGCCTCGCGCTCCGTCCGCCCCAACGACACCAATGCATCGCAGACGAGGTCGCGCGAAGAAAAACCGTGGCAAGAAGAGCTTTTTCGGCAACAAAAGGGGAAATCCCGCGATGTTTCGGTGCAGGTTGATTCGACAATACCACACCCGCGACCCATCGCCGCAGCCTGCGCGTCCGGCCTCACGCGTTCTTTATGGCTTGGCCAGGCGCGCCGCCAGCACCGCGAAGATCGGGAACGTCAGGTAGACCAGGCCGATCTGCGAATAGTACGCGAGGGGCGTCATCTTCATGGGTCCGAAAGCGAACATCGGCCCACAACGCGTGTCTGATTAGCTATAACCCCTCCCGGCGCCAACCTTACCCCAATCCCGGAGTCTCGTGGTGACGCATGACGCGGGAGCAGCCCAGTCATGGCATCGGCGTGATACATTCAGAATCCTACGGGGGTCACCATGGCTACGGACACCTATTTCGCCGCCGGGGGCGACACCATCGATTTGCAGCAGCAGGTGGCCCGCCTGCAGGCCCTCCTTGAAGCCACGCGTCAGGTACACTCCACCATTCGCGAGGAAGAAGTGCTGGAATCGGTGCTGCGCATCGTAGTGCGCGAGCTGGAGATGGCAGGAGCCGTTTTTCCCGGAACCGGCTTGGTCTATGGCGATGCCCCGGTGAGCGGCGCGAGCGGAACCGCCGCCGCAGGCCTCTTCAGCTATCCCCTCGCCGATCGCGACGGCAAAAAGATGACCGAATTGGTGGTCGCGTCCCCCGACGCCCGCGAACTCACCCTCTATGAAGCCGATTTCCTTGAAGGTCTGGCGCTGCAAGCCGCGGTCGCCCTCGAAAACGCCCGCAATCACAAGCGGAATATCGAGTTTGCGCGCTTGCAGCAGGACCTGGATGCCGCGCGCCGCATTCAGCGCTCCCTGCTTCCGCAGCAACTGCCCAACATTCCCGGTTACTCGGTTGGCATTCGCTCGGTCACCTGCTACGAGGTCGGCGGCGATTACCTCGACATCGTGGAGCAGCCCGACGGCAGCCTGTTGCTGGCGGTGGCCGACGTGGCGGGGAAGGGGCTGGCCTCAGCCATCGTGTCGATGAGCTTTCGCTCGGCGTTCCGCGGCATGGTGGCCACGGGCATGCCGCTCGACGAGCTGGCCACGCAGATGAACCAGCACCACTGGGCTGAGGGCGAAGAACAGCGGCGCCGCTACGTGACCGCGATCTTCGTCCGCCTGCACCCTAAGACAGGCGAGATCGAGGTCGTCAACGCGGGGCACAATCCGGGTTTCCTGGTCGAACCGGGAGTGCCTACCTACCAGTTTGCCGCCGCGGGCACCCCCCTGGGGATGCTGCCTGGCATGCGCTACTCGAGCGAACGGTGCAACCTGGGACCGGCAGCGCGCCTCCTGCTCTATACCGACGGGCTTACCGAGGTCTTCAGAGGGGATGAAGAGTTTGGTCCTGAAAGGCTTCTGGACGAATTTTGTTCGTGCCCGTCGCGGAAGGCCGATGATATTCTCGATGCATTATGGACTTCAATTCAGGCCTTTGGCGAGGGCGGCCCGCAAGCTGACGACATGACCGCACTCGCACTGTGCCACGCAACCGATTCGCCGGAGATACCGGGATGAGCGAGTCGAAATCCACCACGGTGGAATTGAGGCTGCCCACGCGCTTGGGCTACGAAAAGGTAGCCATGAGCACCGCCGCATCGCTAGCCAAACTTATGGGCTTCCCCGAAAGCCGCATTGAGGATCTGAAGACCGCGCTGGCCGAGGCCTGCATCAACGCTATCGAACATGGCAACCGCCTGAACGAGAAACTCTCGGTTGGCGTCGTACTGCAGGCTGGCCCCGATGAGCTGGAAGTCAAGGTGATCGACGACGGCACCGGCATCAAGAGCCAGCCGGCGAAGCCCGACATCGATCGCAAAATGCATGGCGAAGAAGACCCGCGCGGCATGGGGATGTTCCTCATTCAGGCTCTGGTAGACAAGGCCGAATGGGTGGCCGGATCAGAAGGCAAAAGCAGCTATGTTCGGCTGGTCATTCGGCTGGATAACGAAGTCGGATAGGCTGGGGTTGTTATTCTAAAATCCTACAAAGACAGCGGAGGCAATTGACAAGTGCAATCCGAGACCAAGTCGCGCGTTGACCAGCTTACTTCACCGGCCGGGCATCCGGTCACCGTCCTCCGGTTTGAGGGCGACATCGCCAGCACCTCAAAGGACGCGGTCCTGGGAGCTTACCAGGCTCTACCCAAAGACACCGCGAAGTTGATCCTGCTGGACTTCACCGGCGTCGAATACATCAACTCCAGCGGCATTGCGCTGATCATCCAGCTGCTCATTGAGGCCTCGAATGCCGGCCAGAAAGTCTATGTCTTCGGTCTCTCCCCGCACTTCACTAAGGTCTTCACCATGGTCGGCATCACCAAGTACGCGGGCCTCTTCGCCGACCAGACGGCAGCGCTGACGGCGCTTTGACCGTCGGCAGATTCACGAGATTCTGACCTGGAGGCCGTTCCCGGCCCCTTACTGTTGTCCCTTATCACTTTTTGAGAAGAGCGGGAAGTGGAACGGCGACTCAGCCGTGGCCGGCTTCTTCTGCTTCGCGTTTGTGTCCTGGCGCAGCACCGTGCGCTGGGAGTTGATGCACATCCAGCCCCCGCGCACGCGTTCAAAGACATGGGTGAACACACCCTTCTCGTCCACAGGATTGGAATTCACTTTGTGGCGCAGGCTATACGTGCCGTTCACCACCGCGGTGTCGCCCAGCATGCGGACAGTGATCACTTTCTGCGTGAGATAAAGCCACTTGTCATCGCCGCTGATCACCAACACCACCTGCTGGTTCCGCGTGGTGACGTCGCCGCTCGCCGAAACATCCAGAAACAACGGAGAGAGCACCAGCTCCAGCCCATATTGATCGCGCTTGTTTACGGCGTCGGACCAACTATCCTCAAGCTTCTGAAACTGTGCTAGCTCGGGAGTTACGCTCGTGGTTACCCCGGCGGGAACATTCGCCGGCGGATCACTCGTTGCCGGAGTGGCCGGATTGGAATTGGGATTCTGAGCAGAAGCGGCGCAACACGCCAGCAATAAAGCAGATAAGGAGAAGAAAAGCCGATTCATAACAGTCTGAACTCCAACTGAGAAAGCAGGGTCCTACCAAGCATCATAGCTCTTTGGACTGCGCAAGCGGGATGAAGGGGAGCGAGGTTGGCCGCCTCCTATCCATGGCCGTTCCGGCAGGATTTACATCAGGGATTGCAGCCGGTCAGGACTGTGCAGCGTAACCAAGGATTCTTCGATCGAGACCCAACCCTCTTTGCGGAACTGGCCCAGCGTGCGCGTGACGGTCTCCCGCGTGGAGCAGGTCATCGAGGCCAACTCCTCGTGGGTCAGCAACAGCGGAAAGCGATATTCCCCGCTTTCCGTGTGCTCGCCGATCTGGTGCGCCAGTTCTATCAGCAATCGTGCCAGCCGCGCGGCCACGGTTTCGGCCAGTGCGATGCGGCACGCGTCCTGCAAAGCAAAGCGGTATTCCTGGCAGATGCACTGCACGGCCCGCAATTGCGCTTCCTTGTGGTTGCGCAGAAAGCTCAGGAACCGATCGCGCTCCACCGGCCGCAGCTGCGCCGGCGTGAGGGACTCTGCCGTCACCTCATAGGTGCCGTGGGAAAGCACGGCGTAGAGGCCGAGCATTGAACCGGGCCCCGCGACACGGACGATCATGTGCCGGTCCTCGGCCCGCCCCGCGGTCAGCTTCAAATAACCGCTGCAAATCAGGTACAGACAGCGCGCTTCCTCGCCCTGTGTGAACAGTGATGCCTGGGATGGCAGCGAAATCGTGCTGGTCGCCAGCTCTAAATCGGCGAGAACGGCGCTACCCAGTGAGCAAAACCAGCCCGGGCGGCGATTCGGGCAAGCCGCGCAACCCATGGGTAATGACCGGCCAGCGTGCTTGGGCCGCGCCGGCTCTTCGATTGAGATTTGCATGTCCGCCATCGCGTCGTCCTATCGTTGCCGATGCGGCCCGTCGCCTCCACTGCTTCCCGAGCTCCGATTCTCTCTTCGAGCCACAGTTGAGGCCAGAATGCACTGAGACTCACGAAGAGCGGCATCCACACAGAGTTTGCTTGAGTGCCGAGGAATTTGGATGTGATGGGCCTCACGTCCCTGCCGGCATTACCTCGGTGTGTGACGTGAGAGGTCAATGCCGTACGTTCCAGATTCTGCAAACCGTTGTTTTGAGGGATGTTGAGCCTGGTTATGCGGCACCTAAGCTTCTGTGATGCACGTCACCGCCCGCCCTGCATTGCGAAACGTAATCTCTGGTGCATGTGGTGATCCTCCTCACTTCCTGGCGCCGGCACAGGGCTCTGAAATTGAATTCGCGTGCGCCCGCCACCAACGGAGAATTCACCCTTTCAGCGCGAGATTGCTGCTGAAGTCGGTTTCATGATGTGCCAGCAAGTTCTTTGAAGGCGGTATCTTTCATGCATACAGATAGGCCGGTAACGCGATTGCCGATCAATGCGGCCCCGGGAAAGCGGTCGGGACTGCTCGTGTTTCTGACGTTATGGCTGGGCGCAGCCATTCTATGCGCTACGGCTCTGGCGGCTCCGGCGCCCGGGGCTAAATCCTCTGACCAGTCAGGCAAGCAGGCCCCCAACGCGCAGTATGTCGGTTCCGACACCTGCGCCTCCTGCCACGAAGAGGTAAGCAAAAACTTCGCTACGAATCCTCACACCAAAATGGCCCTCATGCCCGGCAACCACGAGGGTGTGACCTGCGAGAACTGCCATGGGGCGGGCAGCGAGCACGTGGCCGGCGGCGGCGACATCACCAAGATCTTCGATCCCGCCAAGGCTTCGAGCAAGGACGTCGATGCCAAATGCCTCACCTGTCATGCTGGGGCGCACCCCGATTTCCTGCGCTCGCCCCATGCCAAGGCCAACGTGAGCTGCGTCAGTTGCCACAGCATTCACGCCAGCAAGGAAGAGACGCTGCTCAAGGCTCCGCAGCCCACGCTCTGCTTCCAGTGCCACGGCGACACCAGGGCGGCGTTCAATATGCCGTTCCACCACCAGGTTCCCGAAGGCCTGATCAAGTGCACCGACTGCCATGATGTGCACGGCACATTTGCTGAAAACAACCTGAGAACCGCTGCCGACCAGAGCGCAATCTGCACCAAGTGCCACACGGACGTGCGCGGGCCCTTCGTGTACGAACATACGCCGGTGAAGGCTGAGGGCTGCACCAGCTGCCACTCGCCGCACGGCTCGCAGAACGCGCGCTTGCTGAACATGCCCAGCATCAACACGCTGTGCAACCAGTGCCACAGCCGCGTGGCCAACGGCACGGTCCACGGCCAGGGGGCGGGATCGGACGAGCTTGAGCCCTGCACCACCTGCCACACATACATTCACGGCTCGAATATCAACGCGGCGTTTCTCCGGTAGGAGATGGAAAGTTTTTGAAGTGAGCGAGTTTTTATCAAGTGAGGCTTCATATGAAGATGATCGGCTGGTTGTCTAATCAGCAGCACGTTCGCGCAAGACGGCAGCAAATTGCTGCGAGCATCGGGGCCGCGATTTTGCTTGGAATGACGGGCATCGCCGGCGCTCAGAATCCGGCTGCCCCGGCTCCGCCGCCCGGCGCTGCTGTCTCCGCTCCGGCTGGATACGAACTCCATCAGAGCATCGATGTCGGCGGCCGAATCTCCAATCAGGTGGGGAGCGGCGCGATGTACGACACGATGGTCAATCTGCAGAGCGGACCGCGCGTGCAGGGTCAGACCTTCGAGTTGCACGCTCTGCCCGGCAACAAGAATCCGCTCGTCGAGGATCTGAAGGCCTTCAGCAGCGGATATGGCGGAGATCCCGACAACTTCACCAAGCTGGACTTCTCCAAGGCCAAAGCCTACGAGTTTTCAGGATTGTTCCGGCGCGACCGGCGCTATTTCGACTACGATCTGCTCGGCAATCCGAATGTTCCCAGCGGGCAGTCGATTGCGGTCAGCGGTTCAAGCACACCCTTTGCGTGGCCGCAGGTAAATCAGTCGCCGTTCCTGTTCAACACGGTGCGGCGCATGACCGACACCAACCTCACCCTGCTGCCGCTGTCGAAGGTGACCTTCCGCATCGGCTATTCGCAAAACGTCATGCAGGGACCGAGCATCACGCCCAGCGGCTATCAGGTTGCGGGCTCCTACAGCCTTCTGCTCCAGGAGTACCAGCGCAACAGCACCGACGACTTTATGGGTGCGATGGACTGGAAGCCTGTCCAAGGCACCAAGCTGACCTACGAAGAACGAATCACGCATTACAAGGGCAACTCCTACTTCAACCTGGCTCCCAATGACTTCCAGGTGCAGGAGGCAGACGGAACCAGGGCCGCTTTCCTGATTACCTACGACAGCCTGACCCCCTATGCGGGCAGCGCCTGCGACGCGACAAGCATGGGCGGGACCGCGATGCTGACCGCGTCGCCGACCGGCGGAGCGCCGATCATCAACGCAGCCTGCGCGGTGGCCACCAGCTATCTGCGCACCCAGCCTACTCGCATTCTCTATCCCACTGAGATTCTGCGCCTGCAAAGCTCGAGCATCAGGAACATCTCGATGAACGGCGACGTGCGCTACACCGACGCCAACATGAGTCTGCCCGCGTACTACGACAGCTTCCAGGGCCTGACCACGGCGAACCCGTCGAAAACTCCACCGACGCCGGCCTATCGCTCCTACGTCTACACGGCCGACGCTGGCGTAAAGCGGGAGGTGATGGCGGTCGACTACGGCATCGCCTGGGAAGCAACTAGGACCATCAGCCTCGAAGACCAGTTCAGTTTCTCCAACGTGCATCAGCCGGGAAGCACCACGATGACGAGCGAAACCACGGCGGCGGATCCCGTGGGCGCGGGAAACGGGACCATCAACAACCCGACCTTGACGGTGGCCAGCGCCGCGTCCGGCGCCTCCACGTTTGAAGGCAGTGGCACCATCGGCACGCCCCTGCCGGCTTACTTCGGCCAGAGGTTCGCGACTAACGACGCCACCGTGAGATGGGACGCGACGCCGCGCGCCACTTTTGCTTTCACATATCGTTACCAGGACCACCTCATGTCGGAGGGGCAGGGAACCGCCGCGCACAACATTCCGATTCCGGCGAACAATACGACCTCCGGCGAGGTAGTCATCCACGAGAACGGCGGCATCGTAAGCGCCGCGCTGCGCCCGGCAGCGAATTGGGACATTAACGGCAGCTTCGAGGCGGCGTACAACGACAACGCCATTACGCCCATGGGATTCCGGCAGCTGAGGCAATACCGCGTGCATACCATCTACCGGGCCAGGACCTGGGCTACCGTCTCCGGCGCCTACAACGACGTGGAGCGGCATAACAATACGAACAATAACCAGAACTTTTCGGGGAACACGACGCCCTACGCCGGACCGCTCGATCACGTCGACTATTCGCGGGTAGCGAGCTTCGGCGCCGAGCTGTTCCCCAACGATCGCTATGGCGTCGATTTCAACTACGTCTACAGCGACGTCTATATGGCAGACAACATCTGCTATCTGGGCAGCGCCAGCGCGGCGCTTCCTGCCGCGGCGATTCCTAGCGGCACGGCGTGCCCGAACAATGCCGCCACGCGGTCGGGCATTTACGACTTCGGTCCTGCGAAGGATTTCATCGACGCTCCGACGCAGTCGGGATCGGTGGCGTTCATGTTGTCTCCCTCCAAGCAGGTGCACTCCAATCTTGGCTATCGCATCAACTCGGTGAACGGCAGCCGCTTCTACAACGATGCGCGCGACGTCGCCGGCTCGCTGGTGTCAACCTACCAATCTCCCTTTGTGAACCTATCCTGGGAATCGCGGCCGGGACTGATCTGGAAGGCCGACTACAACTTCTTCGGATACGGCGAAGGCGGACCATCGGGCGCGCAGTATTGCAGTACCACCAATCCTACGCCGACCGCTCCGGTGACGCCGGTTCTCTGCAGTTCGCTGGCGGGCGTAGTTGGGACGGGCGGCCAGACCGGAATGACGATTTCGCCTGCGGGTGAAACCGCGCCACGCAACTTCCACGCCAACAACGTGAACCTTGGCGTGCATTGGCAGTTTTAACGAAATTCAGGCGCTGAGCTCCTTGCAATGGGGTGGGCCGCTTGTTGTAGTTCTTCGGCCCACCGTTTTTTTTGAGACTTGCCGGGCCCCGCAGCAAAGGAGTTGTTGAGCCCGGTCGAACGACAAGCTAATCAACCTCCTGGAAAAAGCCGCACGCGACAGCGATTGTTACGCGCAGGCTCCTCCAGGACAGAAATTGAGGAGTTGTACCATGAGCAAGATCATTCGTTTCCATGTTGCGTTCGCCGCCATGATTCTTATGGCCGGCGCAGTGAGCTTTGCCCAGTCTTCTGGCGAAGCCGTGTACAAGGCCAAGTGCCAAAGCTGCCACGGCGCCGAGGGCGTGCCGAATCCCGGGATCGCCAAGGCGATGGGCGTCAAGCCGGTCAGCGATCCCTCAGTAAAGTCTCTGAGCGAAGCGGAGATGATCACCGATACCACCAACGGCAAAGGCAAGATGCCGGCATTCCAAGGCAAGCTTTCCGACGCTGATATCAAGGCTTCGGTCGATTACTTCAGGTCCCTGGCCAAGTAAGCGCAAGGACCCACGAAGCAAAACCGGCGTGAAGCTAAGCCGGGGTAGCAAAGAGGGACGGAAGATCAGGAATATGCCCGGCGCGGGCTCTTGCAAGACCCGTCCGCGCCGGTTAGTGTGAGAGGGTCCCATTTTCTTAACGCTCTTGTTTGCTGCAACGACCGAACCTGTTCGCCCGCAGCATTGACCAAAACTATGCGGCCTGCGCTCGCTGAAGCGTAAGAGCCGAATTACGACTGAAGGAGTTTTCCCATGACGAAGTGTTTCCGTTCGCACGTGACCCTGGGCGCCGCGTTGTTGCTGGCAGGCGCTATGAGCTTTGCACAGGATGGCGCCGCCACATACAAGGCCAAGTGTGCCATGTGCCACGGCCCCGCCGGCACCCCCAGCGCCGGTATGCAAAAGGCGATGGGCATCAAGCCGGTTTCAGATCCCTCGATGAGGACCCTCACCGAGAGCCAGATTGCCGCTACGGTGAAAAACGGCCAGGGCAAAATGAAGCCCGTTACCGGACTGACCGATGCGCAGGTGAAAGACGTCGCGGCCTACTTTAAGACTCTGAAATAGGCTCGGAGGCTCGATCGACGGAACGGTACAAAGACGCGTGCCTCACCAGGGGCCGCGTCTGACAGGAGAATGAGGAAGCGTGTCGGCGTTTCAAAGATTCCGCGAAAATTGGGTGCGCCCGGCGCTGTTTTTCGGGAACAATCCCATCAGCCTGGTTGGTGGCGCCGTTACCACCGCCTCCGGCGTCACTCTTATCGGCTACTGGCTGGTCGAGCTTTTCGGCCATGTCACCGACAACCCTTATCTTGGCATCATCGTCTTCCTCATTCTGCCGGCGCTTTTCCTGTCGGGCCTCATTCTCATCCCCGTCGGGGTTCTCATCCGGCGCAGAACGCTCAAAAAAGCCGGGCGAATTCCCGCTGAATTTCCCAGGATCGATCTCAACGATCCCATCTTCCGTCACGGCATCGACATCGTGCTGGTGGCCACGGTTGCCAACATCCTGGTGGTGGCCACGGCTACCTACCACGGGGCCTCCTACATGGATTCGCCGCAATTCTGCGGCCGCTCCTGCCACGTGATGGCGCCCGAGTACACGGCTTACCAGATTTCTGCGCATTCGCATGTGGCTTGTGTCGAGTGCCACATCGGCACGGGAGCCAAGGCCTACTTCAGCGCCAAGGTAAACGGCACCAAGCAGCTCATCGAAGTCTCTTTTCATCCGCTTGCCCCTCTGGCGCCGCGCATTATTCCCAACTATCCCACCCCCATTCCTTCGCCGGTCAGCAGCCTGCGCCCGGCGCGCTACACCTGCGAAGGCTGCCACACCCCCACCCGGTTCGATGGCGACAAACTACTAGTGAAATCCAGTTTTGCCGACGACCAGCAGAACTCCGAGTCGCAGACGGTGCTGATTCTGCACCTGGGCGGTGAAGATTCGTTCTCGCACCGCACCGGAATTCACGGCGTCCACCTGGGGCACATTGAATACATCGCCACCGACCCCACGCGCACCTCGATTCCCTGGGTGCAGCGCGAAAATCCCGACGGCTCCGAGACGGTTTATGCGGCATCGGCTCTCAATGGTGTGCAGCCCAAAGGGGAGCGGCGCGTTATGGATTGTATCGACTGCCACAATCGCGCTGCACACACCTTTGTCACCGCCGACGAGGCCATCAACCGCGCCATGGCCGACGGCGTTATCAGTCCCTCACTTCCGTGGATTCACAAGGAAGGCCTTCAACTACTGAAAGGCGAATACTCCAGCCAGGATGATGCTGCTGCAAAAATTCCGCAGCAACTGGAGGCCTTTTATCAGGCGCAAGATCCCGATGTGCTCAGCCAGAAGCCGGCACTTGTCAAAGCCGCGGGGCGCGAGCTGGTCACGCTCTACAGCCAGAACGTGTTTCCGTTCATGAAGGTCACGTGGGGAACGCATCCCAACCACATCGGCCACCAGGACTACCCCGGTTGCTTCCGCTGCCACGATGGCGATCACGTGGCCAAGAACGGCGCCAGCATTACTCAGGACTGCTCCGCCTGCCACAACCTGCTGGCCGTGGAAGAAGCCAAACCCAAGGTTTTGTCCGACCTCGGCATTCAATTACCGGGCCAATGAAATGAAAGCCGGGTAGCGAACGAGCTTGATCGGGCTCTGCCTTGGTGGCAGCCCGTCAACCCCCGCCAAGTCTGCCCCCGCCCTCCCGTGCTACGCTGGCATTTCGCCTTCAGGAGCACGATTTTTCATGAATTCCAGCCATCCCTCTCACTTCAATCTTGTGGCCGCGGCGCACGCCTCGATGATCGAGCACGGTTTCCAACCCGACTTTCCCGCCGGAACCAACAAGGAACTCGCCGCCATCCAGTCGCAACCTGCGATCCCTGCGACAAACGGCGTCACGGATCTGCGCAGCCTGCTCTGGTCTTCCATTGACAACGACACTTCGAAGGATCTTGACCAGATCGAGTGGGCCGAGCAGTTGCCCGATGGCCGCATTCGCGTTCTTGTGGGCGTGGCCGATGTGGATGCGCGCGTACACAAAGACACGCTGATCGACAGCCACGCGCAGAGCCAGACCACATCTGTCTATGCCGGCGTTGTGATCTTTCCCATGCTGCCCACCTCGCTCTCCGAGGGCATCACTTCGCTGAATGAAAACCAGGACCGCGTGGCCATCGTGATCGAGTTCGCAGTCGACGCCAACGGAGCTACCTCCGATGAAAAGGCCTACCGCGCCCTGGTGCACAACCGCGCCCAACTGGCCTATCCCAGCGTCGGTGCATGGCTCGAGGGCAAAGCCGCGGCCCCGCCCAAAGTGGCTGCCAGCGCCGACCTCGCAACGCAGCTCAAGTTGCAGGACACAGCGGCGCAGCGCATGGGCGCCAGCCGTTTCCTGCATGGCGCTCTCCATCTTGAAACCATCGAGACGCGTCCGGTATTGATTACTGACCAGGTCATCGGCATCGCGCCCATTGAAAAAAACCGGGCTACGTCGCTGATTGAAGAATTCATGATCGCCGCCAACGGCGTGATTGCGCGCACCTTCGAAAAGGCCGGCGTGGCGTCGATTCGCCGCGTTGTGCGGACGCCCAAGCGCTGGGATCGCATCGTGGAACTGGCCAAGGAAAGGAAGGGAGTGATCCTGCCCGCCGAGCCCGATTCCAAGGCGCTCAACGATTTCCTTCTCGATCAGAAGCAGAAAGACCCCGATCACTTTCCTGACATCTCGCTCACGGTCATCAAGCTTTTGGGGCCCGGCGAATATGTTCTGGTAAAACCCAACGCGCCCTCACCGGGGCATTTCGGCCTGGCCGTTCAGGACTATACCCACTCCACCGCGCCCAACCGCCGCTTCCCCGACGTAGTGACGCAGCGCCTCCTCAAAACCCTCTTCGCCCACATCTCCGCGACGTACTCTGACGACCAGCTCAATGCAATCGCCGCGCGTTGCACGCAAATGGAAGACGCAGCACGCAAGGTCGAGCGCGAGATGGAAAAGCGTATCGCGGCCGTTGCGCTGCATCCGCACATCGGCCAAAGCTATCAGGCCATCGTCACCGGGGTGAACAATTACGGAACCTTCGTGCGCACGCTCGATCCCCACGTGGACGGCATGCTGGTCCGCGGCGGCAAAGGGCTCGACGTTGGCGATAGAGTCACGGTCAAACTGGTGGCTACCGATCCCGAGCGGGGTTTCATCGATTTCGCGGTGTAAACAGCTTTGTTTGATAAGTTTCCCGCAAAGAAACGGTGAAGATTAACGCTCTGGTTTCCTTTGCCCGAAAGCCCGCCCGCGCCCCGAAATCAATGTAGCCAGTGTGTGCAAGAATACGTCTAATAAGCAGTATTTGCCGGCACGTTGAGGAGCTCTGATCCCGCTGGTGTGATGAAGAAGATAGCTCTGCCAGCGGGAATCGACCTGATCAGCCTCCTCGGATCGGGCGATTCTCCTCCGGCGAGTTGCACAAGCCGGCGCCGCTCCCAGCCTGGAAAGGAATCAATGCACGTTGTTGTTCACAAAGTACCTGTACCTCTTTTTTGGATGGCCTTTTTTAGTTTGACCGGCGCTCGTTGGATCGCAGCCCAGGAAACTGCGCCGCAACCCATCGGTGGAGTGACCCAAAGCGCTGCGCAGAC
Organism: Acidobacteriaceae bacterium; assembly: GCA_030037635.1. Taxonomy (GTDB): domain Bacteria; phylum Acidobacteriota; class Terriglobia; order Terriglobales; family Acidobacteriaceae; genus Telmatobacter. The sequence goes on from JASHQH010000074.1 coordinate 13,924, forward strand.
GACGGCTCTTGCAGATGCGCCTGAACCGCAGATTGAAGTGGCGGG
>JASHQH010000075.1 GCA_030037635.1 Acidobacteriaceae bacterium
TCAGCGAAGGGAACATTGTCTGTCTGGTTGCCGCCAAGAAAGGTCGAGTATACAAGGCCTGAACCGGATGGGTTGAGTTTCGACACAAAAACGTTCGACATTTGCGCGATGAATATATCCTGACTTGATAGATTGAGCGTGGGCTGAATGACCCCAGGCGTGGTCGGGAAGTCGGTTGACGTGGCGAATCCCGTCACGTAGGCGTCGCCCGCGGCATCGACGGTAATAGCATATGCAGTGTCGAAGGTGCTGCCATTGAGATAGGTCGCATAAACGAGAGCCGATCCGGCGGGATTGAGCTTGGCCACGAAACTTCCCGCGCGCTCTGCTTTATAGGTCGTTTCGAAGGCGCCCGAGGTAACGGGAAAATCGGAAGCCTGCGTCGCGCCGGTAACGTACGCATCGTCACTTGCATCAATGGCGATTCCATATGGATAAACAGAATTCGTGCCGGCGAGGTATGTCGAATACGCCAGCTTTTGGCCGCCCGCAGCCAATTCGGTGATGAACCCCTCGCCCGACGGGATCGGATTCAGCGGGCTTGTGGTCTGGAACGCTCCCTGTGTCACCGGAAAATCCACATCCGTAGTAATGCCTGTGGCGAATGCATTTCCCGAGCTGTCGATGGCCAGCCCGTTCACCTGGGCTTGCGTTGAGCCGCCCAGGAACGTGGAATAGATGAGAGCAGAGCCCGAGCTGTTGAGCTCGGTGATGAACGCCGTGCCGAATATTGACGTCGCGTGGTTGATGGTTTGGAACGCGCCGGCTGTGACAGGAAAGTCGGGCGACGAGGTTCCGCCGGCGACATACGCGTCGCCTGATGCGTCAACGGCAATTGCGCGGGCGAAGTCATTATCAGAGCCCGCAAGATACGTGCAATACACGAGCTGGGTGCCGGCGCCATTGAGCTTCGCCACGAACGCAGCCGATAGGGCGGTATTCTCCTCTTTCTGGGTGGGAAAGTCCGGCTGAAAACTGCCGGCAGTGGTTGGCATTCCAGCGAAGGCATAGCCTGCGACAAAAGCTTCACCCGCCGCATCGACCGCAATTGCCTCGGCGTAGCTGTCTGTTCCCAGGTACGTTGAGTAATCCAGAATCGGGTCGATTATGAGCGGTCGCGAATGGTCATAGTTGCCCAGCCAAAAACTCACGCTGCCGGCGGCGACACGAAACCCTCCGGCAACAAAATCCTTGGCGCCTGCGGAGTCGACCTGATAGATGACCGGCTTGCGGAAGCCGATGCGGCCGTGGCTGCCGGAAATCGCGAGATTGCCGTTCCGGTCCAGAGCGATTTCTCTCGCTCCGTCAAACTTGAGGCGAATGGCAGATGCTGAGGCCTCGGGGGCGACCTGAAAATCGAATTCCAGATTCCCAGAACTGCCGTAATAGGTGAGGTCGACGCCTGGATACACACCTTTGTATTGGATCTTGGAAAATGTCGGGACTCGCGTGTGCCAACGCGCTGGGTCATTTCCCGTGAAGTAGTTGACGATCCCCGGCAATCGATCCTGGCCTGAAGGCTGAGCGTCTACCCTCGCGCCGTCAAGATGCATATGGAGTACATCGGTCGCCGTAGAAGTATTTCGCTCCGACGACCTTGTGGCATCGACGACTACCGAATCCGGACCGGCCGAGCGCTTTCTATCCGCCAGAACGAAATCCGCTTCCTGATTCCGAAAAAGGAGCAAGTAACCGGGGCCACGGGAGAGAAAGCGTACTTGGGGACCGCTCTGGCCTGCGTTCGCCTCAAAACTGAAAGGCAAAGATCGGAACACCTCTGTGACTGCAGCGCGCTTGCCAAAGCGCGCCGAGGAGTTGGCGGGCAGTTGCGCCAAGCCACGCTCAAGCAAAAGCGTGAACAACAGGAACAATGCCGGGAGATATTTGAGGGTCGAACGTAAGGCCGTCGCCATCGTTCTCCACCTTGGGGCAAGTTGTATCTGCAGAGCGGGCGCCAAAGGGCGCGGAGAAAGCCTTTCTAAATGTTCGAACTCTAACGGCAGTGATTCTAAGAGATTGCCAGGCCTGTTGCAAGTGAATATAGATATTTCAAAGTAGCCACAGAACCGGGCGGGCGAATTGACTCAGCTTCTGCGTTGGCGTTCTAAATGGATACGAATATCTGACTGGTGCGCCCTAAGAGGAACTTCCATTGAGAATTTCGAATGTAGTTAATTTTGTGCCTGTCAAAGCACAAGCGACCCACAAGGATCAACAGCGGTGGACCTGGAGGCGCTAATCTCTTCAATCAAAATCACTTATTTTCTACGAATTTCGATAGACTTCAATAAATTGTTTGATCTGTTTAGAGAGCAGAAGATCGCGGGTTCGAGTCCCTCTCGCCCTGTCCATCGGCCTCTTACATCGCACCCAAGTGTGAGAGCGGTCACACGGCGATGCGATGTCGTCCGCGTATTCTGATCGCCGTTTCAGAAATTGAGCTGAGGCGTACTCAATGGCCCCGAACGGTGCGGGCACGGGCCCAACCGACCCCAAAATCCCTGTGCGACTCTCCAAGGCTCAGATCGCGAGGATCTGGCCGGGGCTGAGTTGCATTGTGCGGGCCTATACAGCGCGGAGCTCTGGGCTCGATATCACAACTTCATATCCGTTCCGCATGTACCCTTTGCCGCGGGGCTTTGACTCAGGCTCGTTCAGCCAGCAGTTGATGGATCGAATCCTCGCCTTCCGCGCAGAGCTCCAACGGAAATCTAAGACAGGCGGAAGGTTCCGCCTCGATTCTTTCGACCTGCGCGCCGCAGCATTCTCGGCCCGCATCACGGGAAAGCTGGGACGCATGCGCGTCCTCAAACCGCGCAAGAAAGGCGCGGGGACGTTGCCGCCTTCCGCCCACGAGCGGCAAATCCTAGCGAAGCAATTCAAGGCCACACAGACGATTGTCCGCGAACTCGAGCGCTTCACCAAGCGAGCCAATCGCCGCTTCATCAAGACAGCAAGTCAAAACGAATTCAAGGCGCTGTCCAGAGAATGGCAGTCCCATCTCCGCTGGATGCGATTCCGCCTTGTCTATTTCAAGCCGATTCGCAAGTTTCTGAAATCGTTGAGACCTCGATACCAGGACCAGATCGACCGGCTCGTCTGGATGGCCGAGAGGGCCATTAAAGACCGCAAATTTCAGCCGCCCAGCGCCAAGAGCCTGCGGCATGAGATCCGCCTGTTCGTCAACTACTGCCGCCGCGGAAGAATTCCTCGCTACCATCATCGCTACATGCTCGAAAACAGCGAGAGCCCCGGTGCTCGTGCGAGGCTTTTTGAGTTTCTCGAACCACGACTTTATTTAAGAAAGGCGTCAGCTATGACGAAGAAGTCAGGAGGACCGCGGCAAACTCATCATCGTGTTGCAGCCACGAATCCAGAGGTCAAGGAACTCATCAAGAAGCTTCGCCGAATGTGGCGAAGGAGGAACACGTCTGCTGAGCAGATTCAAGGAGCCCTTAAGGAATTAGTCGTCGAGGAAGGCTGCTCGACTCGCGGCTTGGCCAAGAATCTGCGAGTACGCGAGTCGGCATTGCGCTACTACATGAACCTCGAGCCCGACTTGAAGGTAGAAAACCGTGCGCCAAAGGTGGAACCTGCTCCAGTCAAACCGGCTCCTGCTCGTCCAGCTCCAGTCGGAACTTCGCCAGTCAAGCCAGCGCCGATCAAAGCTGCCCCAGCCAGCCTTCCGGAAGTCAACACGGACATTAGGAAAAAGATTGAGGAACTAAGGGCCTCAATCGAGCGACGTCGGTCCGGCCTGCCAAATTCGGACGCAGGCACAAGCGAGACGAGAGCGACCTCGATTGCACAGCAAGCACCGAAGGAGCCCGTCCAAGAGCCGGAAGAAACGATCAAGTCACTTCAGAACCGACTAGAGGAGGTCTTATTGGACTTCCTTGAGGCTAAATCTGAAGGGGCAGGGGTGAAACTTGATCCTGATTCATTCCGCGAGGTTTTTGGGGCCGTCCGAAACTACACCATGATTAGCCGCACCGGAGCTATTTGCATGAGTTTGCCGCCGCAAATCTCAGTGCCGAGCCTCTTCGAAAAAATCAAGCCGGCAAATCATCCTCCGGGAGAAACACCAACGTGGTATCTCGGAAGATGGGCTGCAGGAATCCTAAATTCTATTTGCCCTGGCGATCCCGACAGTCGAGAGTTGGCAATCAAACAGGCGAAAGAACAGGCCCTGTCAGGTAAGAGACCCCGTCTGCGCGCGCCGCGCCAATTCGCAGGTGAACATGAAGAACCAAGGATTCCTCAACGCACCCCCCTGCCACCCCCGAATCCGAACCGGCGTCCAACTAAGGCAGAACTTCTAAAGAAACTGGAAGATTGCCCACGGCGCCTGGATTAAAAACTCCTCGCAGCCTTTTGAAACGCCGGCGGCACCAGTACCGTCTGCAGCGGGAACAACGCTGGCCTAGCCCGTTCGGAATGAAAAACCGAGGCGCGCTCGACCCGCGCCTCGGCCTTGTTCATGCTGCTAGTGGTAGTTCGTTGAGTCTGTCGACACCGACCTCATGCGCACGGTACCACGCTGCGAGCCTTATGGGATCGAAGCCAATGCTTCCGTCAAAGTACACGTAGGGTATGGTCCCGCGGTGAACTTTATCGTAGATAGCCGTCTTTTTCTTGTTCAGGAGTAGACAGACTTGCTGTACCGAGAGAAGTCCCGGCATCCGTTCAATGCGGTCTGCGAGGCATTGCACCTCAACCGCAGTCGATTTACCTTGCGTCACCTTTCCATCGTTCTGCCGGCATTTCGCCGACTTCGCCTAACTGTTCCCTGCCGGCGCCCCAACTTCTCGCCGTGCTCCGTCCTGGAGCGCCCAAGGCGGAATTACGCCTCTTGATATAAAAATGCTACCTCTGCTTCTGAAATGCACACAAATTCCGTGTTAATACATTTTGGCCATGTTAATACAAATTGGCCCTAAGAAGGCCTACAGGACGAAATAGACGGAAAGTCT
>JASHQH010000076.1 GCA_030037635.1 Acidobacteriaceae bacterium
CCGCACCTCCTTGGCCGATGTCGCATCCGTCGCCGGAACCGGATCGATGCGCAGGTCGGTGAAGAACCCGTCCGCGACGCCCAAAAGGTCGCGCACGCTATGCCCCTGCGTTCCGCCGGCAATTGCGGCCCGCAACTCCATCCCGCGTTGGATTGAGAGCTTGCGGTTGGCCTGGGGAGTTGTGCGCTCCGAGGGCGCAAGCTGGTAGTAATCGTTCCACAGTTTCTGCTCGATCAGTGTGGTGGCGATGTATGTGGCCTCCAGCGGGCTCATCTGCTGGCTCAGGATTTCGAGCTTGCCGTCGGCCTGCCTGGGTGTGGCGTTAGCGATCAGGTGGGGGTATAGGATGAGCATCCACATGCGCAGCTTGGTTACCTCCTGCGCATTGGTGTGCGCCCATGTCGGCGCCCCGATGGTGTTGGCGAGGTTGTTGACCGCTTTTACGATGTCGCCGGTCTGGACGGCCGGGTGCTGACCCTGGCGGTATTTCAGCTCAGCCTGGACCACGCGCTCATTGAAGGCGAAGGCATTCGTGATCTCCGGCGGAAGGCCGGCGCCCTGGAAAAGCTGGCCGGCGATGTTGCGGATCGCCGTTTCCGACCCCTGCCTCGCGAGAACGGCCTGGGAGTCGATATAAACGTGAGTTGGAACCGCTTGGGTTCTGGCTAGTTGGGGGGGGACACTTGCGCACTCTGAGACGGGAGCCCGGAAACCAACAGAGCGGCAGAAAGGGCAAAGAAAGAGACAAAGCGATTGACGCTCATTCTCCGATCCTCCTTTGGACGATTTCCGAGATTTTTGCCCGGCCAGTAATTGAGTGTCGGTGGGGTCAGCAATTGGGATTTGGCCAGGCTGCTCTGGCGATGTGCCGATTTCGTCGGCAGATCTGGGAATGGCTTAAGTTACCGCATACTGCTGCAAGGTCAGTGACGGTCGTCACGGCTCTTTTAAGTCGGTGAATCGCAGGGTTTGCAGTCGCCGCGCGTCTATACTGGCAGAGACGTGTACCCCTTTCTGCACATCGGTTCGTACAACCAGCCTACCTACGGGCTGATGCTGGCACTCGCCGTGATGACGGCCGTGTTTGTGCTGGACCGCGCCTTGAAGCGCGCGCACCTGACGGCCGACGCGGTGGGGATGGTCGCCTTTGCCGCCGTTTCCGGGGTGGTGGGCTCGAAGCTCTGGTATCTGATCCTGGATTCGCCGGGAGACTTCAGGGTCCAGGGCTGGAGCGCTCTGTGGCAGAGAGACGGATTTTCGTGGTTTGGTGCATTGTTCTTCGGCATCGGAGCGCTGGTGCTGCAAGGCAGGCGGGCAAAAATCGGAGGCTTGCGCACGCTGGATCTGGCTTCTCCCGCGGCGGCTATCGGCCAGGGCATCGGGCGCATCGGGTGCTTTCTCTCCGGCGACGGCTGCTACGGCATTGCCATCAAGCCGGTTCATCTGTTTGGGATCACATTCCACCCGTGGGGAATGGCCTTTCCGCATGGGGTCGTGCCGGTTTTTGTTCCGGTCTACCCGACGCCGCTTTATGAGACGACTTTGTACTGGACCATCGGCGCGTGGCTCTGGTGGCGGCTGGGAAAACCGCACGCTACCGGCGCCATCATGGGTCAGTACCTGGTTCTGGCCGGAACGGCGCGCTTTCTGGTGGAGTTTATCCGGCGCAATCCGAAGGTTCTTTGGGGCCTGACGAATGAGCAACTCACTTGCGCCGGGGCCGTTGTCGTGGGAGTTGCGCTTCTCTGGTGGGCAGCCAGGCGGCCTGCGCTCAAGCTGGGAAAAGTATCGAAGCCGGTTGCGAAGCCGGCGTAGTTGAAGCAGAATTCTCCGCGCGGTTTCTTCCAATCAAGCGCGTTCGCTCGAGCATCCTTCAGTCTCCGAGGCGCGATGATGACACGTCTATACTGAAGGAGCGATGCTTCCCTATCTCCATATCGGATCGATCAATGTGCCCACGTTCGGGCTGATGCTGTGGCTTGCCGCGGTTGCGGGCGCATTTGTGATGGACCGCGCGTTCAGGCGGGCACAGGTGACTACGGACGCGGTGACCATGGTGGCTGTTACGGTGGTGGTCGGCATTGTTGGAGCCAAGCTTTGGCATGTAGTTGACACGCCTTCAGAATTCCAGGCCATCGGCTGGAGCGTGCTGTGGGATAACGCGGGGTTCGCCTGGTATGGCGGGCTCATCTTCGGCATTGCAGCGCTTGTTTTCCAGGGCTGGCGGGCTAAGCTCGGCGGCCTGCGGACGCTCGATCTGGCGGCTCCCGCGGCTGCCATGGCTTACGGCATTGGCCGCCTGGGCTGCTTCCTTTCAGGCGACGGCGACTACGGCATTGACATCAGGCCCGTGCACATTTTGGGCCGCACGTTCCATCCCTGGGGCGTGAGTTTTCCGCATGGGCTCGTGCCTGTCTTTGTTGCTGTGTATCCCACACCTCTCTACGAATTGGCCGGAGGGCTAGCGATCGGCTGGTGGCTGTGGTGGCGGCTGGGCAAGCCACACGCTGCCGGCGCAATTGTGGGTCAATATTTGATTCTCACCGGCCTGGCACGCTTTCTTGTGGAGTTTATTCGCCGCAATCCCAAGGTTCTTTGGGGATTATCGAATGCACAGTTGGCCAGCGCAGGAGCCGTACTCGCGGGCGTCGCGCTCGCGCTGTGGGCCGCCACGCGGCCCGCTGCAGCAGTCGCCGAAAAGACCGCGACGCCAGTCGCGAAGACTGCGTAAATCAAAACGCTCCAGTCTGGCTCCTCAAAAAACTTGCTTCAAGCTTGCTTCATGCAATCGAGATTGAGCGGCCTGCTTTCGAATCATGGCGCGATCGAGGGCCCGTGACATAAATCACGTCTTACCCGGACCTTTCAAGTCGCAATTTGTGCACATGTGATGGCGCTCACAGCCAGTTGTGTTATGTGCTGGGTAACGTGGCTCACATTGGCTGGCGAATTCCCGGTTTGCGACGGTCCTGCGGAAGGAAGGGGAGTTGGCCGGTCTGGATGGTGTGAGCGAGGTAGGCATGGGCGATTCGATTTGGCAATCGATGCAGCA
>JASHQH010000077.1 GCA_030037635.1 Acidobacteriaceae bacterium
CCGGGCGTGAGGGCCCGCGCATCCAGGATGGACTGGCGGACGGTCGTGCCCTGCACCACGTGGGTTGCGCCCAGTTGCCTGGCTGCTTCCACCTGGCCGTCGTGCTTGACGATGGCGATGGTCTCATAGCCGGCCAGCGCGGCCACATGCATAATCATCAGGCCCAACGGGCCGCCGCCGATCACGGCCACGATATCGCCCTTGCGCGGACGGGAATCTTCAAAGCCGTGGACGGCGCAGGCCAGCGGCTCAGTGAGCGCGGCGTGCTCCAGAAGCACGTTGTCGGGAACGTGGAGCGTGTTCTTGGCGACGATGCGCGCGGGGATGCGGATGAACTCGGCGTAGGCGCCGTTGTTGAAGAGCAGGTCGTCGCAGAGATTCTCCTGGCCGCGCATGCAGAAGTAGCAATGGCCGCAGGGCGCAGAGTTGAGAGCCACCACGCGATCGCCGGAGGCAAATCCCTTCACGGCGTCGCCCGCCTCCACAACAGTACCCGCCTGCTCGTGGCCGAAGAGCGCCGGAGGAACGATCATGCGCGCGTGATAGCCGCGGCGGAAGACCTTGAGATCGGTGCCGCAGGTCAGAGCCGCGCCCACGCGAACAATGAGCTCGCCCGCAGCGGCGCGGGGAACCGGAACCAGTTCGATGCGCACATCTTCGCGGCCATGCAGGACGGCGGCGCGCATGGTGCCGCGATGGAGGAATGCGTGCTCGACGGTCTTGCGGCCGTGGTGGACGACGGTTTCAACCGTCTTGCGGCCCTTGACGACAACGGTTTCGACTGTATTGAGCCCTGCCTCGACGACAGTTTCAACCGTATCGAGGCCTGCCTCCACAAGATTCTCGGCTTTTCTGCGCCCTTCCTCGACGACGGTTCCAACTTTTTTACGGCCGCGGAGGATCGCGTCCTTTACGGTGCCGGCCATCGCGCGCCTCCTACTCTGCTCCCGCACCGAGCACAGGCTCCATCATAATCTTCATTGAGTCCGGCTGGGGGTGCGAAGCGATTTCAATGGCCGCGACCGCCTTCTCCAGCGAGAAGCGGTGCGAAATTAACTGCGTAAGGTCAAAGCCCTTGCGGTAGCCGTCAAAAACCAGCTCAGTGACTTCGGCCAGCAGCGGGAACGAAGAAGAATATGAGCCGAGGAGGGTCTTTTCGTCCACGCAAACCGCGGCGGGGTCGAATGTGGCCTCGCCGTGCTGGGTCTGGGCAAAAAGCATCACCTTGCCCCCGGGGCGAACCGCATCCATCGCGGTGCGGATGAGGCCATTGCCTCCCACAGCGACGATCACGGCGTCGGCGCCGCGGCCTTCGGTCTCAAGGAGCACGCGCTCGACGACGTTTTCCGTCCCCGCCTGGATGGGATTGGTGAGGCCGAAGCGCGCGGCGATGGCGTGGCGCTCAGGATAGAGGTCGGAGGTAAGGACGCGGGCGCCGGTGCGGCGGGCCAGTGCCGCGTGCATCAAGCCAATGGGGCCCTGGCCGATCACCAGCACCGTGTCGTCGGCGGCAAGATTCAGCAATTTGGTGCCCTTTAACACCGTCATTACCGGCTCCACAAAAGCCGCCTGCTCGAAGGGCACGTCATCGGGGATGCGGACGACACCGCCGTTGGCAACCACAAAATCCATCACGCGGATGTACTCCGCAAAGCCGCCGCCGGAGGGTTCAAAGCCGGCCGTGGCGCCGGTTTTCTTGTAGAGCGGGCACTGCGCCGGCGTCTGCTTGCGGCAGTAATAGCACTCGCCGCAGGGAACGTGATGGAAGCTCATCACGCGGTCGCCCACCGCGAACTTGGTCACGCCGTCGCCCACCGCGGCCACCACGCCGGCCATCTCGTGGCCGAAGATGCGCGGCGCCGAGTGCGAGCCCAGGTGAATCTTCTTGAGGTCGGTGCCGCAGACTCCGCAGGTGGCGATTTTGATGAGCAGCTCGCCCGGCCCGATGCTGGGGACGGCGACGGTTTCGACGCGCATATCGTTGATGCCGCGATAGACGGCGGCCCGCATGGTCGAGGGGATTTTGGACTCGACGCGGAACCTGGGATTTGAGATTTGAGTGGCCATTTTGCTCTGTGCTGTGACCTCGTTCACCGGGAGATTTGCCCATCGAGAAAATCGCGCAATAACTCCGCGATGCTTTGGGAAGCCTTTTTACTATTTTCACTCATGCGCAGCAAAGCGGGCCAGTACCAGGGCCGCAAGAGAGTGTAAAGAATCAAGTTAGCGAACAGCAGTTGGCCGTTGGGGGCAAGAAAGCGATTGAAATCGGGCAAGCTGGCCTCGAGCGGGTCGCTCACCCCCTTGATGCAATAGAACGGAATGCCGCGCGCCTCGGCCAGGCGGGCCACGGCCGCGGCTTCCATATCGACCAGGGTGGCGGGGTAGGCCGAGGCCAGGCGGTGCTTCTCCGCGGCATCGGCAACGCGCGGGCTGGTGACGAGCCAATCCTTGCCGGAGCCGGCTTCGCAGGCGAAGTGCTCGCCGGTGCGCAGGTCGATGACGCCTGCCATGTTGAAGGCTGCGCCGCCGGCGATGGCCTTACGGAGGGCTCCGGCCCAACCCAGGGAAAAGACGAGATCGATGGGGCCGCCTTCTTCAATGGCGGCGAAGGCGCGCGTGGCTGCCGACTGGCCGGCGCCAGCGCAGGCGGCGATCCACTCTTCCTCCTCGGTGCGGCGCGCCCAGAAGCGGATGCCGTTGCGCGTGCTATGCGGCCAGCCGTTTACGAGCGGCTTGAGCTCGCCTGGAAACGCGGCAATAAGGGCGACGCGCGTCATGCGGCGGATTGGGGAGCGTGTTCCTGCAGGATCTTGAATAAACGCGAACGGTGGCATCGCGACTCGTCCTCGCAGAAACAGCCAATACTGATGGGCGTTCGCGCCGCGACCTGGGCGACGAATTCAATGGTCTGGCGCGATTCGGCGCTGGAGAGGAGCTCGCGCTCATAACGATCGAAGAATGCCTTGCGGCGGGCGGGATTTTGGAAGTCGTATTTCCTGAGTTGCGAGAGAAGTTCGGCGCTGGGCGCCAGAGCGGGCAGCCAAACATCGAAATAGCCGTCGGCGGCCCACCGGTCTTTGGGCACGCCGCGCGGAGGGCGGCGGGTTGCGCCGACGCGCAGACCCTGGCCCGGTTGGGCAGGTGAGCCGATGCGAAACATGAAGAGCTTGAGTTTTTCGGCCATAACGAGCCTCCATTCTTGCGGGCCCGAAGGCCCGATGCTTGCTTCGTCGGATTCGGGGGCGGCCTCAAGGCCCGTCCTCTCTCAAATCATTATGGCCTCAGCCAGGCGCGCGAAAGACGCGGCTTTTTCTACTCCCCGTTGGCTACTGGCTATTCCCTGACTTTACGGCGCGTAGCCGTTCAAGCGGAACCACTCGATGGCGGCGCGCAGGGCCGGGTACACCGGCGCAATGTTGAAGCCAAGCTCCTGTTGCGCGCGAGCGCTGGAGGCGAACATTTTTTTCCGGCCCATGCGGACTTCTTCAAGGGTGGCGCGCGGCTCGCGGCGCAGGATGCGGCCGGTGATCCATTCCTCAAAGAACGCGTAGGTGGTGGCGACGGCAAAGGGGATCTTGGCCGTAGGCGACGGGATGCCCGTGATGGCCGACATCTTGTCGAGGATCTGCTTGAGGGTGAGATTTTCGCCGCCCAGTATGTAGCGGCGGCCGGGCGCGCCTTTGGTGAGCGCAAGCACGTGGGCGCGCGCCACTTCGGCCACGTCGACCAGGTTCAGCCCGGTGTCGACATAAGCAGGAAACTTGCGTTTGAGGAAGTCGACGAAGATGCGGCCCGTAGGCGTGGGCTTGCGATCATTGGGGCCGATGGGAGTGGTGGGATTCAGGATCACCACCTGCTGGCCTTGGGCTGCTGCATGCAATGCCTCCTGCTCGGCGAGAAACTTGGAGCGCTTGTAGTGACCCACCATATCGTCGAGCGAAACCGGGGTGTCTTCATTGATGACCATGCCGTCGGTGCGGAAGTGCATGGTGGCGACGCTCGACGTGTAGACGAAGCGCTTGACGCCGGATTCGCGGGCCAGGCGCAACAGCGCGCGTGTGCCGTCGACATTGGCACGGTACATCGCATCCGGATCGGGAATCCAAAGGCGATAATCCGCGGCCACATGCATAACGGCGTCGCAGTCAGCCAGTGCGGCCCTCAGGGCTTGGGGATCGAGCAGATCGCCGACGACGAGATCGCCATCGATGCCTTTCAGGTTGGCAAGATTGCTGGATTTGCGCACCAGCATGCGCAAATTGGCGCCTTCGGCGGCGAGAGCTTTCGCCACATGATGGCCTACAAAGCCGGTTGCGCCAGTCAGGAAGATTTTCATGCCAAATCGCGCGATTTTAATTCTAAATGCGTTCCAGGGGGTTCTGGCTGTAAGTTATTGAGTAATGCCCTCTTCCCTCCCGCCGAGGCACCGCGTGCGTCCTGCTGGTCTGATCCCGCTGCTGGCCTTCGCCGGCGCGCCTGTGTTATGCGCTCAAGCTGCTGGGCCCGGCGCGCTCGCCGCGCAAGCGGTGATTACGGTTGCGCCGCAGCAGTGCGTGTGGCGAGCAGGCGACAATGCGGCGTGGGCTGCGCCGAATCTGGACGAGAGCGGCTGGCAACACCTCCCCAGCGCGGCCATGCCCGACTCGGCATTTTTTTGGATTCGCTGCCCCGTCCCGCTCGGCGATCTCCGCGCTGTCCCTCACCCGGCGCTTGCCGCCATGATTCCGGCCGCATATCAGGAATACGTGCAGGGCAACCTCATCGCCGGGCTTGGCAACCTGCGCACCGGCGACTTCAGCGAGGATGTTGTACACATCCAGCCCCTGCCTCGGGATTCGCTTTCTTCTCCGTCGGCAGTCGTGGCATTGCGCATCACCGAACGTCCGCAAGGCGAAGCCGGGACAGGCAACTTCGCTCTCACCGCGGGAGACGCGCCCTTGCTCCAGGCGCTGCGAGCGCAGGCCGTGCTTCAAAGCGTCAAGCCGATTCTTGGTTTTGTCCTGCTCTATTGCGTGGTGGGGGTGGTGGGCGTCGTGCAGATCGGGCTTTTCTTTTACGACCGTGCCCGGCGCGACCTTCTCTGGCTCAGCCTCTTCTGCATCGTGGTCGCCATTCTGCGCATCGATACGCTTGCCTCCCGCGCTCTCGTCAACTATCCCAACCGCCTGGAGCAGTTTCTTTATCTCCTGGGCAATTTCGGCTTTGTTCTTGAGCTGATTTTCTTCTTCGCGCTGGCGCGGAGGCGTATTCCCTGGTTTGTCTGGGGGATTTACGTTGCCTCCCAGGCCATGGACCTGCTCGCGTTGACGCAGTGGTTTCTCCCGCCCGGGCCCGCGCAACGCCTCAGCTTTCTCTACCCGGCAGCCGAGAACATCGGCCTGTGGGCCTGGACGCTGATGACCCTGGTTCCCTTTTTCGTGTTCTGGCCCTGGAACCGTATCGCTTCGAGCCTCCGTCCCCTGGCCCTCTGCTGTTTTCTGTGGGGACTATGCGATTTCGTTTACTTCCTGGTGCAGACCGTCTTCTTGAACGTGCTCCACCAGCCGCAACTGTACACACAGGATGCGCTGGTTCTCTTTGAGGTGCGTGCGTTTGTCTCTGGCGTCACGGTTCTCGTCATTCTCATGCTGCTCTTCCGCGATCAGCGCCGCATCGCCGAGGAGCGCGCCCTGCTGGCCGGCGAAATGGACGCCGCGCGCGAGATTCAGCGCTACCTCATCCCCGAGAGTCTGCCGCCTACACCGGGATTGACCATCCACAGCGTCTACCATCCCTCGCGCGAGGTGGGCGGGGATTTCTTCCAGGTTCTTCCCGACGCGCGCGATGGAAGCACGTTGATCGTGATGGGAGACGTGGCGGGAAAGGGGTTGAAGGCGGGCATGCTGGCCGCGCTGATTGTCGGCGCCATCCGCACGGCGTTCGAATTCACCTCAGAGCCGGACAAAATTCTGGCCCTGCTGAACGAACGGCTGCAAGGCCGCGGGCTGGTGACCTGCCTGGCCATGCGCGTCGATCGCAACGGCAACGCCGAACTGGCCAACGCCGGACAGTTGCCGCCCTATATCAATGGCAAGGAGATTGCACTCGAAGGCTCATTGCCCCTGGGCGCGCTGCCGGCGCTCTCGTTCTCTACCGCGCGCCTCACCCTCGGCAGGGGCGAGTCCATGCTGTTTGTCTCTGACGGTGTGGTGGAGGCGCGCAACGCCGCGGGTGAATTGTTTGGATTCGAGCGGGCAACCAAACTCAGCACCGAACCTGCGGAAAAAGTGGCACAGGCCGCGCAGGCCTTCGGGCAGGAGGACGACATTACGGTACTGACGCTCAGTTTTGTTCCCGCGGGGGTGGTACATGCGTAGGGCGCTCCGCTCGCTGGCTCTGCTGCTCATGCTGCCGGCCGCGCTGGCTGCACAATCGGTCATCGCCATTCCGCCGCAGCAGTGCGTGTGGCGGGCAGGCGACAATGCGGCGTGGGCCGCGCCGAATCTGGACGAGAGCGGCTGGCAACCATATTCCACCTGGGATCCCAGCCCGGCCGAATCGCGCATCTGGGTTCGCTGCCACGCGGACCTGAGCGCGTTGCGCGCGATGAGCAGCCCCGCGATTCAGATCAGGCTCTACGCTGCATACCAGCTCTTCGCCGGCGGTACGCTCATCGGTGCGGCTGGTAACTTGCGCACTGGCCGTTTCAGCATGAATGCGGTCCGGCAGTATCGCCTGCCCGCAGCCGGGCTGCAGGCCAAGTCAACCGCCATCGCTCTTAGAATCTGTTACCGGTATTTCGCTGCCTACCCGGGTGTCCTGCTTGGAAAGCCTCCGAGCGCGGAAATGGATGCCGGGGACTTTGAAGAGCTGGCCGCACTTCGCGCTCAAGCCGCTCTGGCCGGAGGTGCGGCGCATCTGGTAGATACCGCCTGCTTCGCCGCGATTGCTGTCGTCGGGCTCATGCTCCTGGGCCTTTTCTATTACGACCGCAGCCGTCCTGAACTGCTGTATCTGAGTGTTTATTGTGTGAGCCTGGCCGTTCTGCGCGTCCGGGAATTCTCCGCGGCGACCCTGATGAATCTCTCGTCTGCTACGAACCTCGAGCTGTTCGCCGTTCTCAACGCGATTGTGCCGCTCGCGGCCACTTTGTTTTACTTCTCGCTGGCAAAGCGGCGCGTCTTCCTTATCTATTGGCTGGCTGTTGCCATTGCGGTGGCGGATTTCGCATTGCTTGGAATCACCGAGTTGCTTCCGGCCAGCCAGGCACTTCGGCTTTTCGGGGTTTTGACGAATGGGCTTCAAAGCTCAAATCTGACCACGATTGCGGAATTGGGAATTGCGACATCGGGTTTTGCGGCCTTCTGGCCGTATGGGAAGATTAGCGGGCGCATGCGGCCCCTGGCCGCCTTATGCCTGGTGTCGAACGCAACGCAGGTCGTCTGGTTTGCGGCAGAGCTGGCCGCGAATCCAGCCTGGGGGCGGTCGAGCGTCTTTGCCCACTTGCATCCGGACTTGTTGGCTGCCCGGGCTTTTGTCACAGCCTGCGTGCTGGCGGCACTGCTCGCGCTCCTCTTCCGCGACCAGCAGCGGACCGCCCACGAGCGTACCGAGCTAGCCGGCGAAATGCAGGCGGCGAGCGAAATTCAGCGCATGCTGGCGCCGGCCCGGCTTGATGCCGCGCGCGGCCTCCAGATCGATGTCGCCTTCCGGCCCATGCGCGACGTGGGCGGCGACTTTTATCAATGCCGCGTGCTCGCCGATGGCCGCCAGCGCATCCTGCTGGGCGACGTAAGCGGCAAGGGCACGGCTGCGGCCATGGCCGCCACGCTGCTGCTGGGAGCTGCCGCCGCGCGCGACTCCGATTCACCGGCCGCGCTGCTCACACATCTCGATCGCGTGCTGGGCGAAAACCGGCTGGGCGGCTTTGCCACCTGCCTTTGCGCCGACGTTTCGGCCCATGGCGAAGTGACCATCGCCAATGCCGGCCACCTGGCTCCCTATTGCAACGGCAAGGAGATCCCCATTCCATCGGGCCTGCCCGTGGGAGTGAACCAGCCGCACGCCGACGGCTACGAGGAGCGCGTTTTCCGGCTTGAGCCCGGCGAGCGGCTCACGTTCCTTTCTGACGGCGTGGTGGAGGCGCGCAATGGAAGGGGCGAGCTGTTTGGATTCGAGCGGGCGGCGAAGCTCAGCACCCAGCCTGCGGAAAATGTAGCGCAGGCCGCGCAGACCTTCGGGCAGGAGGATGACATTACGGTGCTCACGCTCAGTTTTGCCCCTGCGGAGGTGGAGCATGCGTAGGACCGTCGGGGCGCTGGCCCTGCTGCTCGCACTGCCCGGGGCACTTGCCGCGCAAGCGGTAATCACGGTGCCGCCGCAGCAGTGCGTGTGGCGGGCGGGAGACAATGCGGCGTGGGCGGCGCCGAATCTGGACGAGAGCGGCTGGCAGCCATACACAGCATGGCAGCCGTCGCGGCGCAAAACCCAACTGTGGGTGCGCTGCCATACAGATCTTGGCCCGCTTCAGAATGATGCGCAGCCCGCTGTACAAGTGAGCATGTTCGGGGCCTACGAGCTTTACCTGAATGGCCGGCGGCTGGGCAGCGCCGGAAGCGTGCGCTCCGGAAACTTCAGCATGAATTCCATCCGCTCTTATGCCATCCCTCCGCTTCCCGTCCCGCTCGGGCCGTCCCTTCTCGCCTTGCATATCACGCGCCGCGACGCGCTCACCCATAGCCAGCTTATTCGGAGCTTAGCCCTCTCGAAAATGGATATCCGCGTGGGTGACGAGTCTTTGCTCGACGGCTTGCGCGCGCGGACGGTTCTTGCCGGTGAGGCTCGCTTCGAGGAATCCGCGCTTTGCTACCTGGTGATCAGCGTCATCGCCATCCTGCTCTTCGGCCTCTTCCTTTCCGATCGCAGCCGGCGCGAGCTTCTGCTGCTCTGCGCCACTTGCCTGGGCGTGGTAACCCTGCGCCTGAGCGAGTTCTGCGTCGCGTCACTGTTGAATTATTCCCTTGAAGTTTCTCTCGCAATCATTTTGGTGGCCAACGTCATTCTTACTCTTGCCCAGGTTCCTTTCGCCTATGCCCTGGCACATCGCCGTGTCCCATGGGTGGTTCGCATCCTGCTCGCGGTCACGGCGCTGGATTATGCTCCCGGCCTCCTGGGTCTCGTATCCTTCGCGCACCAGCCCGCATGGATCGGCTGGGTGGATGACATCTTCTTCCGCCAATCGGGGATTGCCCTTCACATGGGGCTCTGCGTAGCCCAGTTCCTTGCCTTCTGGCCATTCAAAAGCCTCGCGCCACGCATGCGCCCGCTCGCGGTCTTGAATATGCTGTGGGCCGGAGCGGATCTTGTCTGGTTTGCCCTGGAAGCCACGGCATTTCCAATCCCGGGCGTGCCGAATCTCTTTGCCCATTGGGGCATCACGCTGCTTGAAGTGCGAGCTATTCTTATCGCGGCGGTTCTGGCCGCGCTGCTCGGCCTGCTGTTCCGCGACCACCGGCAAGCGACGCAGGAGCGCGCCATGCTGGCCGGCGAGATGCGCGCGGCACGCGCCGTGCAGCAGGTGATTATCCCAGACGCGATTCCGTCGGTGCCGGGATTCGCCATCGAGAGCGCGTACAAGCCGGCAGGTGAGGTGGGCGGGGATTTCTTTCAGATCCTTCCTACGGCAGCCGGCGGCGTGCTCATCGTCATCGGCGATGTGAGCGGCAAAGGGATGCCCGCCGCGCTTACCGTTTCGCTCCTGGTGGGGACGGTGCGCACGCTCGCCCACTACACACAAAGCCCGGGTGCGATCCTGGCTGCCATGAACCAGCGCATGTTGGGCCGCAGTCAGGGCGGGTTTACCACCTGCCTGGTTGTGCGCGCCGATGAGAACGGCAAACTGACGATTGCCAACGCCGGCCATCTGGCGCCGTATCGCAACACGTTGGAGCTGCCGCTCGAAAATGGGTTGCCACTCGGCCTCGACGCGCACGCAGTCTACGCTGAGGCGCAGTTCCAGGCGCAGCCCGGAGAGCGAATCACGCTGCTATCGGATGGCGTGGTGGAAGCACGCAATGCGCAGGGTGAGCTGTTTGGGTTTGAGCGGGCCGCGAAACTCAGCACGGAACCTGCGGAAAAAGTGGCGCAGGCCGCGCAGGCCTTCGGGCAGGAGGACGACATTACGGTGCTGACGCTTAGCTTTGCCTCTGCGGGGGTGGTGCATGCGTAGAGCTCAGTGGATAGACGCGGCGTTGCTCGTGGTGCTGGCTGCAGGTGCGACGGGGACGGGTGCGGCGCGCGCGCAGCAAGGAACGATCGATTTGGGACGGTCCGCGGTGGCGCTGACAGGACCGTGGCGGTTCAGTCCAGGCGATTCGCCGGTGGTGAGCGGAAAGCTGGAGTGGGCGCAGCCCGATTTCGACGATGCGCACTGGGCGGCGATGGACCTTACGCCGCCGGCAGGATCGGTCGATGTGCAGTTTGGCAACAGGGCTTTCGTCCCGGGATGGACGAGGCGCGGGTACCCGCACCTGGTGGAGTACGCATGGTACCGGCTGCGGGTGCGGGTCGAGAACCACGGCGAGCCGCTGTGGCTTGAGATGCCGAACGACGTTGACGACGGGTACCAGATTTTTGCCAACGGGCAGTTCGTGGGCGAGTTGGGGCGCTTTGGTCCGCGGGGAATCAGCCTTCATTACTCAATGGCGATGGAAATGCCGTTGCCGGCCCCGAGCGCAGACGGAACCATCGAACTGGCCATGCGGTTTTACATGTCGCCGGGGAGCCCGTGGCGATGGCCCGATGTGGGAGGGCCGCATTATCCGCCGGTTCTGGGGCTGCGCCCGGCCATCGAGCTCCTCTATCAATCTGACAAGGCCCAGATCGTGAATCTCAGCTTCAGCAAGCTTATGATCGGGCTGATTTATCTGCTGGTGATGCCGCTGCCGCTGTGGGCGTGGCGGAGCCATCGCGACGATCGTACGTGGTTCTGGCTGTTCGTGGCCGTGACGGCCCAGGCCGGCTATTGTGTGGTGCACCTGGGCAGCAACCTGGGCCCCGATTTATCCATGGCCTCGGGGGAGTTTTGGGGCAACGTAGTTTGCACCCAGGTGATGAGCCTGGGCTGGATTCTTTTCTGGTGGCACTGGTTCGGCTTGCGCGAGAGGCAGTGGATTCGCCGCGCTGCGTGGGTGCTTACAGCGGCGAGACTGGCCGTCGTCTTCATCCTGGAGGCGCCGTTTTTGCGATTGCACCTGGCGAACGAGCCGATGCTGCGCATCAGCAATGCGGCGGCGGTGTGGTTGTCCGCGGCGCTGGTGATTTTGCTGTTCGTGCTGCTGGTGGAGGGATTCCGGCGCGACCGCGCGGCGGCTCTGCTGGCCGCGGCGCCCATCCTGCTGCTGGCGTTCGACACTTTTTATGTGCCGCTGCTGGTTTTCGCGCGTATGCCGTCGGAGTTTGTGGTGCAGGGACTGGCCATCGACGATGCCGATATCGGCGCGGTGCTCATGCTCATGATCGTGGGCGCGCTTGCGCTGCGGCGCTTTCTGGCCGAGCGCGACCGGGAGGTGGTGGAACGCGAGACCATCTCCCGCGATCTGGAGCAGGCGCGGCAGCTACAGCAAAGCGTTCTGGTGGCTGAAGAGGTGCGGTCGCAGTTTTGCACGGTGCACGTGGCCTATTGTCCGGCGCAAACGGTGGGCGGTGATTTCTTTGAGACCATGACGCACGCCGATGGAAGCCTGACGGC
>JASHQH010000078.1 GCA_030037635.1 Acidobacteriaceae bacterium
ACGCTGCAGAATCTGAGCCTGCATCCCAACTTCGGCGGCGAGTTGCTGGTGGTGAGCCTGGGCTGCGAAAAACTACAGCCCTCAATCCTGGTGCCGAACGGCGGTCTCAAGGTGCTCCGCGATGAGCCCGCCGTGGCTGTGCTGCAGGACGCGCACGAAGGCTTCGGCGAGATTGTGGCCAACATCCTGAACCTGGCGGAATCACGGCTCAAAAAGCTCAACCAGCGGCGCAGGGTGACCTGTCCCGCTTCCGATCTCGTGGTCGGCTTGCAATGCGGAGGGTCGGATGCGTTTTCGGGAGTCACTGCAAATCCTGCGGTGGGATTTGCCGCCGATCTGCTGGTGCGCGCCGGCGCGACGGCGATCTTTTCTGAGGTGACCGAGGTGCGCGACGCGGCGCACCTGCTGACGGCACGCGCGGCCACGCCGCAAGTTGCGCGCGACTTTATCCGCGAGATGGCCTGGTTCGACGACTATATGCATCGCGGCGGCGCCGACCGCAACGCCAATCCCTCGCCGGGCAACAAGAAGGGCGGCCTGGCCAATATCGTCGAGAAGACGATGGGATCGATTGCCAAGGCGGGCAGCACGGCGTTGATGGGTGTGACCGGGCCGGGCGAGCGCGTGACGCAAAAGGGGCTCATCTTTGCGGCCACTCCCTCAGGCGATTTTGTCTGCGGCACGCTGCAGCTGGCCGCATCGATGAACGTGCATGTTTTTACCACCGGACGCGGCACGCCTTACGGGTTGGCCATGGCGCCGGTGATCAAGGTGGCCACCAACAGCGGGCTCGCCCAGCGTTGGCCCGACCTGATCGATGTCAACGCGGGAAGAATCGCGACCGCAGAGGCGACCATTGAAGAGGTCGGATGGGAGATTTTTTCGATGGTATTGGAGGTGGCCAGCGGACGCAAGAAAACCTGGGCTGACCACTGGGGCCTGCACAACGAGTTCGCGCTTTTCAATCCCGCGCCGTTGACATGAGGGCAGCGGGGTTAGCCTCGCTGCGCTCGTGTGAGCGGAGCCAGGGCCGATGGTGCTGAATCCGCTGGCTCCGCTACCTGCCTTTGATGATCGGAGCGCCCGCAATCGTCAGTCGCACGCGGTAAACGCTGGTGCTGGCGCAAATATAAAGCGTCTTGCGATCGGGCCCGGCCCAGGCCATATTTGCGACGCGCTCAGGCATCACGATGGTCCCCAGCGCCTTGCCTTCCGGTGAGATGATCCACACTCCGCCGGGTCCGGCGCTGTAGATGTTGCCTTCGACATCGACCTTCATGCCATCCGGGCCACCCGGGCGCGGATCGGCAGTTGCATCGTAAAGAAGCCTGGACTCGGTCAACGTGCCATCTGCCTTCACGCGATAGCGCATCCAGATCTTCTTCGGTTCGGAGTTGTTCACGTAAAGATATTTCTCGTCGGGCGAGAAGGCAATGCCGTTGGGCCGTGGCAAGTCGGTAATGAGCTGCTGCAATTCCGCGCGATCCGGCGGCGCGCCGGGCTTGTGCTGGAGTGCGTGCGGAATGCGATACACGCCATTCACCTGAAGCTCTTTCTCTTTGTCGGAGTCGTTCTGCGTGCGCAGGCCGTAGGGCGGATCGGTGAAGTAGAGATCGCCGTTCGAACGATAAACCAGATCATTCGGACTGTTCAGGCGTTTGCCCTGGTAGGTGTCGGCGAGAATTGTGATCGGCCCATGCGGATCGAGCGTCTTAAAGCGAAAAACGTCGCGCTGCGCATGCCCCGCCACGGTCAGGCGGCCGCGCGCGTCGAGCGTCATGCCGTTGGTTCCGGGCTCGCGGCCATAGTGGTCGCTGCCCTTGTAGCCGCTGGGCTGGAGGAAGATGCTCACGCCCTTGCCCGGCGTCCAGCGGCGAATGCTGTTGGAAGGAATCTCGGCGAAGAACAGGCTGCCATCGTCCCATACGGGGCCTTCCACCCATGTGAAGCCCGTGGCGATGCGCTCCAGCATGGCGCCCTTGGGAATGATGCGGTCAATGGCTGGATCGAGGCGGTCGACCTTGAGCGGAGTTGTATCCAATACGCCGTCTTGTGGCGCTACCGCCGCTTCCGCTCCGGCAGCCGCCTGCCTTGCGATCAGGAACAATGTGCAAGGCGCGATCAGCGCCAGGATGCCGACGAGCCACAGCCAGTTTTTCTCTCGCATGGTCTTCCTTCAGTAAGACGAAGGGCTTTGCCGGCCCGCGCACGCGTCCAACGCTTCCAAGTCCGCGGCGAATTCATTCTTTCGCCCGGCGGCGGTGTTGTGTCAAGGAGCAGCAGAAACCGGCGGAGTTAGCGGCGCCGGCGGGCTTGAAAAGCAGGCGCGGCCGGAAAGGCGTTGGCCAGTCACCCCCCAAAAGCTGGCCGAAGCGCATAAAATGCTAGTTGGAATGGCTAAGGCAAAGGACAAGACGTTCGAAGTGGCCTGCCCCGATTGCGGTGCCATGCTCAAGATCGACGCTGCCACCGGCGTGCTGGTGAGCCACACCTCGGCGCCGCGCAAGCGCATGTTCGAGGATCTTGAAACTGCGGCCAAGGCCATGCGCGAACATGGCGAGCGCACCGAGTCGATCTTCCGCCAGAGCGTGGACGCGGAAAAAAACAAGCAGGATTTGCTCGAAAAGCGGTTTGCCGAGGCTTTACGAAAGGCCAAGGATGCGCCCGAGGGCAAACCCTTGCGGGAGATTGACTTGGACTGATGGTCGAATTGGCGCAGCCCCCTTTTTGCACACGGTTCACAAGAAAAAGCGCTGGCCGCGGTCCGTCGGGCGATACTCTAAGGTGAACACGGCGGCCGCAGATACGTTGGCGGCCCGTGACGACAGCGCTTGCGGAGATTGTTTGTCTTTTTTAGATCGTGCGAGGATTCCGATTCGTCGCGGCTTGGATTGACGCCGGGTTCGCACTCTTGAGATGCTCGATCTGCGGAAGTTGCCATGAGGAGGTGCCATGGTGGTTGTACCGCTTTCGAAGACTGCGACGGATCCGGGCGCAAAACCGCGCGCAAAGGTGCTGAAGAACAACGATTGGCTCCGCTTTGCCGCGGCGGGCACGCTGGCGACGAGTGGAGTGCTCCTGGTTAGCGGCAAGAGTCGCGCCGGCCTCATCACGGCGCTATCCGGCGCCGTTCTGGTCATGCTTGACCAGCATGAAGCAGTGAGCGCCTGGTGGAACGCGCTGCCCGGCTATCTTGAAGAGGTTCAGACACTGCTGGCGCGCGCGCAGTCAGCGGTCGAGGATCTGTCGGAACAGGGCGCGAAGCTGCGCCAGGTGCTGAACACTTAGCTCACTCAAAAAAGTTCAGGCAGTTTCCCAGCCGCCTGTCTCTTGCCGGCGCAGGGACGAACGTGGGCGGCCACGCTCAGTTTTTGCGTTCGATCATGTATCGGGCGATGGCTTTCAAGCCAAACGCACGGCTGCCATAAGGATCAAGGGCCGCAAAGGCTTCTTCGACCAGTTGCGCGGCGTCACGCACGCTCTGCTCGATGCCGTAAACGGCCGGCCAGGTGGCTTTTTCTGTGGCCTGGTCTTTGCCTGCCGTCTTGCCCAGGTGCTCCGAGTCCACAGTCATATCGAGCACATCGTCCACAATCTGGAAGGCCAGGCCGGCCTTGCGGCCAAAGCGATCGAGCCGGGCGACGTCGTCAGCAGTGGCGCCGGCGTAAACGCCGCCTGCGACCACACTCACGCGGATCAAGGCGCCGGTTTTGGCGCGGTGGATGGCTGCCACGAGCTCGGGCGTGGGCTTCAGGTGCTCGCTTTCCAGGTCAAGCACCTGGCCGCCGATCATGCCTTCGACTGTGCCGACGGCGTTGGCGATGAGGCTGATGATCTGCACGGCCGCTGCCGGCGGGCAATCGAGACCGGCCAGCACTTCGAAGGCGCGCGTCTGCAGCGCGTCCCCGGTGAGGATGGCGATGGCTTCGCCAAAGACTTTGTGGCAGGTGGGCTTGCCGCGGCGCAAGTCGTCGTTGTCGAGGGCCGGAAGGTCGTCGTGGATGAGCGAATAGGTGTGGAGCATTTCAAGAGCCGCGCCCAGGCGCTCAATACCTCGCGGCATAAACCCCGCAATGGCGAAGCCGGCCTGCATCGCCAGTACCGGCCTCAGGCGTTTACCGCCCGCGAAAACTGAGTGGCGCATGGCGCTGTGGATCGAAGCAGGGACTGTGTCCGCAGACGGAATAAGGGCTTCCAGCGCCTGGTCAGTCAGGTCTGCGCCCTCTTGAATCAGCGATCTTACGTCGGCAGGCATTTCCATCATGTTAGACGACCGGGCAAGAACCTTAGCTCACCCAGCGAAAGCGCTATGAGAAGCACGATGCTGATGGCGCTCAGCCAGCGGCCGGCGCGGACATCGGACGTTGTGCTCCAGTCGACAGTCAAATGCAGCAGCCCCTGCGCAACCGGCGCGACGATGAGGCCGTCCTGGCGCTGCAGCAGTCTGGTCAGCGATTGGCCGTTGACGCGAATCTTCCATGCCGGATAACTGAGGAGACGCAGCACCAGATAGCCGGGTTGAGGGATTTTGGCGTCAATCGAACGGTGTTCGGGATGAGCCTGGTCGCCATCGGCGAAGGCGAACGTGGCCTGGCAACTGCCTTGAGTGGGAGCCCAAGCGGGGTTGGCGTCGGGATCGTCCGGGACCGGCTTGCCGAGGGCGGCGGCAGGGTCACCGACAAGGCAGCTATCGGGAAGGCTCGTGGCGATCATTGAGTCATCGGCCCCGGGAGGCTCGTACTCCTCCATTCCTTCAAAGCCGGCGCCGGCCCGATAATCGGCGAGCATGGAAGCCACCGCATCTTCGTCGTCGCAAACCTGGAAGTAGTCGATGCCTGCAAATGCCGTAGCCGCCAGAAATGCCGCCGCGCACGCGGAGACAATCGCCATGCGGCCACGCGAGCCGCGCGGCCAGACAGCGGCTGCAAACAGAATGGCCATGGGCGCTTCGACGGCTTCGAGCCAGCGCCAGGGATACTGCAGGAAAGGCATCTGAGGCAAAAGATGCCAGAGCGGGCGCGAGATGGGGAACATGAAAAAGAGCGTCACGATGGGGATCGCCGCCAGAGGAATCCACCAAAGACGCGAGGAGCTGGTTTTCTGGACCGGCAGCGTGCCGCGACGCCACGCGATGATCAAACACCCAACCGCGACTGCGACCATCGATACGGCGATCCACGACACTTGGCGCAGGACCACGTCGTGTTGCGCGAGCACGGGGTTGGCGTGGCGCCCGAAGAGCCAACTGTTTTCGAAGTTGTAGCCGATGTCTCCGGTTGCCTGCCGGATGTCGACCCAATGCCTTTCGAACGCTGCTGGGAGCCAGTAGATTGCAGCCAGGCCCAGGCCCAGCGAGCCCCCAAGCGCAGCGCGGAGCAGCGGCGCCCAGGTTCTATACACCAATGCCGCCAGCAGGGCGGCGCCGGCCAGTAGATATCCGGCCATCACGGACAAGGGAAGATTCGAAAGCCATGCGCCGGCGAAGGCGACGGCAAGCGGTGCGGTTGAACCGTCGAAGGCGCGGCCGAGAAGCGAACTGGAAGGCCGGCGATTGCGCAACGCGAAGAGGACGACAAGCGGGAGCCAGAAACTGCCGGCAAACTCAGGAAAGGCGCAGCGCTCGTAGGCCGTGAACAACGAGAAACCGGAGAAAATGGCCGTGCATCCGGCCAGCGTAGATGGGGCATCGTCGAGCGCCTGGAGCGCGAGGGCACGCGTGGCCAATCCGGCGGCGGCCAGGGTGAGGAACGTGAGCACAATGGGCGCGAAGTGCCAGGGGAAAATGGCCCCCAACGCCGCTCCGAGCATCCAGGTGAGCGGCGGATAAAAGACGAAGCGCGGCTCGCCGGCGCCGTAGTTGGGGCTGGGCGCCCAGTGCGGATAAGGGATGCCGTGGCGCCAGGAATTCAGGCAATCGATCCACGACACGAGATGAACGTCGAAGTCGTGACCGCAGGAGTTGCCGCGAATGAGCTCCGGCACCATGGCAACGGCCGCCGCAAAGACGATCAGAGCCGGCCCGACCAACTTCCAAAAGAAGGGCGAGGTGTTTGCTGTTCCCTGTCCCCTGTTGCCTGTTCCCTGTCTTTTCATGGCAGCAAACGCAGCGTGTGGCGGGTTTGCGCCGCCACGGCGGCCGGCGTGAACGGCAGCGCAAAGGTGGTTCCGTTATACCAATCATTCCATTGGTCGCGGAAGTAGGGACTCATCGGGTTGCCGCTCTCGCCCATCACGATGTTTTCCGTCGATCCGTCGATGTTGTTCCAATCCATGGTGAAGCGCTGCGAAGCTCCGATTGTTCGGTCCGCTTGTTTCACCGTGGTGCGATCGCCGCTGAGCGGCTGCGGACCGGTTCCCGCAATGCGGCCGATGATGGGCAGAAATGCGGCCAGCGGGTGCTCGATGTCCACTACGTGCCAACTTCCGTAGGTCCATTGGGCCACGTCCGACGGCGCTTTTCCGTTGCGCATGCCTGTGCGCACCGCCGCCGTCAGAAGGGCGTCCCAGTTCTTGTAGTTTTTCGGGAGCCACTCCGGCTTGGCGTGCATCACGATCTCTTCTTCGGCGAAGGCCGACTCGCCCCATACGTAGTCGCCGGCCAGTTTGCCCAGTTTGGGCTCGAGGATCAGAGGCCACAGCGCGGCGCGCGTTTGCGTCACCAGGGAGGCGGCAGCGGAATCGACGGTGAGGCGGCCATCCCAGCTGCGCATCAGGTCGGCGGCCTGGCGCATGCGCTCGTCGCCGCCGCCTTCAGGGCCGGGCGTATGGTCGATGGCATAAGCAAAGCGATGGCCCATCTCCTGGTCCACCTCGCTATAGATGTCGGTCTGGGCGGCCAGCATGTCCGCGCGCGTAAGCTGGTCACGGCCGTCGAGCATTTTATAAATGCGCTCGATGCGATAGGGATCGGCCCACTGGTCGGTGAGCGGGTAGGGAGACTTATCGGTGGTGACGCGGGAGTTGGCTGTAGCCAGAAATCCTGAGGGCGGATCGACAACGTTGGGCATTTGGTCGAAGGGGATGTAGCCTTGCCATTCGTGTCCGATTCCGTCAATGGGCACGTCGGCCAGGCCTGCGGGCCGCAGCGGAATTCGCCCTATGGCGTGGTAGGCGATGTGTCCCTGCTCGTCGGCATAAACAAGATTTTGCGCAGGCCAGCACCACTGGGCGAGCGCGGCCGAGAACTCCGTCCAGTTCGATGCTACGTTCATTTCGTACAGCGGGATTGCATTCAGCGTTGGATCGTAGAGATTCCACTTGAGGGCAATTGGAGCGTCGCCCGCAGGCAGGAGTGGATTGAGCAGCGGTCCGTGCCCCGTGGATTGCACATCGAGCGTGACATCTTTGCCGCCCCGGACGTGGATCACTTCGCGATCGACGGCGAGTGGATGCCACTGCGCATCGATGCCTTCGTAGTTCCCCTTGCCGTCGAGTTTTTCCTTGTACAGGTCCTGAACGTCGGCATAGAGCGCCGTAATTCCCCAGGCTACGTGTTCGTTGTGGCCGGCGACGACAAAGGGAAGGCCAGGCAGCGTGACGCCGGCGGCGTGGTAGCCCGGAGCGCGCAGATCGGCCATGTACCAGGTGTCCGGTATGCGGAGGGTGAGGTGCATGTCGTTCGAAAGCAAAGGCTTGCCGCTGGCCGTGTGGCTGCCTGCAATCACCCAGTTGTTCGATCCCACGGGACACCCATTGCAGCCGGGCAAACCGGGATAGGCCCGCAGCCCGTCAAGACCCCCCAACGAATCGAGTGCCGGCGGCGCGCTGAGGCGCGTTTCAGTGTTCTCTTCATCGCCCTCATCCTCATCCTTCTTTGCGGGAACGGGGATGGGTTCCGGCGCGCTCAGGTCGACGCGGATGCCGGTGGGCGGGTGGTCGCGCCAGGAGCCGACAGGGTAGAGATCGGCTTCGAGTTTCGGATCGTTCAGGCGGGCGGCGATGCGCGCGCGCGAAAGCTTGACTGTAGCGGTCGGATCGATGGTTTGGACGATCGCCAACCCCACGCTGATGGAGTCGACGCCGCCCCATGGCTTGGGCTGGTACATCAAAAGGCGGAACTCGACAGGAAGTGAGCGCCTCTGCTGGCACTGCGCGATAAAGAGGTTGACGCCGCGCGCGTAGTCGTCGAAGCGGGCGCGGTCCGCCGCCGGCAGATGATCGTAGATGCGCTGGGCGGCGAGGCGGATTTCGAGCACGCGCTGCACTTTGTCATGACGGACGAGCGCAGGTCCGAGAATCTCGGCAAGTTCGCCATCGGCAGTGCGGCGGATGCTGTCCATCTGCCACAGGCGATCCTGGGCGGTGACGTAGCCCTGGGCAACAAACAAGTCATCCTGCGTGGCGGCTTCGATGTGAGGTACACCGTGGGCATCGCGACGGATGGTGACGGGCGCTGAAAGGCCGGCGAGATGCACTTCGCCGTCAAGCTGGGGCAGTGCGGCAATCGCTGCGGAGCGCAGCCAAAGCACCCCGGCGCCGGCCGTGAGCAGCAGAATCGCCAACAGACTGATAGCGGCCCAACCGAGTCTGCGTGGCCAGCCTCTTTTGCGGCGGCGCATCTCGAGCGCCCCTCCCCGTGAAGAGCTTGGATTTGCTGGGGTTTTAGCAGCCATCGGTCAGCTACAGAATACGCTGCCGCCGCAGGCGATGCGGCGCACCAAGGCAGCCGGGCAGCGCCCTTCACCCAGCCGTCAAAGCCGCGGCTTCTTCCACCACAGCCGCGGCGCCAGCACGTAATTCAACTGCACCAGCACAATGGCCGCAATGCTGATCCAGGGATGGATGAAGCACAGTGCCGCCCCTCCCGCATACCAGGCCTGCGCGATCAGAATGCGCCGGCAGATGCTGTGGCTCACCTCTTCCGGCGTATCGGCTTTGATCAGCCGGTTTCGCGCCGCGTACATCCAGCTCCAATACAGCATCGTGCCCAGCACCAGAATGTTCAGCCAGTAAATGCCCAGCGCGGCACGATAGGTGATGAACTCCGCCAGCAGCCGTGTGGATAACGGCAGCACCGTGACCGCGAACAGGAAGCCGAGATGAATCCAGGTCAGGTCGCGCGTGCCTTCGGCCAGGTGATTGAGCTGCGTCTGCTGCCCGGCCCAGAAAATGCCCAGCGTGAGAAAGCTCATGGCATACGTGATCCACTGCGGCCCCAGCGCCGCCAGTGCTGCCAGCAGCTCGCGCTCGCCATGCACCTGGGCGGCCGAGGGCAGCCGCAAATCCAGCACCAGCAGCGTCATGGCAAAGGCAAAAATGCCGTCGCTCAGCGCGGCCAATCGATCGAGGTTGCGGCCCTGGATGCGGTTGTAGAGGGTCGGCATTCGAGCAGTTTAGCTCCTCTGAGGTCGGCGAAACGACGGCTGCTAGTAAACTAAAGGCTCCCCGTTACGCGGGCACTCAACCTGGAGCAATGCATGG
>JASHQH010000079.1 GCA_030037635.1 Acidobacteriaceae bacterium
TGGGCGTGACATGGCTCGTGAAACCGGGCGACGATCCAGCCTATGCGCGCGCCGATTACGACGACTCCCAGTGGACGCAGGTGGATACGAACCACTCGCTGAAGGAGTACTTTCCCAATGGGAGTGGGGGAGTGTGGTGGTACCGGCTGCACGTAAAGGTGGCTCCCCACCAGACCGGGCTGACGCTGGAAGAGTACAACCTCTCCAGCGCCTTTGAGATTTACCTCAATGGCGAGAAGCTGCTCGCCGACGGGCAGGTTTCGCCCTATCACCCGTATACCTTTTCCGCGCGCATCTTCAAACCCATTCCCGACGCGGCCATTGCCACCGGCTCGGTGGTGATCGCGATGCGCCTTTACATTTCGGCCAATGAATGGCTGCAATCGTTTCCCGGCTTTTACCCCTACAACCTCACCATCGGGCAGGAATTGGCAATCAGCAATCAGGTGTGGCTGAGGACGATTGGCGACAATCTTCTGCAGTGGATTTATGACTTTGGCGGCCTGGGGTTGGGCATCATTGCCCTGGCCATGTTCCTGGCCCAGCAACGGCAGCAGCGCGAGTATCTCTGGATCGTTCTAGGCTCGGCCCTCCTGGCGTTGCAGATGCCGCTCCAGTTCTACCAGCTTTTTCATAATCTTCCCGCGTGGTCGGCGTACATCAACGGCGGCGTTCAAATCGCGAGCGTGGTGTTTCAAACGCTGATGTTTCTGGCTTTTTTACGCATGCGTGTGCAGCGCTGGTTGCGGGTCTGGCTGGTGCTGAGTGCGGTGGGAATCCTGTACGGGTCCTGGCAAACAGCCACCGGCAATGGCTCTGCCATCGGCACCCTTCTGGGCCTTGCGCCTGAGCTCGGCCTGCTTGCGGGAATCATTCCTGTCCTGCTGATTGTGCACTGGCGGCGCGGGAATCAGGAGGCGGGCATCCTGCTCATCCCGGCGATTGTGGCCAGCCTCACGGGCTACCTGCAGCTCGTGCTCTTCCTCATCGGCTTGATTCCCGAGTTCGCGGGAGCCGCACAGCGAATCACGATCGCAGTTTATAGCTGGACGGTGGGACCATTCACCATCAACATCGGGAACATTTCCGGCTGCCTCTTTGTGCTCTCGCTGGCGGTGATCCTGGTGGTGCGGTCTACGCGCATTGCGCAGCAGCAGGCGCATTTGGAGACCGAGCTGGCGGCGGCGCGCGAGGTGCAGAAGATCCTTCTGCCGGAGCAGTTCGGCAGCGTGAAGGGATTCAACATCGAAGCCGCTTATGAGCCGGCGCAGCAAGTGGGCGGCGACTTCTTTCAGATTTTGCCTAATCGCGACGGCTCGCTGCTGGTGGTGGTTGGCGACGTGGCGGGCAAAGGCTTGCCCGCGGCCATGCTGGTTTCAGTGCTGGTGGGCGCCACTCGCGGCATCGCCGAGTTTATGCCGGAGCCCGCGGAGCTGCTGGTCCACCTGAACGATCGCCTGATCGGCCGGGTAAAGGATGAATTTGCCACCGCGCTGGCTGCGCGCATCGAACCCGACGGTGCGGTGCGCCTGGCCAATGCCGGCCACCTGGCGCCATATCTCGACGGCGCCGAAATTGACGTGCAAGGCGCGCTCCCGCTGGGTTTGAAGAGCGGAACGCGCTACGAAACGGTTCGCTTTACATTGCCGGCAGGGAGCCGGCTGACGTTTTATTCCGACGGCATCGTCGAAGCGCGCAATCAGAAAGGCGAGTTGTTCGGGTTTGAGCGCAGCGGCGCCATTTCCACCGAACCCGTGGCGGCCATCATCGACGCCGCCAAGCAGTTCGGGCAGCAGGACGATATGACGGTGATCGCAATTACGCGGGAGGCAGTGACCGTGCGCGGCGCGCGGCGGGCGGGGAGGGTCGATCTGGAAGAGCCGGCGCTGGCCAGCTAGGCTGTCGCGGTCCTGGCAACGGCTTCGAGGCCGCGCGCTTCAATCTCGAATTCGCGCATCTTGTATTTCTGGATCTTGCCTGACAGCGTGGCCGGAAATTCAGTCACAAAGCGCACGTGCGCCGGGATCTTGTAATAGGCGATCTGGCCGTCGCAAAAGGCTCGCATCTCTGCCTCCGTGGCTTCGGCTCCGGGCCGCAGGCGAATCCACGCCACCACGATCTCGCCCAGGCGGGCGTCGGGGATGCCAATGACCTGAGCCTCGGCCACCTTGAGACAGGTGTAGAGGAACTCCTCCACTTCACGCGGGTAGATATTTTCGCCGCCGCGAATAATGACGTCGCGCGACCGGCCCGTGATGTGGATGCAGCCGTCTTCGCGCATCACGCCTAAATCTCCGGTGCGCAACCATCCGTCGGGCTGGATGACCTGCGCTGTGCCGTCCGGATCGCCGTCATAGCCTTTCATCAACGCGTACCCGCGTACGCACACCTCGCCCTGTTGGCCGCGAGGCAAAGTTTCGCGCTCGGCGGCGCCGGGTTCCGGCTGCGCCTCCAGCGAGGCGATCTTGATTTCGGTCTGAGGCATGGCGCGGCCCACGGTGTTCACGCGCACCTCAAGCGAGTCGCCGGCATCGCTCATGGTCACGACGGGCGAGGTTTCGGTTTGCCCGTAGGCAATCACCAGCTCGCCAATGTGCATCTCTTCGAGCACCCGCTTCATCAGTTCGACCGGACAGGGGGCGCCGCTCATCATGCCCGTACGCAGGCTGGTGGTGTCGAAACTCTTGAAGTCGTCGAGCGCAAATTCCGCCACGTACATGGCCGGCACGCCATAGACGCTGGTGGCACGCTCGTCATGCACGGCGCGTAGCGTGGCGCGGGCGTCGAAGGTCCAGTTGGGAAGAATGATGGCGGCGCCGGAATTGACCGCGCTCATGGTCCCGATCACGCAGCCATAGCAATGGAAGAGCGGCACCGGAACCACGATCTTGTCGTGCTCGGAATAGTGAAAGCCTGCGGCCAGAAACTGCCCGTTGTTGACCACGTTGTGGTGGGTGAGCATCACGCCCTTGGGCAGGCCGGTGGTGCCACTGGTGTATTGGATGTTGGCCACGTCGTCGACCGCCACGTGGTCCGGCAGGCGGCCTTCCGCGTCCAGCAAAGCAGGCCACTCGGGAGAGTCGAAATAGATGGTATGTTCCAGCGCCAGATCGAGGCCATGGCGCGCGCGGCCTAGGATCTCCTCGTAGTCGGCGTGCTTGTCCTTGTGCCACAGGAAGAGCGCCTTCATGTGCGAGCGCATGAGCGTGAACTGCAACTCATGCGAGCGATAGGCGGGATTCACATTCACCAGCGCGGCTCCGGCGCGGGCGCACCCCATGTGCATCATGATCCACTCAGCGCAGTTGGACGACCACAGGCCTACGCGGTCGCCGCGGCGGATGCCCAGCGACCAGAGCCCACGGGCCACGCGGTCGGCCTGGGCGCTCAACTCGGCCCAGGTCAGCCGGCGCTGCTGGTGCCGCGAGGCCACGGCCAGGCGGTCAGGAAAACGATCCGCCGTGCGCTCGAGCAACTCGCCAATAGTCAATTCGAGAAGCGGCCTTGCCGGCCCCTGCGCGTAGCTGTGGGTGGAAATGTGCTCTTCAACAGGCATGGTTCTGTCTTCTGTCGCAATGAAGGGCAGTCTACGCTGTGCACAGGGGGCGCAGGTGTGATCCGGCTCACTTGGCAGCGACGCATAAGAAGACTGGGCCGGATTGCGCGAAATTCGGTATCATCGGTTCATGAGCTTCGGAGCCGAGGCCGCGCGCGAAGAGGGAGCAGCCTTCAGGACCTATGATCGGAGGCTGGATCCGGTTGCGGCCAAGGTGCTGGCGCAGCAGCGGTTAGACTCGATCGACGGCCTGGCCCTTTACGCGTCGTCGGATGTGCTGGCGGTGGGCTGGCTGGCCAACCACGTGCGCGAGCGCATGCACGGCGATGTGACCTACTTCAACGTCAATCGCCACATCAACCCCACCAACGTGTGCGTGGCAGCCTGCAAGCTGTGCGCATTTGGGCGCAAGAAGGGCGATCCGGCCGGATATACTATGGCCCTTGACGAGGCGTGGGAGACGGCGGCATCGGGCTACTCCGAGGCGGTCACCGAGTTTCACATCGTCGGCGGTCTGCACCCCGATCTGCCGCTGGAGTTTTTTCTCGACCTGATCCGCGGCCTCAAAGAGCGCTTCCCAAAGGTGCACATCAAGGCCTTCACCATGGTGGAGATCGCATACCTGGCGCGGCGCGCCAAGCTCACCGTGAAGGAGACCCTGGTGAAGCTGCGCGAAGCCGGAGTGGATTCGATGCCCGGCGGCGGCGCCGAGATTTTCGCCGCGCGCGTGCGCTCCATCATCTGCGATCACAAGATCGACGGCGAAGAGTGGCTGGAGACGGCGCGGGCGGCGCATCAGCTCGGATTCAAGTCGAATGCGACCATGCTTTACGGTCACATCGAGAACGACGAAGACCGCGTAGACCATTTGCTGAAGCTGCGCGCCCTGCAGGACGAGACGGGCGGCTTTCAGACCTTCATTCCGCTCGCGTTCCATCCCGAAAACACGCCGCTCGACCATCTGCCCGTGACCACGGGACTCACCGACATCCGCCAGATAGCCGTGGGCCGGCTGCTGCTCGACAACTTTCCCCACATCAAGGCCTATTGGCAGATGATGACGCCCAAGATCGCGCAGATTGCGCTGCGTTTCGGCGCCGACGATCTCGACGGCACCGTGATCGAAGAGAAGATCTACCACGACGCCGGCGCCACCACGCCGCAGGGACTCACGCGCAAAGAACTCTGCCGCCTGATCACCGAGGCCGGGCGCGTACCTTTCGAGCGCGACACGCTCTACCGGGCGGTGACGCGAAGCGAAGAGAGTTTTACCGTTGCGGTGTAAGGCCCCTACGGCAGATCCCGCACCCAGATGTTGCGGAAGCTGATGGGCTCGCTTTTGTCGCCGTGCGCCTGCAGCTTGATCGGTGCTCCATCGAACGCCTTGTAGAAGGGCTTGCCGATATAGAGCGTTTGCCCCTGCAACTGAAAGTGGTTTTGCACCAGCACGCCGTTATAAAAAACCGTCACATACGCGGGCGTTTTGAGTGATCCGTCGGCGTTGAACAACGGCGCCGTCCACACTACATCGTAGCTCTGCCACTCGCCCGGTTTTCGAGCCGCGTTCACCAGCGGAATCGACTGCTTGTAGATGCTGCCCACCATGCCGTTGACGTAGGTCGGATTGTTGTACCCGTCCAACACCTGCAGCTCGTAGCCGGCGTCCCCCGGCCCGGTGGAAGCCAGAAAGACGCCGCTGTTGCCCCGCCCCTGGCCGGTTCCGGAAATGTCCGCCGGAATTCTCCACTCGATGTGCAACTGGTAGTTGTGAAAGTGCCGCCTGGTCTCAATGTTGCCGGTGTTCTTGGCCACGGTGAGCAGGCCGTCGGCCACAATCCATTTGGCCGGCGTGTGATCTTGCGCCGAAACCCACTCGTCCTCATTCTTTCCATCGAAAAGCACAACGGCGTCAGAAGGCGGCGCACCCGGAGTTTCGCCGGGCGTGACGACCGCGGGAACAGGCTGCCACACCTCGGTCTCTTCGGGTTTGGGCTGTTGCGCCTGCTGCTGCGCCTGCGCCGCGATTGCAACCGGCGCCCCAATTGCCACCAACACGAGAAAAAGTTTCTTGGTCCGCATCATGCAGGCGAGTGTACACCGCTGGCGCGCCGAATCGGCAATCACTCTTCGCCGGCGCATGGCTCGAGTTTGCCAGCTGGGCTTCTTATCTCTGCGCCATCGCCGCGGGCGGTTTTTCGCCAGCCGTGAATGTCGTCCACGGCCCGGAGATCATGTCGTGCAGAATGGGCTTCTGCCACGCAAACTCAGGATGCGCCGCGAGAAACGGTGCGGCCAGAAAATCTTCGCCGCAGGGATGGCCCGCTCGGCCGATGAAGCTCATCTTGGCCGCCAGCTCTGAGTCGGTCACCTTGCCCGTCACCGCGCCGCCCGGATTGTAGGGCGGATCGTCCCACACCTTTTCCCCCACTGGCGATGTATCCTCGTGGCCGCAAAGGCTGCGCTTGCCCGCGTCGATCTTGTGCTCGTAGGTGTCGTAGTGATCTGAAAGGTAGGCCTCGGCCAGAGCCGTATCCAGCTTGCCGTAGTGTTCCTTCACAAACTCCTCGGCCCGAATGTGGCGCGCATTCATTGAACTTTCAGGATTATTAGGATCGAATCCAGGCGTATCGTCCCGCACCAGCGCCGGGTCGGCAGCGAAATTCGACGACACAAAGTAGCCGTCTTTCTTCCTGGTCAGCGGCGTGTGACGCAGCCCCAATTCCAAATACGCGATCTCGCCGGTCTTGCGGTCGCCAATGAGCCACGAGTTCGCGTACCCGCCGTTGTTGCCTTTGCGCATGATCTCGGCGTATTCATCGATCGACGTGGCGTATTGCATCGCCTTGCGCGAGCGGTCGAACTCGGCAATGCCGTTCACATCGAATCCCTTGATCATGGGCAGCGTGGTCTCGGTAATCATCAGGCCGCTCGAGTTCACTCCAAAATCGTCCTGGCTGGTGATCACCCCCGGCATGCCATCCATGATGAAGTGCTGCCCCCTTGCCGGCACAACGTCGAAGACCATGGTCCAGCGCTCGCCCTCCGCGTAAGGCGACCAGTTGCTGTGGGCGATCACGATCTTCCCATCCCTGGTGGCCGAGCCGGTGGCGATGAACGCGCTGCACTTGCCCGGGGCCACATCGGCAGCCGGATTCGGCTTGCCCTCCTTCTCGTTCAGCCACGGCAAATAGTAGTCGCTCAGCTCGATATATCCGTTCAGCGCCACAATGTCCCACAAATCCAGCGTTAATCCCTGCGCCTGCAGCCCCTCCACAATTCCTTTCAGCTCCTGCTGGTACTCGGTGTCGAGATGCGGCCACAACACGTTTTTTCCCGCCTCGCGAAAGAAGCTCCACGGGCGCTTGTTCACATTTGTTGCCATCACCACGTAGACGTTGACATTGTCTTCAATCTCCCGCGCCAGCAGGTAGCCGTGCTGAAAGCCAATCTGCTCCGGCGCACCCTGGAGGTGCACGTAGGTCCATCCGCCCTCGTTGAACTTGTAGCTGCCCTGCAGGCGAGGATCGTGCTCATGATCGTGGGCGGAGCCCGATGCTGCGCTCACCACGGCAGGCGCAAAAGAGAATGTGGCGGCCAAAACAAACAAAGCGGCGATACGCACGGATTGGACCTCCTGGGAAGGCTGACGGGAAGACTTCGGATACAAGACAGTGTACAGCGGGGCGGCGGGCCGGCTGGCATGCGAGGAGCGCCGCCGCCGGTTCTTGCCCGAACGCGGATCAGCGAAAAACTGCAGATGCTTCGCTGCGCTCGCGATCACAAAGCATCGTCGCAGAGGTTTACTGCCGCACCACCACCCCGTTCTTCATCACAAAACTCACGTGCTCCAGCACCGAGATGTCGTCGAGCGGGTTGCCGGGAACGGCGATGATGTCGGCGTAGTAGCCGCTTTGAAGCTTGCCGACTTCGTTTTGCCAGGTGAGGATCTGCGCGCCATTCAGGTAATCGCCCTGGAGCACCGCCAGCGGGGTCATTCCGAACTTCACCATGAGCTCGAATTCGCGGGCCTGTGTGCCGTGCGGAAAGGGACCGACGTCGGACCCGACGGCCATGGG
Source organism: Acidobacteriaceae bacterium (assembly GCA_030037635.1). Classification (GTDB taxonomy): domain Bacteria; phylum Acidobacteriota; class Terriglobia; order Terriglobales; family Acidobacteriaceae; genus Telmatobacter. Next base: position 7,633 of record JASHQH010000079.1, read on the forward strand.
CACGCCGGCAGCCACCTGGCGGCGGAACTCGTGGACCTTGTAATCCAGCATGGCGTGCTCGCGCGCCGCCGCTTCAGGGGTGGGCGCGTGCTCAGCGAAGTACTCGAAGATGGTGAAGGTGGGGACGGCAGGAATGTGCTTTTGCTTCATCAACTGCATCGTTGTGCTGCTGAGCTGGGTGGCGTGATCGATCGAGGCCACGCCCGCCTCGACGGCGAATCGCGCCGCCGGCTCGCCCTGGCAATGCACGCCTACGTTGGTATCGAACCGTGCGGCCTCGGCCACGGCGGCCTCCAGCTGCCCTTCGGTGTATTGGTACGGCGTATGGAATGTCCAGAATTCCGGATCGTCCGGCTCGGGGCCCAGCCCGATCTGGGCGCAGACGGGATCGCCCAGGCAGGGCGGACTGCCGGCAGGAACCATGCGATCGGGGCCGGTCTGGTAGATCTTGGCGAAGCTGGAGCCTTCCTTGTGCTGCTCACGCATCACGGCTACGATCTGCTCGGCGGTGTTGGCGTAATCGGCGTTGGAGAGCACGTGCTGGGCGGGATTGAAGTGGTTGGCATCTTCATGCCCGCCCAGAATATCGATGGCGTTGCCGCTGATGCGCAGGCGCGGGCCGGGAATGAGCCCTTCGTTGATCGCGTCGCGCACGGCGGTATCGGCCGAGCCGGCGCCCTCGGTGCCCATGTCGCGCTCCGACGTAAATCCGGCCAACAGGTCGGCCTTGGCGGCCTGCTCGGCAAGAATGGTGCGCCAGGGAACGGATTCCTCGACCGTCTGCAGGTCCTCAGCGCCGGGATGCAGAAATAAATGCACATGCGCGTCAATCAGGCCGGGCAGCAACGTCGTGTCGCCGAGATCGATGATCTTTGCGCCCTGGGGATGGTCGACCGATGTGCCGGCGGCCCTGATGCGCTCGCCCTCAACGAGAATCTCGCCGGGACGGAGAATGTTTCCGGTGTCGACTTCGAAAAGACGCGCGGCGTGGAGGACGATGGGCGCCTGAGCCGGCTGTTGCGGCGAGAGGGAAGCGGGGAGAGCGAGCACGGCCAAAACCGCGCAGAGAACGGCAAGTTCCCAGGCCTGTTTCATGCAGAAAAATATACCAGTGAATAGGGGCGGCATCGCCAGATTCCAAAGGCGAGCCGGGAATAAGTGATAATTCTTCGGGGCGCGCGAGCTCAGGTGGTCAGAGGTTCCGTCGCGCTCGGTTCGGGGCTGGCGACAAAGGGCAGGTGGATGGTGAAGGTGGCGCCCCGGGCCGCTTCGCCTTTGCCCGAACTGACCGAGATGGTGCCGCCGTGCCTTTCCACGATGTTCTTGGCGGACCACAAGCCCAAACCTGTGCCAACATCCTTCTTGGTGGTGAAAAAGGGCTCGAAGAGATGGCCGATGTGCTCGGCGGCAATGCCCTGGCCCTGGTCGGCGACCGCCACTTCAACAAAACCTTCGCCGCCCTTGGTCACCGGATGCACGCTCACGTTGATGCTGCCTTCCGGTTCCACGGCATCGATGGCATTGGCGACGAGATTCGAGACCGCCTGCCGCAGCTCACCGGCCACGCCGATCACCGCCGGGCATGCGGTGAAGGCGCGCCGAACCGTAATGCTCTTGGCCTCGAGCTTGGGCGAATAGAACGTGAGCACGGATTCGACGAGGCCGGGAATGTCGAGTCCCTCCATGGTGGTCGATTCGCGATAGAAGCCGAGTGTCTGGCGCGTGATATGGGTTACGCGCTCCAGTTCCTGCTCTGCCTGGGTCAGATATTCCAGCGCTCGCGGCGGCATGGCCGGCGTGCTGCGGGCAATGAAGATCAGGTTGACCACGGCGGCCAGAGGGTTATTGATTTCGTGCGCCATGGTGGCCGAAAGCCGCGCCGCTGCGCTCAACTTTTCCGTCCTGCGCAAGGTTTCCTGCTGCTTGCGGTCCACGGTGGCGTCGCGGAAAACCAGCACCACGCCTGTCACCTCGCCGCGATCGTCGCGGATGGGCGCAGCGCTATCGTCGATGGGGAGTTCTTTTCCGTCGCGCGCGATGAGCAGCGTATGGTTGGCCAGGCCCACCACCACTCCTTCACGCAAAACCTTTTGCACGGGGTTCTCCACCTCAAGCCGCGTGTTTTCATTCACAATGCGCATAACTTCGGCAAGCGGGCGTCCCATGGCCTCGTGAGAGCCCCAGCCTGTCAACTGCTCGGCGACAGGATTGAGGTAGGAAACGCGCCCCTCCGCATCGGTGGTAATCACTGCATCTCCGATGCTCCGCAAGGTGACGCGCAGCCGCTCGCGCTGGGCTACAACCTCCTTCTGGGCGTTCACCTCCGCGGTCACGTCGCGCATGATCTTTGAAGCGCCCACAACTTCTCCGTCGGCGTCGACCAGCGGCGATACCGAGAGCGAGATATCCAGCAGCGTGCCATCTTTCCGTCGCCTCACGGTGCGGAAATGTTCCATCTGCTCGCCGCGCCTGACGCGATCGAGAATCTCGCGCAATTCGTTTTCGCGCCCCGGAGGGTAGAGCTTGAGTGCAGGCTGGCCAACCATTTCGCCTGCCGTGTAGCCGAACATGTGCTGCGCGCCGTGGTTCCAGCTGGTCACGATTCCCTTCAGATCTTTGGTGAGAATGGCGTCTTCAGACGACGCCACAATCGATGCCAGCAGGCGGCTTTCGCGTTGGGTGCGGCGCTCTTCGGTCACGTCGCGAAACACCAGCACCACGCCGGTGAGCTGGCCAAGATCGTCGCGGATGGGTGCGGCGCTGTCTTCGATAGGGATGAGCTCTCCGCCTGCGCCGCGCAGAGCGGTGTGATTCGCCAGGCCTACCACCAGGCCATGCTCCATCACCTTCCCCACCGGGTCGTCCACCGGCTCGCCCGTCTTCTCATTGAAAATGGCAAAGACCTCCGTCATCTCTTTCCCTTCGACCTCTGTCAGCTTGCTGCCGGTCAAGCGCTCCGCTTCGGGATTCAGGAACACGACTTTGCCGCGGGCGTCAGTGGCAATCACAGCGTCGCCGATGCTGGTCAGGGTCGTCTCGAAACGTTGCCGCTCGCTCCGCTCGGAATTCTCCGCCCGCACCGCGCGCTCCACGGCGGTCCGCTGCGAGCGGCCAAGAAGGGCAATACCGAAGCCCACCAGGACGATCATCAACATGGCCACCTGATCGTCGTGCCCGCTGACCCACAGAGAGTGCGTGGGCGCGGCAAAAAACCAGGAGCCTGCCAGCAGCGAGAGGACAATGGAAAGTGCGGCGGGCCGGAAGCCCCCGAACCATGCCGCAAACGCGACCGCGCAGAAATAGAGCGTAAAGGGCATGGCGTTGGGACCCATGAGCGGAGAGAGCGCGGCACGGATCAGCGTGATGGCAACCACCGCCAGAATGGCTGCCCCGTACCTTAGAAGCCGCGATCTTCGCCAGGCCTGGGGATCGGGACTGGCAAAGGGCTCGAACCCGAAAGCGAAAAGGAAAAGCAGCACCAGCGAACCGGCCACGGTGATCAGGAGGCCAAATCCAGCAGCGGCTTCCCCATCCGCGGACGAATGCGCCTGGATGGAATTCTCGTTGCCCCGCATTTGGGCACACAGTGCGCGAATCGAATCCATGGTGCGCTTGCCCTGGTCCGTAAGAACGATAGCCAGTGCCGCCTGGGCTCCCTGGCTACGGCGCGTCTCAATGGTTTGCCTGAGCTCGGCCTCCTTTTTGTTGGCAAGGGCGTTGAGTTCGTTGAAATCCTGCATGCCTCTCTGGCCGGAGCCGAGAAGTTGTTTCAGCGCCGCAAGTTGGTTGGGGAGTTCCTGAATCGCCCGATTGTAGGTATCCAGATAGCGATCCTCGCCGGTGAGCAGGAATCCGCGCTGTCCCGTCTCTGAATCGACAAGTAAGGCCTGGACACTGTCGAGGGCGTCCAAAATCTGGCGGCTGCGCTCGGCCTCAGCGTTGGCGCTCCGGTACAGCTCCCATTGGCGGTAAGACAGGCCGACGAAGACCAGCAGAACCAGCGAGGCGATGCCGAGCGCGATGGGATTGAACCGGCGCCGCGACGGCGATGCACTTCCTTCCATGGTGAAACTCCTCGGTTGGGAAGGATGAAGGGGCCCGCTTGATCGAGCCGTAGTTCATAAGCGACGAGGACTGGAAGCAACGGCGGATGGTGCCACTTGCTACCGAATTCAGCAGATGCTGAGCCCAGGGAAAGGGAAGCCTGCTGCTGACGCCGGCCGGCCTCCGGTGCCTCTAGGGGAATTCTAGTATGGCGTGCCCCTGCGCCGGCGCATGCGGCCGCTGGGCTGGGGCGCGGCGGGTCTTGAGCGCGCGATGGTTCAGTAGGCCGGGATGCCGGTGAGGAATTGGCCCAGGATCAGCGTGTGAATGTCGTGCGTGCCCTCGTAGGTCTTCACGGATTCGAGGTTCATGCTGTGGCGCATCACGGGATAGTCGGCGGTGATGCCGTTGGCGCCCAGGATGTCCCGCGCCAGCCGCGCGCACTCCAGCGCCATCCACACGTTGTTCCGCTTGGCCATGGAGATATGCTGGTGGCCCGCGCTGCCGGCGTCTTTCAAACGGCCAACCTGCAATGACAGCAGCTGCCCTTTGGCGAGCTCGCTGGCCATCCACACCAGCTTTTCCTGCACCAGTTGATGGCTGGCGATGGGTTGATCGTGGAACTGTTTCCGGGTTTTGGAGTAATTGAGCGCCGCGTTGAAGCAGTCCATGGCCGCGCCGATGGCGCCCCAGCTGATGCCATAGCGGGCCTGGTTCAGGCACATCAGAGGGCTTTTGAGGCCCTTTGCGCCGGGCAGCAGGTTGGCCGCGGGCACGTGCACGTTCTCCAGTGTCAGGCCGCTGGTAATCGAGGCCCGTAACGACCATTTGTCGTGAATATCATAGGCCGTAAAGCCGGGACGATCGGTTTCGACCAGAAAACCGCGAACGCTATCGGTCTCATCGCCGTCTTTTCCTGCTGCGCTTTCCAGCTTGGCCCACACGATGGCCACGTCCGCGATGGAACCCGAGGTAATCCACATCTTTTCGCCGTTGAGGATGTACTCATCGCCCGATTGGCTCGCGCGCGTGGTCATGCCGGCAGGATTCGATCCGAAGCCCGGCTCGGTGAGTCCGAAGCAGCCGAGCTTCTCGCCTGTTGCCAGCGCCGGAAGCCAGACGTTTTTCTGATCGTCGGAGCCGAAAGTAAAGATGGGATACATGACCAGCGCAGACTGCACGCTGACAAAGCTGCGCAGACCGCTGTCGCCGCGCTCCAGCTCCTGCAACACCAGGCCGTACTCGACGTTCGACATGCCGGCGCAGCCGTAGTCCTGAAGATTGGCGCCGTAAAACCCCAGTTCGCCCATCAAGGGAATGAGTTCACGCGGAAAACGGGCCTCGCTAAAGCAGCCTTCAATGATGGGAACCACGCGATCGTCCACGAAATCGCGGGCGGTGCGGCGAACGAGGAGCTCCTCTTCACTCAAACCCGCGTCGAGCTGAAGAAAGTCGAAACCTTGAAATTTGAAAGCCATGGTCGTGCCTTCCGTTCCGGCGGTTCACCGGGACAGATGAGGTTAGCAGCCGATGGCCTTGTGGTTCAATCGAGCCCCGGCGCGGGCAAGGATGCCGGCGCTACCGGAAGCTTGCCGCCGTCATCCGCGTTGCGGCATGGGTTTTTCGTGAATGACCATCCAGTTCACGCCGAACTTGTCACGGAACTGGCCAAAGCGATGCGCGAAGAATGTCTCTTCCATCTTCATGAAGACTTCGCCGCCCTCGGTGAGCGCCGCGTAAATGCGCTCAGCTTCCGCGTTGCCATCAACTGACAATGTCAGATATGCGCTGCGCATGGGCTGCACACGATCGGGCGGGCCGTCGCTGGCCATCACAATGGTGTCGCCTAGCTCGAAACGCGCGTGGATGATGTGTTGCGGCTTCAACCCAGGGGGCAGGTTTTGCGGGCCGCCGGGCCCGGCCATTTCGCCGAACGTTCCTTTCACGAGGGTCTTCGCGCCCAGGTGCTTGGCGTAAAAATCGAGTGCCTCGGCGCACGTGCCGGGGAAATTGAGATAAGTGTTGACCTTCATTGTTTTGATTTTCCTTTCGGGGAACTAGGACTTCTCTTGAACGGCGGAAGCAGCGGTGTGGGATCGCGCGGCGTCTGGTCTCTGACTTTCCTACCCAAGCATGCTACGGAATTTCACTTGCGCATTGCAACCTTTAGATGATTGCCTGTGGAGGCGGCAGGACAGGCGCTTTTGTACGATGCAAAGGAAGTGGTTGCCCGGCAAATTCAGCGAAGATGCATTGAGGAGATGGTCATGAATAGTCCTGCGATTGGCTTTTGTCCATACTGCGGAGCAGCAGTGAACCCGCCGGGCAAATTTTGCGGCGCTTGCGGGCAACCGCTTCCGGCTCCGTCAGCGCCCGCGCCGCAGGCACAGCCTCCTCAAGCGGGATCGGCGATGGCAGCACGGTGCCCATTCTGCGGATCCACGCAGGTCCAGGCTGGAAAGAGAGGCTGGAAATGGACCACTGGAATGATTGGAAGCGGTAAGGTCATGCTCACTTGCCTGCAGTGCGGAAAGAAGTTCGAGCCGGCGTAGAAGAACGTGCATAAACGACCGTTTTGAAGGGGCATTCGCCCGCTCTTTGGACGAATGGGTGGGACAGCACGCGGAGCCCTGCGTCAGCAGGACGGAGTCGAAGGATCTGCGCCCAATGCAGATTTCCTTGCGCTATACTTACCCCGGCATTCCCCAGGCCAATTCTTCGGCACTCATTTTCCAGAGGAGACGCGGCCGATGACTTCCCCCAACTTCTCCAACGCAAGACATGTGTATCTGCATGCACGCACGGCAAAAGGCGTGCTCGTTTTTCTTTTTGCGGTGCTCGCAACCCTGGCCAATGCCGCTCCGGCCACAACGGAAATCGACCCTTGGAAACCTTCAGGGACGATTTACTACATCAAGGGACTGCCCCGGCTCATTCTCGGCTTCACTGATCAAACCGGCGCCGCGACCACGGCTCTCGTTTCCTCGCTCCATCCCGAGCAACTGGCCGGCATGCCCGACGGGCTGGTGCAGGCCAAAGACTCCGACATTTTCACGCCCGGGCATTTTCAGGCGCTCTGGAACGCGATGAAGGCGGGCGTCTGCGACGACATACAGAAGTCAATCCTGAAACTCGTCAATAATCCGCCCAACTCGGCCTACAACCCTCTGCCCTGCGTCCTGAACTCCCAGGGCTATCTCCTGGCCAACTTCCAGGAGGGCTGGACGAACGACTCCATGCAAAGTGTGACTGGGCGCCGCATCCGCTTCGACTACCTGGTGCCGTTTAACGCCGTGATCTTCTGGGTCACGTCGCCGCACACCTGTCACCTTGGCTCAAATTGTCCCACCGAGCCAACCGACCCGGCATTCTCAATGGTCTTCAACCTCGACATCACGGTTACCTGCACCTCAAGTCAACCCGATGCCTTCACGCTGCCTGCTACCTGTACGCCCGCTGCGTCCGTCGATGTCGAAGCTGTTTACGGCGGCGATGTCACTGCGCAATTGACTGCTGCCGCTACAAAGTTTGCCGCGCAGCTTGCGGCCGAGGGTGCGGCCACCGCCGCCAGCGGAGGCGCCGCGGCGCCTGAAGCCGTTGCGGGCGCCATCGCCGGGGCCATCAATGTTGCCATCAAGGGCATCGGCGCGGCCATTGCCGCTGCTACTGATGAGCATCTGCGCGACCAGGTTTCGGCGGCGCTCGTGGGTTATGTCTCGTCGCCTACGCTCGGAGCCAATGCGCAAAGCGTGAACTCCGACTTCACCACGCTCTTCAACAATCTCTACTTCGCCGATCTGGGCGGATTGAAACCCTTTGTGATCAGGTTCGAGACGCCCGGCTGGGATCTCGATTTCGGCCTCGTATATCCACTCCCCGCCAAGCCGCTACTCGAAAACACAACCGCCGCCTCCAACAAAGGCAGTCTCTTCTCGCCGCAGATCGCGGTATCGAAGCCCGAAGTCATCGCCGGCCAGACCATTCCGGTGAAGTGCACCGACTTTCGCGGCGCCTACGTGAACTCGCTCAGCATTGCATGGAATAAGACCGTGCTGGGCACGCAGCGATCAAAACTCGGCTGGGGTCCGCCCGATCAGGTCGTGACCATTCCTGCCCTCACCTTCTATGCCACCAACCTCAAACCGGCGACGATGTACCAGTTTGTCGTAAAGGAGTGCGACGGGCTCACCTGCGCGCCGAAAAGCGATGTGCTCACCACCGTGACTGAGGGCGCGGGCGCAAGCGACGTCCGCTTCTGGCTGGATAACAGCACCAACCAGATCATCGGACAGGCGGCGATCGGCAACAATGCCTATTCGTTTTCGGCCAACGTTACCATTCCCGCCGGCACCACGGCCGGAACGCACGTGCTCAACGCCCTCGAAGTTGGAACCCAAGTCGCCACCGTCGCCATTACCGTTTGCCCCGTTAGCGGCTGCGGCCCCGTCATCGGCGTGTTCAGCACCCAAAGCAATACCTTCTACCCTCCGGGTTCACTGGTCGGCACTGGCAATCCGGTGGTCGTGCGCGGCTCAAAATTCGCACCCGGCGGATCGGTGTGGCTCTGGCTCGATGGTGTGAAGGGCACGCGAGTGGCCACCGCGCCGGTGGGCCCGCTGGGAAATTTTCAGGCCAGCTTCAGCATGCCCATGACCCACTCCGGGCAGCACCAGTTTGTCGCTATTGAGCTCAAGCCCGGCGTGAAGCTGCCGCCGGTGCAGAAGGGCAAAACACCGGTGATTCCACCACAGGATTTCGTCATTGCGGCGGTGGCCATCAACGTTGCGCCGCCGGTGCAGTAGTGAGATTTAAGGCGTGGGTTTCAACGCGTGTCAGGCGTGATTGGCCGCAAGCAAAATGACCTCTCGGAGGGAGAGGTCGCGCCGCCGTCTGAATCTGGAGCCGACGGTCAGACTTGAACTGACGACCTGCTGATTACGAATCAGCTGCTCTACCAGCTGAGCTACGTCGGCCTGCTTCCTGATTGTATCGTTGCGCCTATCGAAGGTAAAGTTGAGGGATGCCTCTGCGCGGCGGTCTGCCGCATGCCGGCGGCACGCAATTTTGAGACCATGGCGCAGACTCTGTTCGCATTGACGCTTCGGCTTGCCTTTCGCATCGCCATCGTATGGGCCGGCGGCTTCATCTTCGCGGTCGCGGTGCGCGCAGTGCTACCCGAAAAGCTGGGACTCACTTTCACCAGCCCTCGATCCACAATCACCCTCCCGTACAGCCAGATCGGCTTTTGGGTCTGTCTGCTGGCCGCGCTTACTGTCTCCGGCATGATTGTCGTGCGCTCCATGCTCGTCGATCTCGGATGGCTGCCGCACCGCTAACGGAATTCCGCCGTATACTGCTGCTCATGCGCGCTGACCCGGTGCTGGAATGGCGGAGGCTCACCGAGCACTACCGCCAGATGAGCAACGGCGAGTTGCGTCTGCTGGCTGCCGGCTTTGCTGATCTCACCGACACTGCGCAGCAGGTGTTGCGCGCGGAGCTGCAGAGCCGCGGGCTGGGCGATCCGCAGACCGTTGCCGCGGCGCGAGTACAGCCGCGGGCGGCGACCCTGACTGCGCCATTGGCGCCCCCGTCGATCGTAGAGCGCCCTGCCGATCCGCTCGGTGGCCACCTGGCGCGCGTGCCCCAACTGGTTCCGGATGCGGCGGCTGAGGAGGAGCAGGATGGTCCGCACGATTACACCTGGAAGACGGTGCTGCGCGAATGCGACAGCCGCGCGGAGGCCATGCAGCTGCAGGAAGCATTGCGGCGCGGTGGAATTGAAAGCTGGGTGAGGTTCGACGGATACACAACTCCATTTGCGCCGTCAATCGAGCATCAACTAACGGTGGCAAGCCTGCAGATTCTGGTTGCGGCTGATCAGCTCGACCAGGCGCGCGTGATTGCTGCGAAACCCATCCCACAGGACATCATCGACGATTCAAGAATCGAAGTGCCGGAGTTTGTCGCTCCCAAATGTCCGCAATGCGGAGCCGGCGACCCAATCCTCATGGATGTGAATCCCGCCAACACCTGGCAATGCGAGCAATGTGGCCGGGAGTGGACCGAAGGAGACAAAAGCAGCGGCAAAGATCGCCCGGAATCGGACGAGACCCCCTCTTAAAACGGAAAGAGCCGCCCGGCAACGGGGCAGCTCTCTCCTCAGGGAGAATAGTTCCAACGGAGGCAAACCCATCAGAACTTTCTGGCTGCATAGTAGGTTCGGGGGAAAGCAGTGTCAAGGAAAATGTTTTGCAAAATAACTTTACTTGTTTCAATTATTTAACAATTGATGCAGGGGCTTGAGAAAGGGCCTTTATTCGCCTTCCATTCGGTTCCATTCTTTCGTCATTTGCCGTGATTTCGCGGTGTTTCTTCGGGTTTGTGACCAGATTTCCACAGGGCAAAGGAGGCGTTAACGCTTCGGATGCGGCTTCTCGATTGACCGTCTCTCTTCGGTCAATTCCACTGCCTGCGTCTCTTCGGTCCATTCCATCCTCAGGTCCAGGTGGATGAACTCCTCGTCGTACACCGAGGAGATCGGTTTGCCCCGCGCCAGGCGGTAAAGGGCCCGGCCGCCGCCAAGGAAACCACCCAGCAGAATGGCCGCTCCGGCTCCGATCAGGCTCAAAAGAGTGATTCCCAGCAGCAACTTGCCGGTTTTTTCAATCTCGGATTCAACCGGCAGCGGGACCGCGGTCAGATCGGCCTCGTAATGAACTGATTCCAGCAACCGGTGGCTATCGTCGGGGACCGCGTCACCGCTGACCAGCGCGACCAGCGGACCGCTGTGGCGAACTTCGAGCGATGCCGTGTCGGAGTCGTTGAGTGGCTTGGGCCACGGTGGCTGGGCGTGGCTGCCGGCCTTCAGATAGGCGCGGATTGCCTTCTCTTGGGCCTGGGCTATCTGCGGCGTGGGATAGTCGATGATGGTAAGCGTGGCCTCGCCGGAGATAAGGGAGTAATTGGCGGTGACCGTTTCAGCGCCGCGGCTGAAATCGACCAGCGACGGCGGGAGGACGCCACCGGAACCGGAATAGCCGGCTGGGCCGACTGCGTAGTGCGTGGTCTGGCCCTCCAGCCTCTCCTTGGGAAGGCTGGCAAGAATGGGCGGAAGAAGCCCCTGGGCCCCCATGGAGCCGGGCGCCCGCGCGATCTCGCGCATCTCGGCCGCGGACATGGGCCCGATGCGCGAAAATTGGGCGTCGACAACCGTCGTCCCAGCCCAGAAAATCACGTGGTTGTGGTCAGAAGCGGCTCCCGTGCCGATCTCTTCTTTGGGCCAGCTGTTCTGGCGGTAATAGGTATAGGCGCCATACGCTCCGCTGGTGTCGTTGAAGCGCAGGGCGCGCACGCTCAGCGTGTCGCCCTCTCGCTTGTAATTGGCCAGTACGGCCAGCGAAAACCCGTACTCCTTCAGCGCCGCGGCATTCGCGGCGTCGGCCTGGGCCGGATCGGTGATTACCTTGGAGCGGCCGGCGAGCTCCCACCCGTCAAAAGCATTGGGCAGAATGGCTTCGGGCGCGGGCGGCATAAAGAGCGGCGTGCCCGATTTCTTTTCCGCCGGCGTGGGCTGATCGGCCTGAGCGCACGCTGGCGCTGCACTTAAGCCCAGCGCCAGCCCACCCACGATTACCACCATCCAACGCATCAACAATTTGCGAGCCCTCGCTCGTTGGCCCCAACCATCAGGGTACACGCTTGCAGGGCGGCTTGCGTGCGGGGGCCGCAACGGTCGATCCGGCGCATTCCATTTGCGGTTGACGGCCCCGCATGCGTCTGCGACCATTCAATCCATAACCCCGAACCAAATGGCTCAGACCGAGCAAAAGCTGATCGCGCCCGTGTGGTATACCCTCCTGCTGGTGTTGCTGATCCTGGGCCTGTCGGCCTCGTCGTATTTCCTGACGCACCGGGCTGTTTGGAGCGGCGGGATACCGGAACACGCGCGGCTGGTGATTTACCTCGGTACGCTCGTCGAGGAGTGGGGATTGGCGGCGTACGTTTACCTGGCGATGCGCTCGCGCGGCATCAGCGTACGGACGGCGATCAACGCCAGATGGTCCAATGCGCGCGCCGTGCTGCGCGACCTTGGAATTGCCATGCTGGTTGCGGTGGGCTTCGTCGCCATCGAGGTGCTGAGCTCGGTGATTTTTCGTGGCCATACGGCGAAAGCCTCAGAAACGTTGGCCAAATTGACACCGCATAGCCTGCTCGAACTGTTGGTGTGGATCGCGCTCTCGGCTTCGGCCGGCTTCTGCGAAGAGTACGTTTTTCGCGGATACCTGCAGGAGCAGTGCCGCCGCATGACGGGAAGCGCCGCTGCAGGCGTGATCATACAAGCGCTCTTCTTCGGCGCCGGGCATGGGTATCAGGGCTGGGCGATGATGGTGACGATTTCCTTCATTGGGCTGTTATTCGGAGGCGTCGCCGCCTGGCGCAAGTCGCTGGCCCCTACGATGATCACGCACGGCGTGATGGACACGATTGGAGGCATCGTCGCGTTTCTGGGGCACGTCATGCATAAGATGTGAAGGGCCGCGGGCTCGAGCCTTGACAGCTGCCCTTTCAAGGCAATCGCATCAGGCGCTTACTTCGCCGGCTGCCCCTACTTCACACCTCTCGAAAAATCTCCGCTCTTGCCGCCGGATTTGGATTCCAGCCGGATTTCGCGGATGACGATGGCCTTGTCGAGGGCCTTGGTCATGTCGTAGACGGTGAGCGCGGCCACGGCGGCCGCGGTCAGGGCTTCCATCTCCACGCCCGTAGGGCCAACCGTGGCCGCGGTTGACGTGATGCGCACGCCGCCCGAGACGATCGTGGCCTGCACGTCGACGTGAGTGAGCGCGAGGGGATGGCACATGGGGATCAGCTCGGCAGTGCGCTTGGCTGCCTGAATGCCCGCCACGCGAGCCACTTCAAGAGGATTGCCCTTGGGGTTAGCAGGCAGTGCGGCGAGCACGGCCGCAGAGAGCTCGACGAATGCCGAGGCGGTCGCCGTACGGCGTGAGGGCTGCTTGGCGCTGATGTCGACCATAGAGGCCTGGCCGGAAGCATTGAAGTGCGAGAGCTTGCTGGGATCGGGCATGGAACTCCTCAAATAAGCAGAATGCTGACGGTGGCGCCGGCTTCAAGACGCTCTTTCGAGGAGCGATGCGCGCCTTCAGGGACGACTAGGAAGCAGTTGGCGCAGGCCATCGCGGCCAGGTCGCCGGAACCCTCCCAGGGAACAGGCGCGACGGTCGGCAGCGGGCCGGCGAACGTGCAGGCTGCGGGCAGAAAGCGCGTAAGGCCGGGCTTCGCCTTTGCTTCGGCGCTCAGGCGCGCAAGGGCGAAGCGCGGGCCGCGGTCAATGCGGCCGGCCAGCGCGGCCAGCAGCGGCGCTGCAAACAGCAGGAAAGTGACGGCAGAGGAAACGGGATTGCCGGGAAGCCCAAAGCAGCACTGCGTGCGGCTTGAGTTTGTGCCAGAGCGGGGACGCTCGGCAAACACCAGCGGCTTCCCGGGCTGGATGCGCACGCCGGTCAAGTGGAAGCGTGCGCCCGTGCGGGCCAAAGCGGCCTCGACAAGATCGAATTTGCCGGCGGAAACGCCGCCGGTGATGAGAAGAAGATCGGCCGCGGCGGCGCGGGCCAGAGCGGCGTCGAGAGAGCGCGCCGTGTCGCGTGCGATGGGCAGAATCCAAGGCGAGCCGCCGGCTGCGGAGACCATGGCGGCCAGCATGCGGCTGCTGGAGTTGCGAATCTGTCCCGGAGCCGGCGCGGAGCGAATGGGTACGAGCTCGTCGCCGGTGGCAAGAACGGCTACGCGCGGCCTCAAGTAGACCCTGAGCGCGTCGCAACCGCAGGATGCTGCGAGCGCGATCTGTGCGGCGGCGATGGCAGCACCCGCAGGCAACAGTTTTTCGCCTTTGCGCGCCTGCGCGGCGCGAGCCACCACGTTCTCGCCTTTCTCCAGGGTGCGCGGCGGCAGCAGCCGGACGGTTCGCGTGCACGAGCCGGCGGTCTCAACGTGTTCCAGCATGATGACGGCGTCGGCGCCGGAAGGAACCGGCGCGCCGGTCATGATCTCCCAGACCGCGCCGCGCGGCAGGGGGCCGGATGGAGCATCGCCCGCGCGGGTTGCGCCTGCGACAACCAGAGGCCGATGCGTGGAGGCTTCCGCAGCACGGCAAGCGAAGCCGTCGCGCGTGGAACGGGGGAAAGGCGGCTGGTCGCGATCCGCAAGCAGTGGTTCTGCAAGCGCGCGGCCTGAGGCTTTGCCGAGCGGAACGGTTTCAACCGGAGGCCGGTGCCGCGCCAGGCGCGCGGCGTGAGCGGCAATCAACGCGGCTGCCTCTTCATAACCAGGCAAAGGGGCTGTGGGCGCGGCGCGGCTCATGGAATGGATTGTAGAGGGTTACGGAGCAGCCACCTACCCCGGCTCAAAAACGAAAACGCAGGGAGGGGCGCCCAATCGATTCCCGAGGTGACTATTGCTGCGGAGAGCCGCTGCTGGAGCCGGTTTGCGTCGCCGCTTTCTCGAGGATCGCTTTCACGTCGGCTGCGTGCTGGCCGGTGGGAGCCAGCTCCAGGTATTTTCTGAACGCCGCCACACAGTCCGGCGTCAGAATGAGTTTGTTCGTATCGGGATCGACAGGGGCGTTCATGGCCATACCCTGGGCCTTGATGAAGTAGAGAAGCGCATCGTTGGGATCTGTCTTGAGAGCTTCGTCGGCCGCATCGATCTGCGCTTCAGTGTTCTTCTCCTCAAAGAAAATGAGGGCCTGGCTGCGCAGGTAACTGGCCGAGTTGGCCGGGTCGGCTTTGACGGCCGCATTGAAAGCGGCATTGGCCTCGTCAACCATAAGGGTGCGGGCATAAACCTCGCCCAGCCCGGCGTCGGCAGCACCCAGGAGCAGCGGGCGCGGGGCCTGGGCCTTGGATGCTAGATCGAGAGCTTTCTTGAAGCTGGTTTCTGCGTCCAGGAAGTCCTTTGTTCCGACCTGGGCGCGGCCGAGATAGATCCAGAGACCCGGCTCGGCGGGCTGTTCGGCGGTAGCCTTGGCCATCACAGATTCAATCTCGGCGTACTTCGAATTTCTGATTTCAACGGCCATGGCGTCGATGTCTGCGGCCGAAGCATTGGACGCCAGGGTGTGGGCTGCCGTGGCCCGAGCGTTCACAATATCTTCGAAGTCCTGATTCACGCGCTGCAAGTCGGCATTCACCGCGGTAATCAACTGGTTGGCGGCCACGGCTTCTTCATTGGCCGCGGCGGCCTCGCGCAGCCGTTTCTGCTCGTCGGGCGACAAACGGTCAAAATACTCCTGGCGCCGCATGTCGAGGTCCTGCGCCAGGTCCTGTCCCGGCGCGATTTGAACGCCCTGGATGTAGTCGTTGGCTTTGCCTTCGGGAGCGTCTGCGGTGCGGTAGATGACCATGTATTCGCCCGGAGGCGCCTGGCCTGAGAATTCACCGGTTGCAGAAACCGGGAAGTTGTAGCTCAAGGTTTCACCACCGTCGGTGGAAAGGCTGACGGTGCCGCCGTTCTGGGGCACTCCCTGGGGATTGATCACACGGCCATGAATCCGGCCCATTTCAACCGCGGGAGCTTGCTGCGCAGGCGCCGCAGAATCCTGCTGGGCAGCGGCGGGCCTGAGAAGGATGACAAGCAGGCTGAGAGCGATGGGGAAGCTGATTGGGCCCCGCAGGCGCAGCCACGGAACGAGACGCATGCAATGCATTGTAGTAGCCAGGGGCCGCAAATGGCGCCTCGGGTTATCCCCAGGTTTCCCAGCTAGATCCATGGGTTCAGAAAACAAAAGGGGCATCCGCAACAGCCGGACGCCCCCTTCGGCAGGTCAAGAAAAGAACGGGCTACCTCGATTTCGGCGCCTTGTAAGAAGAACTGACCTTCTCGCCTGCCTGCTGCAGGATGCCGGCCACTTCTTGAGCAAACTGACCACTGGGCGCCAATTCAAGATATTTCTGGTAGGCCGCAGTGCAATCCGGCGGAAGAAGGTACTTGCCCGTTTTGGGGTCGACGTTGGCGTTCACGATCAATCCCTGGCCCTTGATGTAGTACAGGATGGCGAGGTTGGGATCATTAGGGTTGGGAGCCGCCTTGATGGCCTGATCGGCGGCAGCGACCTGCGCCGGACCGGCCCAGGCTGCACTCGCCCCATTGTTTTCCTGGAAAAAGATAATGGCCTGATTCTTGAGATAAATCATCGCGTTGGTGGGATCGTCCTTGGCGGCTGCCGCATAAGCGGTATTGGCATCGGGGACCTTACCCGTGCGGGCATAAACCTCGCCCAGGCCAGCCTCCGCTTGACCGATCACGGGCAGACGCGGCTTTTTCGCAGCATTCTCAAGATCAACGGCTTTCTTGTAAGAGGTGATGGCGTCATCGTACTTCTCCAGACCGGCCTGTGCGTAGGCGAGCTGGTTCCACAACAAGGCTTCATCGGGCCTGAGGCCGGTGTCTTTGGTCATCATGCTGTCGATGTCGTTGTACTTGGCGGTCCTGATCTCAGTCACCTTGGCGGCGATGTCGGCCTTTGTAGCAGAGCCACCCAACGTCTGCGTTGCAATCGCAGTGGCGTTGTCGATATCTTTCCTGTCCTGACTGACGGCTTTCAAGTCGGCGTTGAGCTGGTTGATGAGGACGTTGGCCTTCATGGCTTCAGCATTGTTCTTCTTCATTTCCTCAAGCTGCTTGCGCTCGTCGGCCGGCATCTTGTCAATGTATTCCTGGCGCGACATGTCGACGTCCTGCGCCGTATCCTCCCCGGCAACCACCTTGACGCCCCGGATGGAATCCACAATCTTGCCGGCCGGAGTATCGGCTGCGCGATAGACGACCATATAGGTTCCTGGAGGCGCTTCGCCTGAGTATTCACCTGTGTCGGAAACCGGGAAGTTGTACTTCAAAGTCACTCCCCCATCAGTGGACAAGCTGACGGTGCCGTTGCCCTGGGGCTGCCCCGTGGGATTGATCACGCGGCCGTGGATCTTGCCCGTGCTTGCGGCGGGAGCTTGTGCATGACCAGGCGCGGAAGCCAGCGCCAGCAGGCCTGCGAGCGCGGCCAAAGCGAGCCGATGCGTAAGATTGCGTTTCATATTCTCTCCTTGAGAGCGGCGGGCACGTGCTACCTGCGGCTCGAAAAAGTTCAGATTTCAAAGTACAACGGGCTCCAAATCCATGGTTTGAAGCAAAACCCACGTTAAATCCAAGCCTGCACCGTGCACAAGGGGGGTGGTCGCCACGGCGGAGGGCCGCCGGCCCTGAGCTCACACTTCTTTGTGACGAGGAGCCCGGTATGCGGGTTGTCCATTCCGCGGCGCCCTGGAGGGCAACCAGCTCAAGCGAGCATGGCTCCACGTCGCCGATGGTAGAGCGGGAGGCCCGATCCCGCGTGTGGCCCGCATCACACAGCAGGACCATCCGAGCGAGCCAGGTTGCCGGGGCTAGCGAAGTTAGCGAGGTGGCGCGCCCAGAGGTGACGGCATCATGCGAGAGAGGCCCTAGAATTAAAGGCATGGGAACGGCGATCCGAACTGCAACTGCGGCGGATGTCGCGCAGATTCTGGCCTTTATTCGCGCCCTCGCGGAATTTGAGCGGGCGCCGGACGCGGTTACGGCTACTGAGGAGGGCCTGCTGAGGGATGGCTTTGGCCCAAATCCCTTCTTCTATTGCCTCATTGCCGAGCACGACGGGCAGCCGGCGGGCTTCGCCTTTTACTTTTTCGACTACTCGACTTGGATAGGCCGTCCCGGCATCTATCTCGAGGATCTTTTCGTGCATCCCGAGTTTCGGGGACTGGGCATCGGAAAGGCTCTGCTCAAGCGCGTGGCGTCGATTGCCGTGGAGAAGGGCTGCCGGCGCATGCAATGGGAGGTTCTGGACTGGAATACGCCGGCCATCGACTTCTACCGCGCCATGGGCGCAGAGTTTCTTGACGAGTGGCGGAATGTGCGGTTGAGCGGTGAGGCGATCAAGCGGTTGGCTGAGGGAACAGCACCGGATAACTTCCCCTCTCGCCAAAAGGCGCGCCAGACGACGGGGCAACCGGCGGACGACTTCGAGAAGGGGACGGGAGCTGCGCCGTGAGAATTCGCGTGATTGGCGGGGGATTGGCGGGACCTGAAGCGGCGCTGACAGCAGCGCGGCTGGGCTGCGCGGTCGATCTCTACGAGATGCGCGCGATGGTGGACGGAAAGCCGCGGCTGACCCCTGCCCACCAGACCACGGAATTCGGCGAACTGGTGTGCTCGAATTCGCTCAAGAGCGAAACACCCTGGACCGCGCCGTGGCTGCTCAAGGAGGAGATGCGGCGCGGGGGTTCCGCGCTCTTATCTTTGGCGCATGAATGCGCGGTTCCAGCGGGCCACGCGCTGGCCGTGGATCGCGTGGAGTTTTCGCGGCGTATTACCGAGGCGATTGCAGCGGAGCCGGGGATTCGCGTGGTGCGCGAGGAAGTGACTCGCCTGGACGATGTGCTGCTCCAGGATCGGAACGGCACGAACTGCCGTTGCACGATCGTCGCCACGGGACCTCTGACCTCCGATGCGCTCAGCCGCGAGATCGAGCGGCTCACCGGAGCGGGGCGCCTGGCGTTTTACGATTCCATCTCGCCCATTGTCGATGCCGAGTCGATTGACATGGGACGCGTGTACTTCGCGGCACGGTGGGACAAGGGAACGGCAGACTACATCAACTGCCCCATGGATCGCGCGGAGTATGAGCGGTTTTACGAAGCCCTGCTGGCGGCGCAACCGGCGGAAGAAAAGGAGTGGGAGAAGCTCGATTATTTTGAGAGCTGCCTGCCCCTCGAAGTGCTCGCCGCGCGTGGGCGCGACACCTTGCGGTTTGGGCCGATGAAGCCGGTGGGACTACGCGATCCGCGCACCGGCAAAACGCCCTGGGCCGTGGTGCAACTGCGCAAGGAAAACCTCCGCGCCGACAGCTACAACTTGGTCGGATTCCAGAACCATCTGAAGTTCGGCGAGCAGGCGCGCGTGCTGCGCATGATTCCGGGGCTCGAAAACGCGCGCTTCCTGCGCTACGGGCAGATTCACCGCAACACCTATATCTGCGCGCCGGCGCTGATTGACGAATGTCTGCGGCTTTCACCAAAGCCCCGTCATCCTAAGCCGGCCCGCGAGAGCGGGCGGGTCGAAGGACCAGCATCTCCCCTTCCGCAGCACACCATCTTTTTCGCCGGGCAAATCTGCGGGGTGGAGGGTTACACGGAATCGATCGCCACCGGCATGCTGGCCGGCATCTACGCGGCGGCAATGGAGCGCGGCGACGAACCCGTGCCCGTACCCAGGGGCACGGCTCTGGGGTCGCTGGTGCACTACATTACGCACGCGGATGCAAAGAACTTCCAGCCCGCCAACATCACGTTCGATCTGCTGGAGCCGCTGGAGGAAGCGGTGCGCAGGAAGGTACGCGACAAGCAGGAGCGGCACCGGCTGCAGTGCGAGCGGGCGTTGAAGGCCTTTGATGAGTGGCGG
>JASHQH010000080.1 GCA_030037635.1 Acidobacteriaceae bacterium
GGCGAGCGGTTGGCAGTCTTTGTGGGCGTCGACGACGCCATCGTGGAGGGGATCGCGATGGGCGCATGCGGCTGGGTTGCGGGCCTGGTGAATGCACTGCCGAAAGAGAGCGTCGATCTGTTCAACCTGGCCCGCCAGGGAAAGAGCAAAGAGGCGTTCGAGCTTTACCGCTGGTTTTTGCCGCTGCTGCGCATGGATACGTTGCCCAAATTTGTTCAGCACATCAAGCAGGTGCAGCAGGAGGTGGGATCGGGATGTGCGCGTGTGCGGCCGCCCAGGCTCGAGCTGGCCGGTCAGGAACTTGAGGCGACGCGGGCAGCGGTACGGCATGCAATGGCGACGCGGCCTGCGGTTGCGGCGCGGAGCTCGGTGTTGGCTGCGAGTTGAGAGGCAGAAAACCGCTGTGCACCGCGAGGGCACAAATGCAGGTCCTTCGACTTCGTTTGACGCTCATCACCCCTATGGACAAAAATCGTCCCTTTGGGGCCTCGATGCGCGCCAAACTCCGCTCAGGATGACCGGCCGATGGACGGCGGCTACCAGCTGCCGCGCTCGCCGAAGACGTCGATGACCTGCGCGAGGCGCGTGCAGCCATTCTCCCAGTTGCGGTCGAGCGCTTCTTCCAGGCGGCCGGAGTCGCCGGCCACCAGCGCATCGATAATCGCCTGGTGTTCCTGGGTCGACGAGGTCAGGTTGTTGATGATCGAGCTGGCATAGAGGCGCCAGTAGCGCTCGGCTTGGGGTTCGATGGCCTGGTGCAGCGCGATCAATCGCGGGCCTGCGCCGGCACTCACCACGAGATGATGAAATTCGCGATCGAGATCGAAGATGCTGGGGCCTTCGAGAGTGCGCTGCTGCGCAATCCGGATCAACTGAGCATTGATCCGCTTGAGCTTTTCCGCCAGCACCAGCCGGTCGGGCTCAGGGAGCGCGGCAGCTTGCCGGCCGGCCAGGCCTTCGATGCGGCCGATGATCGAATACAGTTCGTTGGCGTCTTCCTTGGTAAGGGAGGTGACCACCATGCGCGACTTGCTGGCGTTGCGATGTTCCTTGACGTAGCCTTCGCGCTGCAGCAGGTAAAGCGCGCCGCGGACGGGAGTGCGGCTCATATGCAGGCGGTCGCACAAGTCGCTCTCCACAATCCATGTTCCCGGTGAGAGCCGGCCATGCACGATCAGCTCACGGATCTGCCGGAATGCCGTGGTAACGCTGGTGCCATGCTCAGCTTTCACTCCGGAACGCCGGTTTTTCTTTTTTTCCGCCGCGATCAAATTGGCCATCCGCCGCTCTCGTCCCAGGCGCTTCCGGAATTTCCGTCAACCGAAAGCGCACCCTGAATTTGCTGCGCATTCCGCAGCAGTTGCTGAGCACTCAATGTGGGTTGATTCTACCAGTTTCGGCACGTTCATCTCGCCAACGTGCAGGAACCGGAACTCTGTTTCACTGGCGGAAAGCTGCCCCGCGAAAGCGCAGGAGCGAGCAAACCGCCGCCTGCGCGTGAGCAGCGGTTTGCACGGTCTGCGCCTTCCCGAATCTAAAAAACCAGCTGCGCGCGAAACTGAATATCCCGCGGGCCGCCTGAATTCAAATACGCCGGATCGGTCTGCGTTCCCGGCACCACCGGGCTGTTCTGCAGGTTGATGTATTGGGCCGGATTGTTGGTGCCGTAGGAGTACCCGTCCACCACGGCCCACGCCGGATGATTCCAGAGATTGAGCATCTCGGCCTGCATATTCAGTTTGAGCTGCTCAAAGATGGGAAAGATCTTGGTGACGGCGAAGTCGGTGTTGACGAACTCCGGACCGTGCAGATAGATGAACTGCCCGAGCTGGCCCGGAGTCGATTCGGCCGTTACTTTGCCGCTGCTGAAGACGTTGGGGTTCATGAGCAGCATGGGCGTATAGCTATTGCCGGGCTGAGGATAGTAGCCCACGGCTTTCTGCAACTGTTTCACGGTGGTGCCATTGAGCACCACTCCGGAATCGCTGGCGTCAGGCGCATTGTAGTAGGTGCTGTAGTAGTTGTAGGTATTCGTGCCTCCCAGCAGTTTAAAGTTGCGCCCCTGTTGCCACTCGAAGATCGGCGCCAGGCTCCACCCTCCAGCGACCTCCCGCTTCAGCAGGCCTCCGCCCTGGAAAGGCAACCTGTAGATGCTGTAGGCGCGGAAGGTGTGCCGCTGGTCGTAAGGAGATGGCGCGCGGCTCAACGCCCGGTCGCGCAGGGTGGTGAAGTTGCCGATGGCTTCGTCGGCCGTGTAGTAGTCGCCGATGTACCGGTTGGTGAAGGCGTGGCTGTAAGCGTAGTTCGCCATCAGCATCAGCCCGTGCCCCACGGGGTGCTTTATCTGTGCCTGCAACCCGTTGTACGACTCGCTTCCCGGATCGGAGAGGAGCTGGATGGGCAGGCCGGAAGCGAATGGGTTCGCCTGGAAGACATTCATGGGGTACGCCGTCGAACCCGTGGCCCCATAGCTGGCGCAAGGCGTATAGGCGCCGCCTCCCAGGCCGACCAGGCTGCAGAAATACCCGGGACTGGAGATGATGGCGTCGGCCAGAGCGCCTGCCTGTCCGGTAGACACGTAGCTGCCAAAGGTGGGGTTGGTGAAGGCCGATCCTCCCATACCGAATGCCTGCTCCATGAGCGGCAGGGATCCCGCAGTCCCCTCAAAGCTGCACGTTGAGGTGTTCCCGCAGCTCGGATTGGCCGCAGTGTAATTACTCAGGTTGGTTTGGGCCGCTTGAAACTCGCCCAGGAAACCGTTCTCGAAGATGTTCACCTCATTCAGGTCGTAATTCATCCACATATGCACCGAGTGATTGCCGACATAATTCACTTCGAGAACCGTGCCGCGAATCTTCCGCTGCAGGCCGAAATACCAGTTTTCAATGCTGGGCGATTTGATATTGGGATCCACCGTGGCGAATGGTTGGTTGCCAAACGTAAAGTCGGATTCCGGAACCGGGAAGCTAAAGGTGGAAGGGAAAGAGTAGAGTGTCGGCGGTGTCTGTCCCAGGCCCAACGATCCGGCGGCAAACCCGCCCGGCGATCCTGGTGCGACGGCATCCAGGTATACGTCCTGCGTGTCTCCAGGATTCGAGTATTCGGTGGCCTCCTCGAAGGTTGTCCAGCCTTCGTCGTAATGCGTAATGGCCGCTCCGCCGCGGATCACCAGGTTCGATCCGCCGCTGATGCGGCTGAGGAAGCCGTCATTGAACGTCGGGTTCCAGGCAAAGCCGAAGTTGGGCGAGGGCTGAATCATGTCGGCCTTGTAAGGCGTGGGGCGGAGATACACCTGCGGATTGGTGATGCCGTAGATGGCGCCGGGCTGAAACAAGGTCGTGGAGGGACCGAGCAGGTCGGCATAGGTGGGGTTGGTGTAGGTATTGTTGGTGTTATGCACGGCGCCGGAGAACTGCCAGCGGAATCCGGCATTGAGCGTAAGATGCGGCGTGATGCGCCACGAATCCTGCCCGTAGAATCCGCCCACGGTCTGCGCCTCGGGCTGCTTCATGATGCCAAGAACCTGGTACTGGTGCGTTGCCGAGTTCACGTAGTTGTATCCATAGATGCTGCTCACACGGCCCACCAGAGTCGCGTAGAGGTTCTCGGCATTGGCAGGATCCTGGTTATTCGACTCGTTGAAATTCATGGCTGGGAAGTTTGTGTCATTGAACATGGCGAGAGCCGGATCGTAGCTGCTGATGCCGAGGTAGTAACCGGGAGGATCGCCCTCGCCGGTATCGAAATCGGTGGCAATGCGCATATCGCCTCCAAAGCTGAAGGTATGCTTGCCGTGATTCCAGCTCAACATGTCGTTGAAGTCCCGCACCGGGTTATTGCGCGGTTCGGGCAGAAAGTAATTGGGAATGTAAGGAGACAAAGTCGTGCCGCCATTCACGAACCCGGGCGCGTCGATGATCAGATTGTTTTCTGAGCCGAAGGGATTCGTGGAGTTGCCCACGTTAAACTCTTCCTGCGTGTTGAGCAGCCCGGCATCGAACTGGTTGACGAGATGCTGGGTAATGGTCCAATCCAATCCCGTGGTGAGGGTCTGGTAGCTGGAATTGAAGCTGTCGTTGGTGTTGGGATCGGTGGGATAAACCTGTGAGCCGGGGATGGTCCGCCAATAGAGGTCGTAGGCGACGTGCCAGCGGATGTTGGACCGAATCTGATAATCGACGCGCAGGGTGGGATAAATGTTGTTGGTATTCGAAGGGTACTGCCAGATCAGCTCATTCTGATATGGCAACGCCGTAGAGTCCTGGACCGCTCCCAGCTTGGTGAGAGTGGGATTGATGAGGTTGAGCTGGTTCGCCACTACGGAATTCGTGGTTGAAGGAAATCCATTGGCGGCGGCAACGGAAAGGACATTCACCGTGTGCTGTGCCATATCGGTGCCGGTGTAGGTGAAATTGCCGGCCTCCGCCGCAGACGTGAGCACATCCTGGTAGCCGGTGGCAGTGCCGGGGACGTACTCCTGCTCGTAATTGCCGAAGAAGAAGACCTTGTTTTTCCAGATGGGCCCTCCCAGGCTGCCGCCAAAATCGCTGAGGTGAAACGGAGGGCGGGGAATCTTGGGCGTCTGCGCGTTGTTGTAGTAGGTGTTGGCGTCGAAAGCGCTGTTCTGCGTCTGCCAGAAAGCATTGCCGTGGAATTGATTGGAACCGCTCTTGAGTTGAAAACGGAGCGCGGAGGCTCCTTCGGCTCCGGAATCGGCCGTCAGGTCGCCCGTGGAGATGGTCGCCTCGTCGATGGCTCCGATGCGCAGCGGCGCAGCTTCAAAAAATCCTGTCGAGTTGGTGCGAAAGCGCTCGAAGTTGTCGGTCATGCCGTCAACGGTAATGTTGATCGACGCGTTGGGCATGGCGTCGAAGGTCTCGAACCGTTCGTCGCCTCCGCTCTGCGCTCCGGCCACAAGCTGCGCAAAGGGCAGGGCATCGCGTCCGTTCAAGGGCAGGTCCTGCACGGCATCAGGAGTGATCGTCGTGGATAGAGTGTTGGTGGTGGTCTCGAGAACCTCTCCCGATGCCTCTACCTCGATGGTCTGCGTCGTGGTGCCGACTTTCAGCTGCACATTGAGGTTCAAAGTGCGCCCGGTTTGCACGGTCACGTTGTCGAAGACCGAATCGGCAAAACCCTTGGCGCTCACCTTCAGGACGTACTGTCCGGGCATGACGCCCGAAAACACGTATTCTCCGGTCCCATTCGCAGCGGC
The DNA here is from genome assembly GCA_030037635.1 of Acidobacteriaceae bacterium. Taxonomy (GTDB): domain Bacteria; phylum Acidobacteriota; class Terriglobia; order Terriglobales; family Acidobacteriaceae; genus Telmatobacter. The sequence continues at coordinate 5,216 of JASHQH010000080.1, forward strand.
GCTCGCGCTGGCGCCGGTTGTGGGTTGGGTGAGGGTAAGCTGCGCACCGGGGATCGCAGCGCCTGCGGGGTCGCTGACCGTTCCTGCGAGCTGACCCACGGTTTGGGCCTGCGAATGTGCGAATCGCGGCGTCAAGACCAAACACGCCAGCAAAAGGGGAAAACACCTCTTGTAATTCATTGGACCTCCTGAAAATTCGAAACTCAACCACGGCAAAGAATGGCGGGCTTGAGCGATGGACCGTGCATTACGGCGATTCCGGAGCAGGCATTGACCTCGCAACCCGGTGCAATGCCGACGGCTTCTTAGCAGTCGCGTCGACTTGAATTTGAACGGCTCCGGGGTGTAACAACTCTGGAATCGCTGCAGGGGAACGATCCGGGATCCCAGCGCAGGGTGAATCGGGGTTACCGCAGCGCTTCCGATTCGCGGCTATCGTATACAACAACGTATACAACAGTCGATATCTGATTGGAGTACATCAACCGCAACTTGATGTCAAGGATTTTTTCGCGGCCGCTGTGGAACGCGGAAGAACAGCCGGGCCCGGGGCGGGAACCGAAAGGGCGCGACGGAGCCAAGGGAGCGAGGGAGCAAGAAAGCCGGCGGTTCTGCGAAAGTTGCAGCCTTCAAGACCGCTTAAAGCGGCACAAAACACTCACCGCAGCGCGGATCGTCAAAGAGACTTCTGCGCGCAAGATGCGGGATTCAAGTTGATGATGACGAAACGGGTTGACCGGTTTCAACCACAGCCTGTGCAAACGGCTCCTCCAACGCCGCAATCTCAACAGGAAACAACGGCGGCCTGGGCGCCGGGGCCGACCAGCCGAAAAGAAACTGCGTAGCCGGCCCACAGATCCGTCCCTGGCAGGGTCCCATGCCGCAGCGAGTGTGCAATTTAGCCTCGCGCCAGGAACGGCAGCCCGCCAATTCCTTTTGAGTCACATCCTCGCAGCGGCAGACAGTGGTGTCGCCGTCGGCCAGTGTTCGCAGCTCTTCGCGCAGTGCAAAGGCAGCGTCGAGCCGGCGCGCAAAGCGCATCCAGCGATCGCGCGCCGGAAACAGCGCCCGAGCGTCTTCGAAGCGTCCCGCCACAGCGAGCGCAGCGATGCGGCCCTCAACCTGCGCTTTCTCCACTCCGCCGATAGCGGTCAACTCGCCTATGCCATAGATGCGCTCGACCGACGCTCGTTGAAATGCGTCCGCCTTCACGTAGCCGTGCTCAAGCCGGCAATGGAGGAGTTGCGCAAGTTCGGTGTTGGGAACCAGGTGGAAGCCAACCGCCAGCAGGTCGGTTTCAATCTCCGTGGAGTCGCGGCCAGTGCTCACGGTAACGCTATGCAGGCGCTGCTCGACCTCTGCGCCTGCGGCCGAAGCGCGGGTCACCCATGCGCCAGTGCGACAGGGCACTCCCAGGAGCTTCAGTCCGTAGGCCGCGCCTTCAATCAATTTGCCCGGACGGCTGAAAGCAAGCCAGGATGAGAACTGCGCCAGCTGCGGCCATGGCGCCTGCTCAATGACCGCCGCGATGCGTGCGCCGGCCGCGCGCAAATTTGCCGCCACGGCCATCAGTAATGGCCCCGTTCCGGCGATCACGACGCGTTTTCCTGCGATCTGGAAGCCCGATTTCACAAACGCCTGCAACCCGCCCGCGCCAAAAACGCCCGGCAGGGTCCAGCCCGGAAACGGGAGAAACCTTTCGCGCGCGCCAGTAGCAAGAATCAGAGCGCCGAAGCCGATGTCGGCATAACCGCGCTGGCTCTCGAGGCGCAAGGTCCTGGCCCCCGCGCAGGTAAGGCCTCCGGCAACCACGGCGCGGCAGCCGGATCGCACCTCCACCTGGCGCTCAGCCAACCGGCGCATCCATCCTGCAGCGTCGGCGCTGGGCCCCTTCAGCACGCTGCTGCGCCAAATCTGTCCACCAGGAGCGGGGTTGTCGTCGATCAGGCAAACTTTCAGACCGGTTTCTGCGGCCGTTGCGGCGGCCGCCAGGCCTCCCGGCCCGGCGCCGACCACCACAACATCGAAGACCTCGCTCATTCTGTGGTCACCTGCATGCCCGGCAGGCACAGGATCTGGCAACTGCGCTGGTGCGGGCGCCCGTCGATCTCGACGCGGCACTCGTAACAGATTCCCATCCCACACAGGGGTTGGCGAGGTTCGCCGCGCACGGAGACCCGGGAGGTTGCGCCCGCCTGCAAAACGGCCGCAGCCACGGTGGCGCCGCTGGGAACTTCAAGCGGTGTGCCGTTTACGGAGATGGCGATGGTCCGATGCAAGGCACGTCCCTTCCAAGAAGGATTTCCGCAGGCGGTGGGGAAAGCAACGAAAAAATTGCTTGACAAAATGTTCGGGCGCAATGCGTACAATTTTGTATATCATGGAGGCCGGCTACGGGAAGCATCGCCTGGTTCCGTGATCCGCCAAATTCCTCACCGATCGCGCACGTCAATTTCACACGCATAAAAGGAGCCATGCATCATGCGCACCCTCCTTCGAGAATCAGTTTTGCGCCGGATAGGCGCCGCTAGTTGGCTGGCGCTTCTGCTGGCACCGGCGCTGGCCGCACAGTTAACTCCAGCCGACTACGAGCGGGCCCTGGACCTTCAGGAGAAATACCGCGGCCTCGCCTTGCACATGCCCGCTTCTCCGCAGTGGATCGAGGGGACGCACCAGTTTGTTTATTCGCGCACGGTGGCAGCGCCGGCAGAGAGCGGGGCCGGCCGCGAGTTCGAAGTGGCCCACGAGTTTGTGCTGTACGATGCCGACACGCACGCCTCGAGGCCGGCTTTCGATCACGCGCGGCTCGCCGAAGCGCTCAGCAAGGCGCTCAATGTGCCCGTCAAGCCGGAGTATCTTCCCCTGACCCGGCTCCATTTTGCCACCGATGAGAAGTCGATTGAGTTTCTCTTTCACGATGCGCACTGGAGTTGCGATTTAACCGGCTATGTTTGCGCCAAGAAGTCCGATCTGTCGCCCGACGACGAAGATTTTGAGGGCGACGAGTACGATTTCACGCCCAAGGCGATCAACGGCGACGCCAGGGCAAAAACCTCGCCCGACGGAAAATGGCAGGCGTATGTCGACAACTACAACGTGGTCATCCGCCCGGCGCCCGAGAAGGGTGAAACCAGGCCCGGGAAGCACGCTGAGGCCATTGTTCTGAGCCAGGACGGTTCTGAAGACAATTACTACGCCATCGGCACGTTGGTCTGGTCCCCCGATTCCAAACACATCGCCGTTTACCGCATCCGGCCCGGTTATCGCCGCCTGATCTACTATGTCGAATCCTCTCCGCCCGATCAGTTGCAGCCTGAGCACTCGACCATGGTCTATCCCAAGCCCGGCGATGTACTGGCGCTCGATCAGCCGGTGCTCTTCGATGTTGGCGGCAGGAGCGAAATCCAGATTGACAACGCGCTCTTCCCCAACCCCTATGAGCTTTCATCGATTGAGTGGTGGAAAGACAGCCGCGCCTTTACCTTCGAATACAACCAGCGCGGGCACCAGGTGTATCGGGTGGTTGAAGTGGACGCAGCCACCGGCAAAGCACGCGCATTGATTGAAGAAACCAGCTCCACCTTCATCAACTACGAGCCCCTCGTCAGCACGCAGTACGATACGGGCAAGCGTTTCCGCAAAGATCTGGCCGATGGCAGCGAGATTATCTGGGCATCGGAGCGCGACGGCTGGGAGCATCTCTACCTTTACGACGGGCACACCGGACGGGTAAAGCAGCAGATCACGCACGGTGAATGGGTGGTAAGAGGCGTTGACCGCGTGGACGAAAAAGCGCGCGAGATTTACTTTTCGGCGAGCGGCAAAAATCCCGATGAAGATCCGTACTTCGTTCACGGCTACAAGATCGGCTTCGACGGCACGGGTTTGACGGAACTGACAAGCGTGGCCGCCAACCATTCGTTGAGCTACTCCGACGACGGGCAATTTTATGTGGACACGTACTCGCGCATCGACCTGGCGCCGGTGATGGAACTGCATCGCACCGCCGACGCGAGCCTGGTGTCGACCGTGGAAACCACTGACATTACCCAGCTGCGCGCGGCGGGCTGGCAACCGCCCGAGCCGTTCCACACCGCCGGCCGCGACGGCAAAACGCAGATTTATGGCGTTATCTATCGGCCGCTCAACTTCGATGCGTCGAAGAAGTACCCGGTTGTGGAAGATATCTACGCGGGGCCGCAAGGTTCGTTCGTGCCCAAGAGCTTCACCACTCGCGTCGAACCTCTTACGGCGCTGGGCTTCGTGGTTGTGCAGATCGACGGGATGGGGACCAACAACCGCTCCCGGGCATTCCACGACGTAGCCTGGCACAACCTGAAAGACGCCGGCTTTCCCGACCGCATTCTGTGGCACAAGGCGGTGGCCGCGAAGTATCCCTGGTACGATATTTCGCGTGTCGGTATCTTTGGCACGTCGGCCGGCGGCCAAAGCTCGATGGGCGCTCTGCTGTTTCATCCCGAGTTTTACAAGGTGGCCGTCTCCAACTCCGGGTGCCACGACAATCGCATGGACAAGATCTGGTGGAATGAGCAGTGGATGGGATGGCCAGTCGGCCCGCAATACTCTGAATCGTCAAACGTGGACAACGCATGGCGCCTGAAAGGCAAGCTGCTGCTGGTGATGGGCGAGATGGACAAGAATGTCGATCCTTCGTCGACTCTGCAGGTGGTCGACCGGCTCATCAAGGCCAACAAGGATTTTGAACTGCTGGTCGTGCCCGGCGGCGGCCATGGAGCAGGCGGAAGATACGGCCAGCGCAAGTTAATGGACTTCTTTGTGAGCAACCTGCTCAACGAGCCGACCCCGGCCTGGAACGCGATTGACGAGAAGCATGCCGGCGCGGCTGCGGGAGAAGGTCAATAATCACTGGAGGAGTCATCGATGCAGATCTCAAAACGAATCAGCCTGAGTGCCGGTCTTTGCCTGCTTTCTGCAGGGTTGGCCCATGCCGCCGGCCCGGCCGCGAAGAGCGCAGCGCCGGAGCCGCAGATGCCGGAGTTCATCCAGCAATATACCGCTGATTTTCAGGGTCTCAACGGCACCTACAACGTTCTGATTTCGCCCACGCGGAGGGAGCGGCTGGAGAAGTTCGATCGCGATCAGCTGGCGGCGCTGGCGGCAATCAACTTCGATGCTCTTTCACAGGAAGACAAGGTGGATTATCTGTTGCTCAAATATCACCTCACCGGCAATCTGCATCAGATGGAGATCAGAAAGAAGCAGATCGACGCGATGCAGCCATTGCTGCCGTTCGCGGGCACGATCATGCAACTGCTTGACGCCAAGCGCCTGATGGAAACTCCCGACCCGGAGAAGGACGCCGCCGCGTTGACGCAGATGGTGAAAGACATCAAGGCGGCGCGGGAAAAACTGGCTCCGAAAGATCATGGAGGCAGCGCAGCCGCGGACAGCAAGCCTGCTATCGATCCGGTCGTCGCCAACCAGGCGCTCATCGCCACCCAGCAGCTGTCAAGGCAATTAGAAAACTGGTTCAACCAATACAACGGCTACGATCCGCTGTTTACGTGGTGGGTCGATCAGCCGTACAAGGACGCCAAGAAAGAACTCGACGCGTACCAGGACTTTCTGAAGGAAAAACTGATCGGCATTGCACCCGACGACAAAACCACGATCATCGGCAATCCTGTGGGCCGCGACGCGCTGATGGCAGAACTGTCTGACAACATGATCCCCTACACGCCCGAAGAACTGATCGCCATTGCGCAAACCGAGTACGACTGGTGCATGCGCGAGATGCTGAAGGCTTCGCACGAGATGGGCTTTGGCGACGACTGGCACGCGGCGGTGGAGAAGGTAAAAGAAATGCATGTGCCGCCGGGCGAGCAGCCGGCGCTGATCCGCAAGCTGGTGATCGAGGGCAGCGACTTTGCCAAGGATCATCAGCTGGTGACGGTGCCTCCGCTGGCCGATGAGACCTGGCGGATGATCATGATGACGCCGGAGCGCCAGCTGGTGAACCCATTCTTCACCGGGGGCGACGAGATCAGCGTCTCCTACCCAACCGACACCATGACTTTCGACCAGCGCGAAATGAGCATGCGCGGGAACAACATTCCGTTTGCCCACGCCACGGCATTTCATGAGATGATCCCGGGCCACTTTCTCCAGTTCTATATGGCCGCTCGCTATCATCCTTACCGGCGCATCTTCGAGACGCCGTTCTGGGTTGAAGGTAATGCATTCTGGTGGGAGATGCTCTATTGGGACAAAGGATTCGATCAAACGCCGGAGGAACGTGTAGGCGCGCTGGTGTGGCGGATGCACCGTTCGGCGCGGGTGATTTTCACCATGAATTTCCATTTGGGCAAGTGGACGCCGCAGCAGTGCGTGCAGTTCCTCATCGACAACGTGGGATTCGAGCGTGATAACGCCACGGCCGAGGTGCGCCGCTCGTTCGACGGCTCGGTGGGGCCGCTTTATCAATGCGCCTACCTGCTTGGGGCGCTGCAGTTTCGCGCCTTGCACACCGAGCTGGTGGGCTCAGGAAAGATGACCGACCGCGAGTTTCACGACGCCATCCTGCACGAGAGCTTTATGCCCATCGAGCTGCTGCGCGCGGATCTGGAAAACGGAAAGCTGACGCCGGATTTCCAAACCAGTTGGAAGTTTTACGGCGACCACCCCACGCATCCGTAGGCGGCGCTCTAAAGGTATTTGCGAATGACTGCGCTGAAGCGCGTGTAAAGGAAAGAGACGCCGAGAAGCGCCAGCCCCATGACGATCAGCGTCATGTAGCGGTCGGCGGGCGCGAGCGCCCACACATCCATCGACAGAATTTTCACCACGCTGACCAGCAGCAGCGCCAGGCCCGCGAGCCGGTAGCTGCGCTCTCCCACGGCGAGCGCGAACAGAAAGACAGTCACTCCCATCAGGCTCCAGGCAATGGTGATATGACCGGAGCTGAGTTTCATGGCCAGAATGACAACCATCAGGCCAAATGGTGCAAAGAAAAACCATTGCTCGGGCCGGCGCAGCGCCGTCGCGCCCAACTCCGGCGGGAGCGGAATTGTGGCGCCCAGCCAGAACTCAGCCTTGCGCAGCTTGAAAGCGAAGGGAAGCGCGGCGAGCAGCACCAGCGCTGCCACGCCAAGACGAAATAACGTTCCGCTCCAGAAGCCTGCTGAGCTGTCGGTCGCCGTGTCGAAAAAGATGCCGCGCACCACTACGGCGACGGCCAGCGCCACGCCCCAAACAACGAAAGCGCGCCGCCGCATGAGCCAGGCCAGCGCCATCAGGATGGTCGCCATGCCGGCCCAGATTACCGTGACCCACACGGCTCCGTTTGTCACGGGAACCCACGGAGATGGGAATCGATACGCGAACCAAAGCGCTAAGGCCAGCGTGCCCAATCCATCGGTGAGCGTGCCGGCAACGTGCTCGGCCTTTGTGCATCGGTCCCCGTTGAACGTCCGCTCCAGCAGCCAATATCCTGCAGCGGCAAGCACCAGCACTTCGAGCAAATAGGAGTTGACCAGGCTGAAGGGAGTCAGGCGGTCGAGCAGCGGCGGTGGCTGCCCCGACTCCATGTCGAAGCAGAGGCACTTGCCGAAGGCCAGGCCCGCGAAGATAAAACCCTGCCAGCGCAGGGCGGATTTTTTCAGCAACCGGCCCGCTTCGAAAAGAGCGAGGCTCAGCACGGCCCATACCACGGCGAGATAGAGTTCCCTCGACAGATCGGCAGCGGCAATGGCGAGCAGCGCCGAAGCAGCCCATGAATGGGCGACGGCAATACCCGCGCGCGCATCGCCTGACGGGGTCTTCTGCCGCATTCCCGCGTAGAGCAAAGCGATGGCGATGAGTTCCGGCGCCTTGTGGTTCCACCAGCCGGATCCTCCGCCCCAAAGATTCCACGGGAACCACCCTATGACCGCCGCCAGGGCCAGCAGATTTGCCTGGAGAGCCAGCGATGCGCACCCAAATCTCTCTCCGGCCAGGCCCAGGATGATGGCGAGCGCCAGCCATCCCGCCACGACCCACGCTACTGGAAGCGCGACCCACAAGGCAGCCGCGGCCGCGGCCAGAGCCAGATAGCTTGTGACCTTCATCGCAGCAGCTTCAAAGGCGCTTTCGCTGATCTGCGGCCATCGCCGCGGGTACACCTCGCCGTGTGTCCAATAAAGAAGCGCTGCCAGCGCGAGGGCGACGGTCAACGAGACATGACGGCTCGGGTCGGGATAATCGAGACGGAAAAGCGCCAGGGGCAAAACGTCTTTGAAGGCCAGCACGGCGCCGGTCGCGAGGCCTGCCAGAAGTCCCAGGCGCCGGAAGGCCGGCTCGCCGATGCGCAGTCCGCACAGTGCCAGGGCCTGCGCTTCAACCAGCCAAAGGACCGGCCAGCTGACTCCGTGGAACTTGAAGGGGACCGCGGCGATGAGCAGAACCGCGCCGACCGTGGAGAGCACGACGAAAGCCTGACGCCGCCGAGCGCGCATCGCCCAGGCCAGCGCCATCTCCGTTGCGCCCAGCGCGGCCAGCGCCCACCACGCCCACTCCGGATGCGCCGATTGATATTTGAGCAGCGCCAGCACGCCGCTGGCGTTCAATACGGCGGCCACGCTCGAGATGTTTTCCTCTTTTTGATCGAGCGGCGTGCGCAGAACGTATGCCGCGCGAAAGATCGCCCAGTACAGGACGATGAGCGCCACCGACGGCCAGAAGCCGGCGAAACTCGCGTGATTCTGCGGCAGGACCTGCGTGAGCCAGACGAAGTGGCTCGCGTACACGGCGACCAGACCCGCGAGTTCAAGCACTGCCCAGTGGCGAATGGAGGTGACCACCACCAGCCCCACAGCCAGGACGGCGCTGGCGGTAAGGCTGAAGACGACCGTACCGCTCGATGCCTGAAGATGGCTGGTGAGCAGCGTGGCGAATCCCAACAGAAACGCCAGCCCCGTGACCGCCTGCGAGCGATAGCGCAGCGAGTGCGCCACCATGCCGGCCGCTGCCAGCAGCATCAGCACCAGGTCGGCAACCAGCGAAGGCAGCACGCGCGCCGCCGCAATGTGGTGCATGGCGAAGGTGGTGAAATAGGCCAGCGCCCAGCCGCCGCCAAGACCGGCCCGCGCAAAAATCCGGTATGTGGCCTTGCGTTCGAGCCAAACGCCGCCGCCCAGCAGAATGGCGCTGACCGCATAGCCGCACAGCACCTTGCCCGCCGGCCCCCACGTCTGCAGCTTCCACGCCAGAAAGAAAGCCACGCCCAGGACCAGCAGCGCAATGCCCAGCTTGTTCAGCCAGTTGGCGCCCAACCGTTCTTCCAGATTGAACGCGCGCTCGGCGCGGGCGGCTTTGTCCTCCGCTGTTCCCGCAAACTGATGGAAAAGGTGCGCGGGCGGTGCAGGCGCTGGAGGAGGCGAAGGCGGGATGGGCGCGGGCGTGGGCGCAATGGACGCAGCCGGGGGTGGCGCCGGCGCGGGCGGCGCACTGGCCGGCTCCGGAGGCGCCTGCGCTTTCTCCGCCGCCGGCGCGGGTGGCGTTGCGGGAGCCTCGGGGTGCGCGCTCCGCTGGCTCACCAGCTTGTGCACCTGCGCCTCAAGATCGCGAAGGCGATCGAGGAGTCCGGCCATCTCTTCGCGCAGCTCGCGGGCGCGGCTGGTCGCCGTCACAATGGCCACGATCGGCAGGACAAAGATCGCGCCGACGGCTACAAGAAGAATGAGGCCAAGAAATTCCATGGCGGTAAGTTGGCCGCAATTATATCCCCAACCGCTTCGGGTCCCGTCACACCCGCGGGTGCGGCGCCTTCCGCGTCAGGTGCCACACGCCGAGGGACAAGGCCAGCGCGCCCAGCCCATAGGCCAATATCGCCGTCTCGCCGCGATGAATCTGCCAGCCCTTCCAGATGGCGGCCGCGGCGGCCAGCAGCATCACAATGCCCCGAATGCGGTCCAAGCTTTCGCCCCTCCCGGCCCAATCCGCCAGCCGGGCTTTCTCATCCTAACTCCGAGCCGCACGAAAACCCCGCACGGCGCCCCGCGCCATTGACCCTCCCACCGTGCAGTCCCTATCGTGAATTGATGATGGAAGCCACACGAAGAAGGAACCGCCATGCCTGATCCCGTCGCCACCGCACCCGCTGTCGCTGCCGCCCTCAAGAAGACCGCCCTCAATGCCACGCACCGCGCTCTCAAGGCCAAGATGGTCGACTTCGGCGGATGGGAGATGCCCGTCGAATATCCATGCCCCGGCGGTGGATTGATCGCCGAGCACCTCGCCGTGCGCACCGGCGCCGGCCTGTTCGACGTCAGCCACATGGGCGAGATCCAGTTTCGCGGCCCCGGCGCGCTCGCGGCTGTGCAGCACATCACGATGAACGACGCAGGCAAGCTCCAGGATGGCCAGGCTCAGTACTCCGCACTGCTCACGCCGCAGGGCACGTTTGTCGACGACATCCTCGTCCACCGGCTCGGCCCCAACGACTATCTGCTCGTGGTGAACGCCGGCACCACCGGCAAGGACTTCGCGTGGATCCGCCAGCACCTCAACGGCTGGCCCGGCATTCATATCGCGGACTACTCTTCTTACTACTCGCAGCTGGCTCTGCAGGGCCCGCGCGCTCTTGAAACGCTCAGCAAGCTGACGAAAGCCGATCTCGGCGCCATCAAGAATTACTGGTTCACGTGGGGCACGGTCGCGGGCATTCCCAATACGCTTATCGCGCGCACCGGCTACTCGGGCGAAGACGGCTTCGAGGTCTACATCCCATCGGACGAGCCCACCACGGTGAAAATGTGGAACGCTCTTCTCGACGCCGGCGCGGAGTTTGGCATCCGTCCCTGCGGCTTGGGCGCGCGCAACACGCTGCGCCTCGAAGCGGGCATGAGCCTCTACGGCCACGAAATTTCTGAAGACATCAACGTGCTCGAGGCCGGCCTCACGCGCTGGCTCAAGCTCGACAAGGGTTCTTTTCTTGGACGTGACGCCTTGATGGCTGTTCAGGCCCAGGGCGGCCCCAAGCGCCGCATCATTGGACTCGAGATGGTGGAGCGCGGCATCGCCCGCGACACCTACCCGGTGTTTTCCCTTTCGGAGGAGCGCATCGGCGTAATTACGTCCGGCTCGCCGGCGCCCTTCCTCAAAAGCAACATCGCCATGGCGCTGGCGCCCACGGCTGTGGCCGAATCTGCATCCGATGTACTCGTTGACGTACGCGGCAATCGCGTGCGCGCCCGCCAGGTTCCCCTCCCGTTCTACAAGCGCCCCAGGAAATAGCAGCCAAGCGCGCGCCCCCCGGAGGTCCCCGATGTCCCGATTCCTCTTCACCATGCTGCCCGCCAACGACCTCGGCCTGCCCACGCGCATGGTTCCTATCGCCCGCGCGCTCGCCGACCGTGGCCACGAGGTCGCGGTCTTCAATCCTTCGCCCGCACCGAGCAAGCTCGTCGTCGAGGCCGGCCTCACCAATCTGCCGCCGCCGGCGCGGCCCATGCCCACACCCGCATTCGATCTTGTGACCATCAGCGAAGGATGGGACGTGGAGCACTTCTTTTCCGGCGCCTACCTGAGCCAGGAATACGTGCGCGACGCCGTTGCCGTCTACCTCGACCTCATTCGCGATTACGCGCCCGACGTGGTTGTGGATTCGTTTGAGCCCGTCGCCTGCCTGGCCGCGCGCATTGCCAGGGTGCCGCTGGTTACCGTGCTGCAGGGCAATTTTCATCCCGCCAGCCGCGGCTTTCTCTGGTGGCGCAATGATCGCCCCGCCAACCTTGCCAGCCCCGCCGCATTTTTCAACGCTGTCGCCGCCGAGCATGGCATCGCGCCGCTCGCACGCTGCACCGATCTCATGGCCGGCGATCTCTCGCTGATTGTCGGCACGCCCGAAACCGACCCCGTGAGCGACGATGCCAACGTCACCTGGATCGGGCCCATGGTGTTTCAGCGCCCCGACGCGGCGTTGCCCGTATGGGTTAATCAGCTCGGCGCCAGCAATGGAGACGGCCGCAAGCGTCCGCTCATCTGGGTTTACTCCGGCAATCCGCGCTACTTTCCTGCCGCTTCGCCGGTCGACTCCATCGTCGTCATTCGCGCCGCCATTGCGGCGCTGGCCGAGGAACCCGTCGACGTCGTCCTCACCACCGGCTACCAGGAACTGCCCGCCGAGTTCGGCGCCTTGCCTGCCAATTTTCGGCATGCCGATTACCTGCCCGGCCCGCTCATGGCCGCGCGCGCCGATCTCATCGTGTTTCACGGCGGCCACAGTTCCGTTATGACCAGCCTCGCCGCGGGAACGCCGTCGGTCATCATCCCGACCATCAGCGAGCGCGAAAGCAACGCCCGCCGCCTGGCCTCGCTCGGCGCCGGCGAAGTGGTCCTGCCCGTCACCGAGGCCGACGGCGAAAAGCGCGTCGATGCCGCGGAGTTCGCCGCCAAGATCCAACGCGTCCTCCGGGATCCTTCGTATCGCGAATCCGCACGCCGCGTCGCCGCCTCCATGCGCAACTACGGCGGCGCGAAGGCTGCGGCAGAGCGGCTGGAGAACTTTGCGTCTGCGCAACTTGGGAGCGCGAACTGACCTCAGAACAAATGTACTTAGCGAAGAGGAAGGTGCAGGGCTTAGCCCTGGTCATTTTGAGGCTTGCTACATGACGGCTGAACCCGTGCCCTGCTAAAGGCGGAGAGGAGGGCGGGAAATCGGTACACGTCATCGCACCTCCGGATTCTTCATCTCCGCGTCGAATTTTTCTTGCAATTCCTCGCCCGCTCAATAAGAATCCAAGTACCCCATCCCACGTGGCAGGCTCACGAGGCGAAGGTTTCCCCCAGGAAGGCTGGCGGTCCCTGCGTTTCAATCCGCAGGGCTTTCCCGAGGAGGTTCGAATGGCGACAGCACAGGCATCTGCGTGGCAGACATGGAACAGCGGTCCTTTCAGCATTGAGCGCAAGCCGGGCAAAGATCCAAGCATAGTGATCCTGCGTTTCCGCGGGCCTTTCACCCTGCGCGATGCCTACTCCTGCCTGGAGCCTACGATGCTAAACAAGATACTGGAACTGGAGCCAGCGCCAGGCGACCCGCCGGTCGTGAAGAACATCCTCGATCTGAGCGAATGTCCCTATATCGACTCCAGCGGATTGGGCATCATCGTGACTCACATGGTGCGCTGCCAGAAGAAGGGCATCAAAATGATTGCCGCAGGAATCAGCCCGCGGGTGAAGCAGGTAATGCATATTACGAGGGTGGATGGAATCATCTGCTGTTGCGGATCGGTGGAGGAAGCGGAGAACTGCTAGAAGCAGGGAACAGGGAATAGAAAAACCATAAAAGGCTCTAAGCGGCTGTAGATCATCGCGGCACCTGGATTCCCAATCCGCCGCGCTCTAAAAGCGAATTGCGGACGAAAACGCGCGCTTCCTTACATGCTCTTTCGGATGGTCCTGGCATTTGCCAACTCTAACATTGTGCGTTACTTAAGGCGATTTCCACCTTTTGCACAAAAATTGCGGAAAAGATCAAGCAACCCCGCCGCGCCGACCGCGCTTTTGCGTCTTGCTTCACACGGACCGACGACCCTCACGCGGCCTGGATGCGCGCGCCCAGCTGATTCACAACGCGCCAGGCAGACTGCGCCGCACCTTCCTGCCATCCGACGAGATGGCTGGTGTGGTCGCCGGCAAAGTAGACGCGGCGATCGGGGCTTTGCAGCGTTCCCAGCACTTCCTGCGTCAGCAGGTCTTCCTGAATCCAGGAGCCGAGGTTGTAAGGAATGTTTCCCCAGCCCACGTAGATGGGCTTGGTGAGATCTTTGCCGCGGCCGGGATGGAGCAGTTCGACAGAGCGGCGCGAAGCGTCGAGCTTGGCCTGGATGGAGGGCAGTTGACCGAAGGGCGTTCCGTTTTCCATGGAGTAGCCGCCGACGAGGATACCGTTCGGCGAGAAGAGGCGCGCGCTGGGATACCAGACGATTTCGACCGTCTGCTGCAGATAGGAGATGCCGCCATAAATGTTGTTTTCCTTCTCCCAGAAGCGCGGCGCCTCCCACGCGATTTTGTAAGCATGATCGTAGACGGCTTTGTCGAGGACGGAGCGAACGGCAGGACCGAAATCGGCATCGAGCGTGCGCACGAGGGTGAGGGGCATGGCGCAGATGCAGTAGTCGGCGACGACGGTCTGCGGCGAGCCGGAACCATCGTTGTAGGTGACGGTGACACCGCTGGCGGACTGGCGCAGGGCGGTGACCACCGCGCCGTAGCGGATGACCGGTTCAAGGCGCGCGGCAAACGCGTAGGGGATGCGATCCATGCCGCCGATGGGCTGAAACATGGCGGGCTGCCACTCGAGCACATCTTCAACGAGCGTGCCGAACCAGAGATTGGCGTCGAGCAACGGCTCAAGGGGAAGCGGATCGAGAGGCTGAGGGACGGGCAGATCGCCGAAGTCAGGATTCTTGAAGCCGTCGCGCGTGGTTGCGGTGAAGAGAAGATCGGGATTGAGGTCGCCATATTCGCGCAGGAATTCGATGATGCGCTCGCGATCGTTTTTGTCAAGCTCCTGGTCGAGTGCGCCCTTGCGGATGCTTTTGCCGAGGAGCTCAGAGATGTGACCGCGCATGTCGTAGACCACGCGGCGCTCGGTGACGGGCGCACCGCCGTTGAGCTTGTCGCTCTGCATCAAGGCGCTGCGGGACGAGTTGATTTCGACCTCGAGCGGAACGCCCAGCTCGTGACAATAGCCAAGCATGGTGTGGTGGGTTGAGGGCAGGCGCGCGGGCCCGGCGTTGAGGTAGTGTTCCGGCTGCCAGTTGCAATTCTGGCGCGTGCCGTCGGTGAACTCCACCACGGTGCCGGCGCGGACGCTCCAATTGCGGCCACCGGGGCGGTGCCGCGCTTCGAGCAGCGTGCACGACCAGCCGGCCTTGCCCAGTTCGTACGCGGCGACGAGTCCGGCGATGCCTCCGCCAAGGATGACCACGCGTGTGCCCTTGCCGTCGACGAGGCGCAGGGTTTGGCCCTCGGCCTCAGGGATGGCGATCAGACCGAGGGATTGCATGAGGACGAAGGCGGCGCTGTATCCGCCGGCCTGGCCGGCGCGCGTGAGGAACTGACGTCTGGTTAGGCTCATTGTTCGGGCTTCCTGGGAAGGTGGGAGGAGGAGATCCGCTTTCTCTTTTATATCGTGCGCGAGCGGACAGGGATCTCGCTGGGGGTGCAGGGTACCGCGAGAAATTGGCCAAAAAGGAGCGGTTTTCGGCTGATTTTGGCCTGAAAACCAGCGTTTTGGGGCCAAAATCGGGTCGAAAACAGCGCATTTTAAGGGCCATTCTGAGGCCGGTTTCTGATTCTAAAAGAGTTACCCTCCAAACTATACCCCGGTGGGGTATGAGTGAATTTTTTTTGCGACCTGGTTTCGCTTTTATTTTGCCCCAAAATTGTTTTTGCCAGCTTTGGGGCGCAGGGCGCCGAGAGCCATTTTGACGGCTTCCGGTACCTCGCAAATTGTCTGCATGGCTTTGAGTGTACCGATTTGCCGGAAATAATCTGCAAAAGGCGGGGAGCAAGGGAGCGAGGGCGCAGGGGGAAAAAAATCAACGAGTTAGGAGGAGGATTGGGCTGCGGTAGGGCGGGAAAAGGCTTGACATCTCGAACGACGCCGGCGAAGTCAGCGAGCTAAGCTCACATTTTCTTTTGAAAGTACTTGACAGCATACACTGTGCTATATACAGTATGTGAAGTACGGTGTTTGGAGCACAGCATGACAGTAGCTGAAAACCTCTTCGAAAACCTTCGCCTGGAGTTGCGGCGAGGCTGCCTGACGCTGGCGGTGCTGGCCCAGCTCAAGCAGGAGCACTACGGCTACACGCTACGCAAGGCGCTGGCTGCGCGGGGCATGGAGATTGATGAAAACACGCTGTACCCGCTGCTGCGCCGGCTGGAGACGCAAGGGCTGCTGACCAGCGAGTGGCGGGAGGAAGACAAGCGCAATAAGCGGTTCTACCGGCTTTCGAGCGAGGGCGAGGTGATGTTTGACCGCCTGCTCAAGGAATGGAACGACATGAACACGGCGATTACCAATCTGCTGTAGAGGCGAGGAACGGATATGGAAATGCTCGATGGTTATCTGAACGCTGTACGACGGCACCTGCCCTGGCTGCGCCAGGACGACATCATCGCGGAGCTGCGCGCGAATCTTGAGGCACAGCTGGAGGACAAGGAAGCGGAGCTGGGGCGGAAGCTGAGCGACGCCGAGATGGAGGCGTGGCTGAAGCAGCTGGGCTCGCCGCTGCAGGTGGCCGCGCGCTACCGGCCGCAGCAATATCTCATTGGACCGGGGCTGTTTCCGATTTATTGGTTTGTGCTGCGGCTGGCGATGGGCTGGTGCGCCGTGATTTATGCCATCGTGAGCACGGTGGAGATTGTGGGGAACGGGCTTGGCCCCGGCGCGCTGGCGGGAGCGGTGGCGCACTTGCCCTGGGTTCTGTTCATCAACGCGGCCATTGTGACGCTGGTTTTCGCGATCGTGGAGCGAAGCCACGCCAAGATTCCGGAGAAGTTTGCGCAGGGAGCGGCGATGGGCAACGACTGGCCGCATGCGGCTGTGTCGCCGTTTGACGCACAGCGCGACGGAAGAAAGAAGCCAAAGAGCTACGCACAGGCGGTAGCGGAAGTGATCTTCGGCTGGATTTTGATCGTATGGCTGCTTCTGGTGCCGCACTATCCGTACCTGCTGATGGGACCCGGCGTGGTGATTCTTACAGCCACTCCGTACCAGCTGGCGCCGGTGTGGTGGACGTTCTACTGGTGCGTGGTGGCGCTGAGCTCGTTATGGCTGGCCTGGCAGATTGTCGATCTTCTGCGGGAGCGATGGCAGGAACGGCACCCCACGCGGCGCCTGGTGAGACAGGGGCTTGACCTGATTCCGCCGCTGGTTCTGCTGGCCGCACCGGGACGCGTGCTGGTCGTGCCCAAGAATCCGGCGGACACGGCGCATGCCGCGGCGCTGGCGCAGGTGAACCAGTGGATGTACCGCGGGTTCGAGGTGGTCGCCGTGATCGTGTTGTTGCAACTGGCGTGGATGGCGGGGCGGATGGCTATGGAAGCGTATCGGCGGCGGCTGGCGGCGGCGCGGTAGCGGTTCAAGCAGAGGAGCTTGATTTCCGGGATGACTGGCGCGCGCGTGCAGGCGGGTTACACCTGCATGACTTCGGCTTCCTTCTTTTGCGAGAGCTCTTCCATGCGGCGGATTTCGGCGTCGGTCATTTTCTGCACTTCTTCAAGGGCGCGCTTCTCTTCGTCTTCGCTGATCTTCTTGTCTTTGGTCAGCTTCTTGAGAGCTTCATTGCCGTCGCGGCGGACGTTGCGGACGGCGGTGCGGTGATCTTCGAGGACTTTGTGGAGGTGCTTGCAGACCTCGCGGCGGCGCTCCTCGGTCATGGGCGGCACGGGAACGCGAATGATTTTGCCGTCGGAGAGAGGATTGAGGCTGAGATCGGCAGCCTGGATGGCCTTTTCGACTTCTTTCAGGACGGTGGGGTCCCAGGGAGAAATGACGATGAGCTGCGGTTCAGGTGCGGAGAGCTGGGCAAGCTGATGGATAGGGGTGAGCGTGCCGTAGTAATCGACCTTGACCTGGTCGAGCATGTGGACGCTGGCGCGCCCGGTGCGCGTGGCGGCCAGATTGGCCTGGAAGTCGGCGACGGACTGATCCATGCGGCGTTTCAGGTCGCCCGAGAGTGACTTGAGTGCCGGATTGCCATCCATGAATGATGCCATTGGAGCCTGCCCCTCATTCCACAGAATTTTCAACGGATATTCTACAACCCGCGAGGGGTTGGACGGCGATGCGGCAGAAGGTCAGTTCCTCAGGAGCCAAACGGTGTTTCGCGAATGGGATTTCGGTCCCTTCGGCGGGAAAGCATCCCTCGGCAGCTGAAGCCAGGGCCTTCTTATTGGACTTATCGGCACCCTTCGACAAGCCAGGGCAGGCTCTGAATCCGTGCCCTTTCAAAACCCGCGTCCCGCGCTCTGTTTTTCTGCACCCTCTCAGGTCGGGGCCCCTTCAAATCAATTACGACGACGCGCCGAGCGAGGAGGACTGCTCGTGGGCGTGGTAGCTGGAGCGGACGAGAGGGCCGGATTCGACATGGCGGAAGCCCATGCGCAGAGCTTCTTCTTTAAGTTCGGCGAATTCGCGCGGCGTGTAGAGACGCGCCATGGGCAGATGATCGCGGGAAGGGCGCAGATACTGGCCGACGGTGAGGATGTCGCAGCGGGCGGCAGCGAGATCGCGAAAGACGTCGAGCAGCTCGCGGGTTTCTTCGCCGAGGCCGACCATGACGCCGGATTTCGTGACCGCTCCGCGGTTTAGCTCTTTGGAGTAGCGCAACAGCTCGAGGGAGCGTTCGTAGCGCGCGCCGGAGCGGACCACGCGATAAAGGCGCGGAACGGTTTCGGTGTTGTGGTTCAGCACGTCGGGCCGGGCGTCCACCACGGTGCGGATGGATTCGCGATCGCCCTGAAAGTCGGGAATGAGGACTTCAACGCGGCAGCCGGGCGCCTGGCGGCGAATTTCATGAATGACCATGGCGAAGGCGCGGGCACCGCCGCGATTGTCGTCGTCGCGGTTGACGCTGGTGACGACTGCGTGGAGGAGCCCCAACCTGGCGACTGCTTCAGCGACTCTGCGCGGCTCATCGAAGTCGATGGGCTCGGGGCGGCCCTTGGGGACGGCGCAAAAACCGCAGCGGCGCGTGCACAGGTTGCCGAGCATCATGAAGGTGGCGGTGCGGTGGTGCCAGCATTCGCCGATGTTGGGGCAGTGGGCGCTTTCACAGACGGTGTGGAGGTTGAGGGACCGGGCCAGGCGCTTGAGATCGTGGTAGTTTTCGCCCATGGGCGCGCGGGCCTTCAGCCAATCGGGCTTGGGCACAGGCATGCGGCGAACGGGTTCGATCTGCACCAGCTCCATCACGGTTTCAATTGTAGCGGCAGAGGATCAGGGGCTGCCGATGCGCCTGATCGCAAAAGGACGTTTTTTCAGGTACTTGAAGCACAGCGCAGGTTCCCCTGTGGCGCAGGCCCCAACCGTTTGGGCCAAGCACGCATCTATCCCAGTGAGTTGTCCTGGCTGAACTGCTGCGTTGGGTGGGGCGTCGGAACGGGGGGAGTATCCAACGCTCAATGAAGAAAAACAGACGGGAGTTCACGATGAAACCAGATCGTCCCTTGCTCGCATCGGTTGTCTCTCTGGCTGGAGGGATCGGCGTAATTCTAGGTTACTGCCATGGCACAACCAGTTTCAGCGCAGCCTACCCTTTTAGTGGATCTGTCCTGCACATCGATCTCACGACCATAGGACCCGGGGTGCTGGGCGGATTGGCTCTGATCGCGCTGGGGCTGTTGCTGATGGCGTGGGCCCTGATCGCGGCCATCGTAAGCCAGATCATTCTGCTGGCCAGCGGTCACGACCGGGATTACGACCGGGACGGGGAGCCGCAACGGCTGCTGGAAGATTAGATCCACCAGCATTCCCGCTTCTCGCCGACCTTGGGCACTGTGCGCCCAGATTGCAAGTGCGCGGGAGTTCGGGCTGATTTGGATCCTGCTCGCAAATTCCAACTCAAAAAATATGACAGGCCTGGGGGGGCGCGTTGCGCGGGCGCAGTGCGCAGGCGTTGGCTGCGACCGCTGCCGCAATAGCGCGGGCATGCAGGCCGGGAAGCGCTCTGTGCCGGCGTGCTACTCTGTGCTCACTTGCCGACGAGGAAATCGGGGAGCCAGGCTAGGCAACCATGCAATCCATTTCAGTGGCGATGGTCGCGCGCAATGAAGGAAAGAACCTTGGCCGCACGCTGGCCAGCGTGGCGTGGGCCAACGAAATCAACGTGGTGGATTCGGGTTCGACCGACAACACTGTCGAAATTGCCGAGAGCTACGGCGCCAAGGTGTACCACGAGAGCTGGAAGGGCTACGGACCGCAGGTGAATTCGGCGCTGGACAAATGCACCTGCGATTGGATTCTGAACCTGGACGCCGACGAGGTGCTGACGCCGGAGCTGGCGAGCGAGATTCAAGGATTGCTGGGCGGCGAGCCGAGGTTTGCTGCGTATTGGATTCCCCGGCTCAATCTGATCTTTGGGCGCTGGATGCGTCACGGCGGCCTGTATCCCGATCACAAGCTCAGGCTGTTCCGGAGGGGGCATGCGCGCCTGCGCGAGGATACCGAGCCGCACGCCACGCCCAAGACGACCGAGAAGACGGGCAGGCTGAAGCACCACATGCTGCACTATCAATATCCGACGTTCACGTACTACATCGAACACATGCAGCGCTACAGCACGGCCACGATTCCGCTGTTTCTGCGCAAGGGGCGAACCAGCAGTTCGGTGTTCGCGTTCGTGGTAAACACGGTGCTGAATCCGGCGCTGACCTTCATCTGGAATTACATCTGCCGCGGAGGCTTTCTGGATGGGCGGGAGGGCCTGATCTTCCATTTGAACCATTCGATTTATGTGAACTGGAAATTCGTCAAGGCGTGGAAGGCCTATCAGGAGGCCGGGACAACGGTACTGCCAAATTTCAAGCCGCCGGAGCCTGTTGACGGCGGGGGCAACGTGTGATGGCGGCGCGAGCTGCGGCGGATTTGAAATAGGGGGCCGATTTCCGATGGCGAAAGCGCGGTTCGGGGATGCGCTGCGGAGGATGATGCAGCGCTACCGGTACACGTTCTATCGGTGCCGCATCGGCGGATTCAGCCAACTTCTTGGGTATTCAAAGGAGAAGCTGGCTCGGCGCCGGGCCGGCGCACAGACGGGCGCATTGACTTGTGAAACCGGCGATCCGCAGAGCGAAATCCGCGTGCTTTACCTGGACGAGGGCGGATGGGCAGTGCGCAACGTGGGCTTGAGCTGGTTCTCGCATCTCGACGGCGTGTTTTGCGCGATGGTAAGTGTTCAGGATTTCCTGAAAAAGCCTGAGATGCACCTCGAATACGACATCGTGCTTCTGAGTTTCGTCAACGTCATGAAGCACTGCAAGGATGTGGTCTTCAGCCGGCCTGTGATCGGCGTGGTTCAGGATCCGTTTGAGCTGTACGACGAGGTGCGGGATTGGAAATCGCGGCGCGCCGATGCGCAGGTTATCGAGCTCTGCAACAAGGCCGATTTCATCCTCTGCACGTCGGAGGAGGTTCAGGATTGCCTGGCAAAGGAAGGGATCAAGAGCACGCGCGTTCCCACCGCTTCTTTGCTGCCTGCGGCGCCGGATGAAGCGATCGAGCGAACCGGATCACGCCCCCTGACGGCGACCACGGTGGGCAGAATCTACCGGCGCAAGCGGTTTGAGTTGTTTCACGAGATTGCGGGGGCGAGTGAACGGATGGGCCTTCCCATCGTCTTTCATGCGAAGTTCGATCGCAATCCGCTTCCGGAGGCGGAGTATATCTCGTACCTGGATCGAGCGGATGTGTACATCGTGACCTCGTTTCAGGAGGGCGGTCCGCTGCCTGCCATGGACGCCATGCGGCGCGGGCTCATTGTTCTATCGACTCCAGTGGGCCAGATGCCGGAGATCATCGTCGACGGCGTCAGCGGATTTGTTTGCCACGATCGTTCGGAGTTCGTCGATCGCCTGTCGCGCCTGTGTGGGGATCGAAAGCTTGTCAGTCAGATGCGCCGTGAATCGATCAGCCGCATCAGAGAGGTTCGGAGTGAGGCGATTCTGCACGAGGCACTGAGGCCGGTTCTGAAATCTGCGGCCGAGCTGGGGGCGGCGCGCGGGCTGGAACGGCCCAGAACATCCGTTTAGGCTCGCGAAATGCTCAGCAGGACTCTCAGGGCGGTTCCATGCGCGCTCACGGCGCGGGCAATGCTACTTCAGCGCTTCGCGCACGTCGGTTCGAACCAGATAGAGGAAGAAAACGAGGTTGATGAGGCCCTGGACGAGGGAGGGAAAGGTGTGCTGGGTGGAGAAAAGCCACAGGAACGAGCCGGCGGCGAGGGCCACGGCGGCGAGGGCGAGCGCCCAGGCCCAGCGCAGCATTTTCAAAAGTCCGAGGGCGGCGGCTACGAAGAAGATGGGAAAGAGAAGATAGAGAAACCCGGCATGATATTTGACGACGTAGATGACGGTGATGGTGGCAACCAGGAGCATGTAGATGCTGATGGCGATCAAGCCGGGGAACTTGAGCAGGCCCGGCTTCTGCAAGCGCCGCCTGTCTGCAAGGGGGATTCTGCCCGTGGGCGACGGTCCGGTTTTGGAGTCAATCGTCATAACGTGTGCAAATAAGCCAGCAGATCCTGCAGTTGTTGATCGGTGAGCGGAGTGGCGGGCATGTCTTGCCGGCCGTTAAGGATGACCGCGGTCAGGCGCTCGTCGGTAGGCGGAGCGCCCGAGGGCATGGACTTGAGCTTGGTGAGCGCCTGCAGCCCCGGCCCGTGGAGAGGACGCGTGGAGGTGGGGTAGTGGCAGCGGGCGCACTTTGCCTGGTAAACAGCCGCGCCACGAGCCTCCTGGGGCGTCCACTCTGACGAAGGCTTGGAAGGCGGCAGGGAACGGCAACCTGCCAGTCCGAAGACGAGCGCGGACAGCGTGGCGAAAATCAGCAGGTTACCTTTGCGCATTACCGTTCATCATACAGAAGAATTTGAATGGATTAGCGCTGCTGTTGCGCGATTGTAACCGTTTTGTAACCGGGGCGGACGGAATCGGGAGGGGCCGGCGGAAGCGGGACGGGAGCTTACTCGGCGGCGCCAATGGCTTCGGCGATGCGGTCGATCGCAGCCTTTTCGGCGTCGCTGCCGGGGTAGCGGCCGTTAACAAGAATAGAAAAGGCGAGGGTGCGCCCGCTGGCCGCGGTCAGATACCCGGACAATGATTCAACCTCGTTGAGCGTGCCGGTTTTGGCCCACATTTTGCCCTTGAGAGGCGAGTCAACGAAGCGGTTGTCAAGCGTGCCGTCGACTCCGGCAACGGGCAGCGTGTCTTTCCATTCCGCACCCCAGGGCTGATGCGACGCGTAAGCGAGCAGGCGGGTAAAGGCGCGCGGCGAGATTTTGTCGGCGGCGCTCAGTCCGGAGCCGTCGTAGAAGAAAAATTCGTCGCCGGCGATGCCCGCATTGACCATGAACTGGCGCACGACGCGCGCACCTTCTTCGAAACTGCCGTCGGTGCCGTAAAGCTTGCCGAGCAGGCGGAGAAGCAATTCGGCATGGAGGTTCTGGCTGGTTTTGTTGGTGACCGTGATGTCCTGCACCATGGGCACGGAGACGTGTGCGGCGAGCACGCGGCGGCCCTCGGGCTCAGCGGAGATGGAGGTGAAAGCAGTAGGCACCAGCTTGAGCGGTTGGTCGCGCTCGCCGGCAAAGTCGCCGGTTCCGGTGGGGTACCTGTGCCGCGACTCAGGAGCGCCCGTAACCTTGATGCCGCGCAGCAGGAGAGCCTGCTGGAATGCGGCAGCGGTGAACTGGGCGGGATCTTCGACGGACATGGAAGCATGAAGTCCGGCGGGGGCGACGGTGCCCCAGGCGCGCACGAGCATGGATCCGGGTTGGCGATCGAGGCCGGGATGGGCCGGCTGATCGGGAGGCGCAACCAGCATGCGGTTGTCGAGCGCGTAATAGTCCACGTCGGGCGACCACTGGGCGGCGGTGGTGCCGCGCGCCGTGCCGTCGGGGATGATGGTCAACTGGTCAGCATTTTCATTGAAGGTGAGTGCGGAGACAGGAGCGCCGTAGCTCCATTGCAGGGAGTCCCATGCCCAGCCCAGGCCATAGGGTTCGTCGAGAAAATAGCTGTCGTCGCCCACCACGTCGCCTTCAACGGTGCGCACGCCGGCCTGCTCCACTTGCTCGGCGAGCAGACTGAGTACGGTCATGGCGTTGGGCACAGGGAGTGGTTTGGGCGGTGCTTCGGCAGGCTGGGTTTCGGCCGAGGGGGCGGGCGGCGGAGGCGCGGCGTTGGGCTCGACGTAAGGGTAGTGGCGCGCGCTAAGGGTGGGATCGCCGACGCCGAGCAGCATGATGTCGCCGTGCAAAATGCCGGCGGCGTCCACATCGCCGCTGCCGACGACGAACGTGGTCCAAGTGAGCGTATCAACGGGCAAGAGGGCGAAGGCGGCCGCGGTGGTGGTGAGCTTGGCGCCGGAGCCGGGTGTAAACAGGCGCGCGTCGTTGAGGCCGTAGAGCGGCTGACCGTCGAGAGTGGTGACGCTGATGCCGAACTGCGCGTGGCTGAGGGCTGGTTCGGCCAGAATAGCCTGAATGCGATCGGCGAGGGGGCCGGTGGCGGGCGCAGAACGCGCGGGACGATGCTGCGCGCTGATGCAGGGGCAGAAAATGGCAAAGTTGACGAGCAGAATTGTCAGAGGCCGCGGTGTTGTCCTCATGCCCGGAGTGTAGCAGGCAGTGGCAGCGTACCATCGATGGGAGTGAGAAGAGCGATCACAAGCTGGCAGGTGCGCACGCGCACGCTCGAGCTGGGGCGGCGCACGCTGGTGATGGGGGTGGTGAACATCACGCCTGACTCCTTCAGCGACGGCGGTCTTTTTCTGGATTCGGAAAAAGCCATCGCTGAGGCGATGCGCCTGATAGAGGAGGGCGCCGATCTGCTCGACCTGGGCGCGGAAAGCACGCGGCCGGGCTCGCGCGCGGGCGGTGCGGATGCCGCAGTCAGCGCCGAAGAGGAGCAGGTGAGATTGCTTCCGGTGCTGGAAGGGATTCTGCGGGCCAAACCGGATGCAGTGTTATCGGTGGATACGTACAAAGCGGCGACAGCGCGAGCAGCCCTCGCCGCCGGTGCCGAGATCGTGAACGACGTGAGCGGTTTTACGTGGGACGCGGAGATGGCGCAGGTGTGCGCGGAATCTGGCGCGGGCGTGGTGGTGACGCATACGCGGGGGCGGCCCGACCAGTGGCGCACGCAGCCGCAGCTTGAGCCCGGTGCGCTGCTGGCGTTGGTGCGCAGCGGTCTGGCCGGCAGTCTGGCGGTCGCGCAGCGCGCCGGTGTTGCGGCAGATGCCGTGGTTCTCGATCCCGGCTATGGCTTCGGCAAGCGGTTTGATGAGAACTATGCGCTGCTGGCGCGGCAGGCAGAGCTGCTTGCGCTGGGACGGCCGCTGCTGGCGGGATTAAGCCGCAAATCGTTTCTGGGGCAGACGCTGAGGCCGCTTTTCGGCGGGAATGACGCGCCGCTGGATTCCCGCGAAAACGCGAGCCTGGCGGCGATGACGGCGGCGATCCTGAACGGAGCGTCGATGGTGCGCGTGCACGCAGTGCGAGCGGCCGTGGAAGCCGCGCGGATTGGGGATGCGATTCTGGATGCAGGATCGTAGCGCGGTTCCCGCCCTAGCTGTGCTCCGCTTGCGCGGTGCACAGTTAGGATGGGGCAACAGCAAGGAGCAAGCTAGATGCTGATGCCCACCTTGTAGCGCGGCCAGAGCGGGCGCTCGGCGGCGTGGTCGATGACCGGCTCGCCGTCACACTCCACTTCAATCACCGTGGCGGGCGACTCGGGCGCTGCCAGCGGCATGCCGGTGAGGCGGAAGCTGAATTCGTCCTGCGTGAATTCGACCTTCTGGCCGGTCTTGAGCAGCCGCGCTGACAAAACTTTGGGCTTGAGGCCGCCGATGGCAAAGACAACCTGAGGCTGGAAGAAGGTGAGCCAGTCGGCCGCGGGGGTGTGTCCGGGCCAGAAGTGCTGATGGATATAGAGCGTGTTGCCGCGGCGGGTGTAGTTGGCGTTGACGTTGGCTTGAAGCTGGCCGCGCTCGGTGCCGTAGATCGCTTTGCCGTTGGTGTCAAGCCATTTGCCCACAGCTTCTAAAACTTCAATGGATATGAGCGGGACGGAACCGTCAGGCTCGGGGCCGATGTTGAGCAGATAGTTGCCGCCGCCGCGCGCGCAGGTAGCGAGATTGTCGACGATGGCCTCGGGCGTCTTCCAGGCATTGTCGGCGCGGTTGAATCCCCAACTGTCGTTGAGGGTCATGCACGACTCCCAGGCGCGGCCCGCGGCCGAAGCCTCGATGTGCTGCTCGGGCGTGGCGAAGTCGCCCTCGAGGCCGTTGCGGTTATTCACAATGATGTCGGGCTGCAGCTGGAAGACCATCTCGTTCATGCGCTCCGACTCCCATTGCTCGGCATTGAGCGGCCAGGAGACGTCGTACCAGAGAATGTCGATCTTGCCGTAGTTGGTCATCAGCTCGCGGATGAGGCCATGGGTGTAGTCGACGAAGCGGCGGCGCGCGGCTTCGTCAGTTTTGCAGATGGCGCCGTCGGGGTGGTGCCAGTCCATGAGCGAGTAGTAGAAGCCCACGCGGAGTCCTTCGGCGCGTGCCGCTTCAACAAATTCGCGGACCAGGTCGCGGCCGGGACCCTGCTGCGCCGCGTTGTAATCAGTGAGCCTAGTATCGAAGTTACAGAATCCTTCGTGATGCTTGGTGGTCATCACCATGTACTTCTGGCCGGCGCGCTTGGCCAGGCGCGCCCAGTCGCGAGCGGCATTGGGCTTGGGATGGAAATGCCTGGCAAGAATTTCGTATTGGGGAATGGGAATGCCCTGATACTCCTTAGCCCACTCGTGCTGGCCGATCACGCTATAGAGGCCCCAGTGAATAAACATGCCGAACCTGGCCTCGTGCCACCAGGCCATGCGCGCGTCGCGGGTGGCGGCTTGCTTGAGGTCAGCAGGCGTGGGCGCGGGGCCGGCCTGCGCGCCGGTGGGGGCAGAGTGCGCCAGGACGTCGCTGTTTGCAACCGCAAAAGCGGCGGCGCCGGCGGCGCCAAACTGCTTCAGGAATGACCGTCTCGTACCTTCGCTCCAGTTCATGCCATCTCCTCATTCATCGCGTGCCGCAGGTTACGTTAGCGTTTACGAAGATTGCGCAAATTCGCCGCCGAGCCACTATAGCAGAGACGGCCGGTGAATGCGGGGCGCAGGTCTTCGCTCGTGCTGCGCCGGCCGAGGCAGGGGCTGATGCCCACGATGATTTGTGACACTTACGGCGCGACCGAAGCCGTGCCCTGGTTACCAAGCCCGTTCCAGGGGAGCTTCATGGCACGCGGCAGAGGCGGATACACTCATGCCATGGTCGTTCGCCTGAAAGATATAGCCGCCGAACTAGGAGTGTCGGTGGTTACGGTGTCGCGGGCGCTGAGGAACCGGCCGGACATTGCAGAAGAGACCAAGGCGAAGATCCTTGAACGCGTCAAGCGGTTGAATTACCGGCCCAACCTGACTGCGCGGAGTCTTGTGACCGGCCGAAGCTCGTTGATCGGCCTGGTGGTGCCCGACCTCATCCATCCGTTCTTCGCGGAGATTGCCAAGGGTCTTTCGGCCAAGCTGCGCGAGAAGGAGTACTACCTGATCGTCTCGTCATCAGAGAGCGATGCGCAGCTTGAGCAGGACGAGATCGAGCACATGCTCGCGCATCATTTGGATTGCTTTGTTGTGGCGTCGTGCCAGAAAGACCCCGAGAGCCTGCGCAGGATTGGGGAGGCCGGCGTGCCGCTGGTGCTGATCGACCGGAGCTTTCCGCGATTTGCATGCAACTTTGTGGGCGTGGACGACTACAAGGTGGGCGAGCTGGCGACCGAACACCTGATTGCTCAAGGATGCAAGCGGATCGCGCATCTTCGCGGTCCGGCGACCAACGTGGGCAATCACCGGGCCGAAGGATTCTGCAATACGCTGCGACGCCATGGCATGGCTCTGCCGGATGGTTACATTGTTGCCTGCGGCGAGGCGGCGGACTCCGATGGCGAGCGGAGAGGACGGCGGGCGATGGAAGAGATACTGGCCCTGAAACCGCGGCCGGACGGCATCTTCTGCTTCAACGACACGGTTGCCATGGGCGCGATGGACCGGGCATTCGAAGCGGGAGTGCGCATTCCCAGGGGTATGGCCATTGTGGGCTGCGGGAATTTTCACTACAGCAGCAAGCTGCAGGTGCCGCTTTCGAGCGTCGACCAGCGCTCGCGGGAGATTGGCGAGCGGACCGCGAAGATGGTGATGACGCTGCTCGGAAAGCCGCCGTCGGCGCGGCCGCGCAACGTGGTTCTGGCGCCGGAGCTGATGGTGCGGGCGTCGTCGCGGATGAATTGAATCACCTTTTGCAATCTGCCCAGACATGGGGCGAACGACAACTCCATGAAAATGGCGCTCTCTTACTCCAGTAACGGCGCGCACACACCAAAGTTGCAGGTGGCGGCCATCGTTATGTATTGAAACGTCTTCAATCTTCAAGCAGACTTGCGGAAGTAACTCGATTTAATATGGGCTCCCCAAAAGCTGGATACG
This sequence comes from Acidobacteriaceae bacterium, assembly GCA_030037635.1. Taxonomy (GTDB): domain Bacteria; phylum Acidobacteriota; class Terriglobia; order Terriglobales; family Acidobacteriaceae; genus Telmatobacter. Next base: position 33,485 of record JASHQH010000080.1, read on the forward strand.
AATGAAGTGGAAGGGGCATTTTCCGGCTGTACCTGGTGTGTGGATTGCTGTCTCCGCCGCAGTTTCAGGGAGCGTGATCACGGGCGCCATCATGACCGCCGCGGCGGAACATCGAGGCGCGGCGCACCTATTCGGATTTTCTCCTCTGGTGATTGCGGTCCTGGCGGCTGCGATCATTGTGGTTGTGGGGCTGGTGATTCTGCGGACACTGGCCGACCGCGAATTCAAGACCGAGCGACATCTTCTGAACGCCTTTCTCGAATACATTCCCGACAATGTGTACTTCAAGGATCGCAACAGCCGATTTGTGCGCATCAACCGGGCGATGGCCGACTATGTGGGGCTGGCCGATCCCGCGCAGGCCGTAAGCAAGGCGGATTCCGACATCTTTACTGCGGAACACGCCGTGAAGGCGCTCGTGGACGAGAAGAAGATCATGGAAACGGGCGTGCCGCTGATCGGCATTGAAGAGAGAGAGACGTGGCCGGATGGACACGAGACCTGGGTACTGACCACCAAGGTTCCGCTGAAGGATCAGCGCAGCGCGATCGTGGGCACGATGGGAATTTCGCGCGACATCACCGACCGCAAAGAGGCTGAGCTGCGCATTCGCTACATGGCGCTTCACGATGCGCTCACCGGACTGCCCAATCGCACCCTTCTGGAAGACCGCCTGGGCCAGGCCATTGCTTTTGCGTGCCGCAACCAAAAGCGAGTGGCGGTGTTCATGCTGGACCTGGATCGCTTCAAGAATGTGAACGACTCCTACGGCCACTATCTGGGCGATCGCCTTCTTGAGGCGGTCTCTATCCGGCTGAGAGAAAGCCTGCGCGCCAGCGACATTGTGGGGCGGCTCAGCGGAGACGAATTCGCGGTGGTTCTTCCGGCCGTCGAACCTGGCCGGGAGATCGAATACGTGGCGCGAAAGCTGCTGGGCGCGCTCAGCGAGCCGTTCGAAATCGAAGGGCACAACCTGAGAATCAGCGCCAGCATCGGCATTTGCGAATATCCCCTGCACGGCGAGAATCCGAGGGACCTGCTTCAAGCGGCGGACACGGCAATGTACGAAGCGAAGAAAAGAAGGCGCGGTTCCTACTGCCGGTTCACGCCGGATTTGACCGATGCCACGCGCCGGCGCCTGAAGATGGAATTCGACCTGCAGCACGCGCTGGAACGGGAGGAGTTTGTCCTTTACTACCAGCCGCTGGTGTGCACAACGTCGGGCAAAATTACGGCCATGGAAGCATTGCTGCGCTGGCGCCATCCGGAAGAGGGGATGATCTCTCCCAACCACTTCATACCCCAGGCCGAGGAGATGGGGCTGATGGTTTCGATCGGCCGCTGGGTTCTGCAAACCGCGTGCGCGCAAAACGCCGCCTGGCAAAAGAAGGGATTGCCGCCGGTGCGGATGCTGGTGAACCTGTCGGCGAATCAGTTTTACCGGAACAATATCGTGGGCGACGTGGAAAGCGCTTTGTCGGAGTCCGGCCTCGATCCGAAGTGGCTGGAGCTGGAATTAACGGAATTGGTGATGCTGGATGACACGAACTCAACGGATCGGATCATGCGGCGCCTGAAGAAAATCGGCGTGAGCCTCTCGCTGGATGATTTCGGCACGGGATGGTCATCGCTGTCGTATCTCCGCCGCTTCCCCATCGACCGGATCAAAATCGATCGCTCGTTTCTGCGGGACCTTGCTTCGCAGCCCGCTGCAGAGGCAGTGGTGAGGACCATCATCAACCTGGGGCGCGATCTGGGCCTGGAGTGCGTGGCCGAAGGCGTGGAGACGCCCGATCAGCTCAACTATTTCCGCAAGCAGAATTGCAAGGAAGTGCAGGGATTCCTCTATAGTCCCGCCCTGCCCGAAGCGGAATGCAGCGCGCTGCTGAGCGTGGGCAGCCTGAGTTTTGCTGAAAATGTTCCGGGGCTGGCTGCGCCGGCGCTGGCCGTTCTGCCAGCGGCAGATGAAACCGTGCAGATCAGCGGTTGACCGCCCGTCCCGCATCGATAGAAACAGCCGCAG
>JASHQH010000081.1 GCA_030037635.1 Acidobacteriaceae bacterium
CGCTTTCGCCATCTCCTTCAAGATCGCTTCGGCCGCTTTGGCAGGGTTGGGGGCCTGGGTGATGGGCCGGCCGACCACCAGGTAGCTGGCGCCGGCGTGCAGGGCGGACGCGGGCGTTGCGCTGCGCTTCTGATCTCCCGCATCGGCACCGAGGGGGCGAATTCCCGGGACCACGAAGACCGCTTCGGGGCCGGCGAGTGCGCGCAAGGCCGCAACTTCTTCGGGCGAGCAGACAAACCCACGAATGCCTGCCTTCAACACCATCTTTGCCAGCAGTTCGACCTGCGCCGCGGGTGTGCGTCCCACGCCGGAGGCTTTCAGTTGCGCCGCGTCCATGCTGGTAAGCACGGTGACGGCCAGCAGTTGCGGCGGATTGGCGATGCCCTCCAGCGCCTGGCGGGCCGCGGCCAGCATCGCCGGCCCTCCAGCGGCGTGAACCGTCATCATGCGCACGCCCAGACGCGCGGCCGAGCGCACCGCGCCTGCAACGGTGTTGGGAATGTCGTGAAACTTGAGGTCGAGAAAAACCGCGTGGCCGCGCCGAACCAGTTTTTCTACCAGGTCAGGCCCTGCCGCCGTAAACAGCTCCGCGCCCACTTTGAACCACGAGCACGAACCCTCCAGCCGTTCAACCAGTTCGGTGGCGGCGCCGGCATGGGGTACATCGAGCGCCACGATCAGGCGCCGGCGCGCAGCTTCGAGATCCTGCTCCGTGCCGCGCGACCCGGCAAATGCGGGGTTGAGCCGCTCAGGAATGGGCATACTGAAATGCTAATTTACGCCTGTCGTCCGGGCGGGATCGCACGAACCCCAACCGTATTTGTCGACTCAGCACGAACGTAGGCGTCCCAGGTCTCGATTCTGAGACCTGGGATAGCACAAACCTCGGCCGGACCGATCCATCGGTGAACGAGTACCATTGAAGAGAGACATCGGCCTCAAAAACGGGGACGCTACGCGTGAGGAAATGGCTGATTGGGCTTCTTTGGTTGTTGCTGGCAAACGTTGCCGCGGCGGCCGCCGTGCACACCAATCCCATGAACTACGATCCGCAGGTGAGGGCGGCCTATAAAGACTTCTACAACCTCGATTATCCGGGCGCGGTCGCACTGTTCCAGCAGTTTCACGCCGCTCACCCGGGCGATCCGCAAGCTACGGCCTACCTGCTGAACGCGCTGATCTTTCAGGAGCTCTACCGCCTCGATCTGCTCGACACCACGTTTTACGCCAACGACGGCTTCCTGACCGGCCGTCATGCGACCGGTGAGGATCCTGAGAAGCGCGATCAGATTTTCGCGCTGGCCGATGAAGCCGTGCGGGAGGCCGATTGGCGGCTGAGCAAGAATCCCAACGATGTGGACGCACTGTTTGCCCGCGCGTGGGTGCGGAGCCTGCGCTGCGCCTATGTGGCCATGGTGGAACGCGCTTATGCCACCGGCTTCAGGCTGGCCACGAAAGCCAAAGACGACGCCGCGCAGGTGCTCAAGCTGGATCCTGACTACGTGGACGCGAAGCTGATTGTGGGAGTCTACGAGTACGTTGTGGGCGCGCTGCCATGGCCCTTCAAGTTCATGATCGGATTCGCCGGCATCACCGGGTCAAAATCCGCCGGCCTGGCGCTGCTGCGCGACGACGGCGCTCGAGGCGTGCTGACCAATGTTGAAGCGCGCACCGTGATTGCGCTGTTCCTGCGGCGTGAGGCAAGGTACAAGGAAGCGATTCAGGTGGTGCGCGAGCTGAAAGACCAATACCCACACGACTTTCTCTTTTGCCTGGAAGAGGCCAACCTGCGCAAGGATGCGGGTGAAGGCATGGCCGCGGTAGTTGCCTACCGGCAACTTCTCCTTGACGCTGTGAGGCCCGGCTATTTTGCCTCGGCCAGGCTGGAATTGGCTGAATTCGGGCTCGGCGACGCTTTGCGGGGCCAGCGCCACTCCACTGAGGCGGCGCAGGCTTATGAGCGCGCAGCGGCGACCCCCGGCGTGGGGCCGGAGCTGAAGGTCCGCTCGCTGCTCGACGCCGGGGAATGTCACGATCTGGACGGCCAGCGGGAGCTTGCGGTGCGCGATTACGAGGCGGCCATCGACGCCGGCCCCAATACTTCGCGCGCGGACCAGGCGCGCAAATATCTGCATAACCCGTATCGGGGAGCCTGAGCGCTGCTCAATGCCGGCCGGGGCATCCGACATCCAACCGACAGGGCCTGAAGGCCCACGCTCCCTCCGCGTCCGGCGCAAGCATGGAACCGCAGCGGCGGCTTGATCGTATCCTCAGAGCAGCGGGAGCTTGCCTGCCGGAGGAACGATCATGATGGTGTATTGCCAGCGTTGCGGGTCGGGAATGCCTGGGGTCGCGCATTTTTGTTCCAACTGTGGCGCCGCGATGCCGCCGACGCCGTTTTACCCTGTGCATCCGCTGGTTCGCCCGCACGTGGGGCGCGTGATCGGCGGGGTGTGCATGGCGCTGGCCCGCGCCCATGGATGGGACGTGGTTGTGATCCGCATCATTGCTGTCCTCGGCCTCATCTTCTCGAGCGGCCTGTTCGGCATCGCCTATCTGATTGCCTGGGTCGCGATCCCCGAGGAGCCGCTGCCGCTGCCGGGCGCCTATCCGCCCAGCGTATGATTCTCTGCCATGGGCTCCCTTGACCTGCCGGATGGTTCGCGCATTGGATTTACCGACGCCGGTGCGGGTTTGAACGTCGTCTTTCTGCACCCCACTCCGCTCGACCGCGAGTTCTGGCGTCCGCTCACGCGCGAGCTGGCGGGTATTCGCGCCATCCTTCCCGACCTGCGCGGTCACGGGGAATCGCAGCTGGGTTCCTCGCTTCCCACTGGCGACTTCGCCCGCGTGCCGGATGCGCCCGTGCTTAGCATGGCGCAGCTTGCTGCGGACGTGCTGGCTCTCGTCGACCATTTGGGCTTGCGCCGCGCGGTCTTTGCCGGCTGCTCGATCGGCGGCTACGTGTTGCTGGAAATCTGGCGCAGGGCTCCCGAGCGCGTAAGAGGGATGGCTTTCCTCTGTTCCAAGCCGCAGGCGGACACCGAGGCCGGTTTGGCGAAACGCGTGGAAACCATTGCGCGGGCCCGAGCTGAAGGGGTTGGGGCGCTTTTTGACGGGATGGCGCAGACGCTGCTGGGCGCGACGGCGCGCCGCGAGCGGCCTGAGATTGTGGCCGAGGTGCGCGCGCGCATGACGCTCACGGCCGACGCCGAGGTGGCTGTGCAGGCGGGACTTGCCACGCGCCCTGACTCCGTTCCGACTGTGGCCACGCTGCGCGTGCCCGTGCTGGCCATTGCGGGCGGCGAAGATGGTTCCGTCACACCGGCTGAGATGGAGGCCTTTCGCGCTGCGCCGGGCGGCTGTGCGTATCATCTGCTTCCCGATGCCGGCCACTTTGCCGCTTACGAACAGCCGCGCAAGGTTGCCGCGCTGCTGGCGCCATGGCTGCGGCAGTTCGACGCGTGAGGCTTTCGCACCCCCTTCAGATGTCGCGCTGATAGAATGCGGCACGAAGTCATTTTCGCCACCCATGGAGATTCCCATGCGCAGCGTCATCGTCAACGATCCTACTCGCCGCCGCTTTTTGCGCGGCATGCCTGCCGCCGCAGCCGCTGGTCTTACGCTATGCGACGCATTGGCTTTCAGCGCGAGTGCCAATTCTCAGAATGCCGCCGCTCCTGAGGCGCCTGCCTTCCAGTTGTTCACCGCGCAGCAGATTTCGGCCGACATCAAGGCTCTCCAGGAGAGCCCCGGTAACAACAACCTGGTGCAGGGAAAGAATTTTACCGTGGTGCTGACAACCGAGGTCGGCAAGAGCGCCAAGGAGTTCGAGTGGCACGAAGGCCGCGACCACATCTTCCAGATTCTCGAGGGGTCGACGGTGTACGAGTTGGGGGGCGAGCCGCAGGGAGGGCGCAATATCCGGATCGGCGAGTGGCTGGCGCCGGCGTCGGAAGGAGCGACGACGGTCACGCTGCACAGGGGCGATATGCTGGTGATTCCGCGGGGCACGCCTCATCGGCGCAGTACGACGGGCAGCGTGACGTTCACGCTGATCTCGCCGCAAAGCGGCCAGTAGCCAGTAGCCAATAGCCAATGGCAAGAGCACGACCGGCAGCCGCAGTTTTTGTGAGCGGCAAGTCCCACGCAGTACGATGAGCCATGCGCTCTTTGACCTGCTTTCTCGCTTCCTGCCTTCTTGTTCTCAGCTTTGGATTTGCCGCTGCGGCGCAATCGGGCCAGCAGACGCCCACCGCACCCGCCCCTGCCGCTTCGCCCAAGGCGGCCGCGCCCGCTCAAACGTCAAAGGCGCCGCCGCGGCGCCCGCCGGCGCCGAATGACGCCAGCTCGCCGGTACCCACGCGCTACGACATGCTGCGCGGCGCATACGGTCCATTCCGCGCCAACAACGACCTGCTCTACTACCACCTCGACATTCGCGTCGATCCCGACAAGCAGACCATCAGCGGCAAGAACACCATCCGCTTCCGCATGCTGAAGGATGGCACGCGCATCCAGATCGACCTGACCGACAAGCTCGACATCGACAAAATCCTCTTCGGCCAGACGCCGCTCAAATACACGCGCGACACAGGCGCCGTGTTCATCGACTTTCCGCAGACGCTGCACGCCGGCCAGGTGTATTCCATCGATTTCTACTACTCCGGACATCCGCCCGAGTTGGGCCGCTTCGGCGCTTTTACGTTCGGGCACGATCCATCGGGCCACGTGTGGATCTTTACCGCCTGCGAGGGCACCGGCGCCAGCATCTGGTGGCCCGACAAGGACCAGTGGCGCGACGAAGTAGAGAGCATGGACATCAGCGTGGCCGTTCCTAACGGGTTGATGGACGTGTCCAACGGAAAGTTCGCGGGCAAGACCGATCTTGGCGACGGCTATACGCGCTGGGACTGGCACGTGAGTTATCCCATCAACAACTACGACGTGGCGCTGAACATCGGCAATTACGTGCATTGGGGCGAGAAGCTGGGCGACCTGGCGATGGACTATTACGTGCTGCCCGAGGACCTGGAAAAAGCCAAGACGCAATTTGCGCAGGCCAAGGGCATGATGGAGGCCTATCAGCACTACTTCGGGCCCTATCCGTTTGCGCGCGACGGCTACAAGCTGGTCGAAGTACCGTACTCCGGCATGGAGCACCAGAGCGCCGTGGCGTACGGCAACCGGTTTGAGAACGGCTACCTGGGACGCGATTGGACCGCAACCGGCATCAGCCTGCGCTTCGACTTCATCATCATTCACGAAAGCGCGCACGAGTGGTTCGGCAACAGCATCACCGCGGCCGACTCCTCTGACATGTGGATACACGAGGGCTGGGCGACATATCTTGAAGGCCTGTACGTGGAATACCACTGGGGCAAGGCCGACGCCATCAGGTATCTGAACGGGCTGAAACCGAAGATCTACAACCAGCGGCCCATCGTGGCCGAGCGCGGAGTGAATGCCGATCCCACCGAGGACCAGTACTTCAAAGGTGCGCTGATGCTGAATACGCTGCGCAGCGTGATCGATGATGATGCCAGATGGTTCACGCTGATCCACGGCTTCTATCAGCACTTCAAGTATCAGAACATCATGACCGAGGACGTGGTGGCGTACTTCAACCAGCACACGGGCATGAACCTGACACCCATCTTCAACCAGTATCTGCGCCAGGTGAAGATTCCGCGCCTGGAGCTGCTGTTTGGCGAGGCGCCGGGGATGGTGATGTACAAGTGGGATGCCGACGAAGACGATTTCGCCATGCCGGTCCGCGTGGGCACGCCCGATCACTGGCAGATCATCCGTCCGACCACGAAGTGGCAGTGGATGCAGACGCCGCTGACCAAAGATGAGTTTCAGGTAGCGACGGACTTGTACTACGTCGACGTGAACAAGCAGTGAACGAGGCAGCGGAGCTCCCCCATTCAGCACAAACCTGGATGCCCCATCCTAACGGCGCCTCTGTTTTTGCCGTTAGGGTGGGGGCGAGACCCTCCTCGCCCCCGAACTCCGCTTCCCGGTTTTCCAGACGGCCGCCTGGCTATTGGCTGCTCCCCGCCGGCTGCTTCTCTACCGGTTACTTCTCATTTTCCCCAGCAGGCGCAGAATCTCAAGGTACAGCCACACCAGCGTGACCATGATGCCGAAGGCGGCATACCACTCCATGTATTTGGGCGCGCCGTAAGCCACGCCCTGCTCAACGAAATCGAAATCGAGCACCAGGTTGAGCGAGGCGATGGCAACCACAAAGAGGCTGAAGACGATGCCGATGGGGCCGGAGCCGTAAACGGAACTGAAAAACGAGATGTGAAAGAAGCTGAGCAGCATGGTGAGTAAATAAAAGATCGCGATGCCGCCGGTGGCTGCCACTACGCCGAGGCGAAACTT
>JASHQH010000009.1 GCA_030037635.1 Acidobacteriaceae bacterium
GCGCTTGCTTCGCCGGCTATCTTGGGTGGGTCTTTGTGCTGCGGGAGTCTCCACAGGTCTTTGCCTACTCGCCGGTGGTCCCGTGGATGGCGCTGGGCGTGACGCTTGCGGCCTCGCTCGCTGTGTTTCTGAGGGCGCTAAGGCTAGGCCTCAACGAAGGTGACCCGGGAGCGCAACCGATCAGGATAAAGAACGGGCAGCGAGCGAAGCGGCTGACAAAAGGGATCGAACTTGAGGCGTCTTCCCGGCGTCCGAGCCGCGAGCCGAAATCCTGAGCGCAGCGAAGGACCTTAGCGCCGGAACTGTGCGGAAGAATTTGGTGGACCTGGTCGGGATCGAACCGACGACCTCTTCCATGCCATGGAAGCGCGCTCCCAAACTGCGCCACAGGCCCACACGCACCACCCCACGGACGAAGACCTGTCCGCGGGGACTCCGGAGGAAGGGCAACACTTTTATTGTCTTAGCTGGGAGCAGGTTCGTCAAACGGCTCGCGTCCGGCGGCGAAGGGCGCGAGAAAATGCTCGCGCTGTTCGCCGCAAGCAGGCCTGAGGCGAGGGCTACTCGATGGGGGCGGCCAGGAAGTAGACGTAGATCAGCATGGCGATGCCGATGAAGCCGGGAATCAATCCCACGAGATAAGGCGAGTTCTCCTCGTGGGCGCCGATCAGGACCCGTAGAAAGATGATCAGGGCAATGCCGACCCCGATGTTGATCAGTCCGCCTACCTTGACGCCCTCGCGCTTTTTGATGCGTTCGAGACGGTTTTGCTCGCGCAGCATTTCCACGGCGGCCTTAGCGCCCTCGCTTGAAGACTCGGTGATGCGGCGCAGGGTCTCGGCTTTGTAGAACGCCTCGCGTTCCTTGCGGCGCGCGTCGATCCAGTTCACGGCGGGCAGGAAGATGACGAAGAGCGCGACGGCGCCGACGGAAAGAAAGACCCACATGCCGAAGTCGGGGTTGTCGTTAAACAGCGCGAGTGCCAGATGTTCCATGGATTCCTCCTGAGCATATTCTGGGGAAACTGTCTTTCCCCATGCGAACGGTGAGACAGAGGACCGCGGCGGCCGGTTGCAAATTTTTCCCCAGCTTCCGTTTCGGGAATAAAATGCAACCACGCAGGCGGCCGGGCTGTCTTACCCGGCGGAGCGATTTGTGACGCGAATCTCCAGCAGCACGGCCGACGAAGCGACGGACCGGGATGCTGCCGACGTGGAGCGCGTTCTGGCCGGCGATGTGGACGCGTTCGAGGGCATCGTGCGGCGCTGGCAGGGCCCGCTGGTGAACATGGCGTGGCGTTACTGCCGCGATCGCGCGCGAGCCGAGGAGATGGCGCAGGACGCGTTGGTGCGCGCCTGGCGAGGCTTGGCCAGTTGGCGCCGCGAGTCGAGCTTTTCCACGTGGCTGTTCGCCCTGGCAGCCAATGTCTTCCGCTCGGAGCTCAAGCGCTTTCCCGCGGTGGATGTGCCGATCGAACAGATCGCGGAGCCCGCGAGCGAGGCCGATCAACATAAGGCCGCGGCAGAGAGAAGGCGCAACGAACGGGTGCGGAGGGCAGTGCTGGCGCTGCCGCAGTCGTACCGTGAGCCCGTGGTCCTCTACTACTTTCACGAGATGGATGTGAGCGCTGCGGCACGGACGATGGGCGTACCCGAGGGAACCGTAAAGGCCCGGCTGGCGCGTGGACGCGAAATGCTGCGAAGGCGATTTCCGCAATTGCGCGACGAAGGCGCTGCGCCCAGCCGCGCGCAAGCTTCAGAATCGGGCAGGGAGGTATGGCGATGAGACCCGGCATGAACGGCAAGGCAGATTTGATCGATCGCATTCTGGCGACGGACGAGGAGATTGTTCCTTCGTCGGGCTTTGTGGCCGCGGCCATGGAGCGGGTGCGCGCAGAGGCCGCGATGCCCGCACCGATTCCTTTCCCGTGGAGGCGCGCTGTGCCCGGCATTGTGCTGGCTACCGGCGTGCTTGGCTGGGGCGCGTGGGAGACGATCCGCTACGCGCTGCCCGAGATGCGGCAGATGTCGCTGAACGCTCCGGTTTTATCGCCGGCTGCCGGGCGCGGGTTGCAGGATGCAATCTGGGTGGCGTTGGCGCTTGCAGTTTCACTGGGCTCGTGGATGCTTGCGGTGAGGCTGATGCGCCCGTCGAGCTGGATGTAAGCCGATCCGCCGGCGATTTCGTCCGAATCTACCTTGAGCCGTGCTTTGCGCCGAAGCGGCGGAGTTTTTCGAGCAGCGCGGCGGCCTGCCCGGAGTCAATGGCCTCGGCGCTGAGGGCTACGCCTTCTTTCAGGTCGCCGGCAAGGTTGGCGGCGACCAGCACGGCGGCGGCGTTGAGGAGAACGATGTCGCGGCGCGCGCCGTGAATGCCGGTGAGCACGTCGTAAAGCAGCGCCTTGTTGGTGGCCACGTCGCCACCGATGAAGTCGTCGAGCGTGGCGCGGGGAAGGCCAGCCATCTCGGGCGTGATGCGAGCGGCCTTCAGCGTCGGGGCCCCCGGCGACGGCCCTTTGTCGCTGGGGTGGAGCTGCGGCAAGCCCGCCGGATCGGCCGAATTCTCTTCGACACGTGCCACGACCGACTCGCCCGTCGTGGTGAGCTCATCAATCCCATCCGTTCCGTGCACGACGAAGGCGCGTTTGGCGCCGAGCATGACGAGCGCGCGGCCCACCAGCAGGACGCGGCTGGGAGCGAGCACGCCGATAACTTGTGTGCGCGCGTGGGCAGGGTTGGTGAGCGGGCCCACCAGGTTGAAGATGGTGCGGAAGCCGAGGGCGCGGCGCAGCGGCCCAAGGGCTTTCATGGCGGGGTGGTAGAGCGGCGCGTAGAGAAAGACGAAACCGGTTTCACGCAGGCATTCGACGGCCAGTTGGGGCGAAAGCTCGATAGGCACGCCGAGGGCCTCGAGAACATCGGCTGCGCCACAGCGCGAAGTGACAGCACGGTTGCCGTGCTTGGCAACTTTGGCGCCGGCAGCCGCGGCCACCAGCGCAGCTCCGCAGGAAATGTTGAAGGTTTGTGGTCCGCCGCCTCCGGTGCCGACGCAATCCACCAGCGCGTCCCGCTCACCTGGTCCAAAGGGTAAAGGCACGGAATGCTTGCGCATGACGTCGACGAAGCCGGCCAGCTCGGGAGCCTGTTCGCCGCGCGTCGCCAGGACGGCCAGGAGCGCGGCGATCTCCACTTCGGGCACGCCGCCGGCCAGAATCTCTTCGAGCACTTCGTCGGCTTGCGTGCGCGTGAGCGCGGCGCCATCTTCAGCCAGCGGACGAAGCAGATCCTTCAACAACGACATGTCATGAGTATTGCAGAGCGTGCTTCCGTCCTTCACACCCACTTGGGTGCCCCATCCTAAACGCGTTCTGTGCGTTTCGGGTGGGACAGCACGCTCCAGATTTTGCCCCAATTCTGCGTGGTAATCTGAACATTGCTTGAGGTCCCTATCCCTTGAAGATTCACGAATATCAAGCTAAGGAAATCCTGGCGAAGTACGGCGTTGCCGTGCCCAAGGGCGAAATGTCGGCCACCTTCGAAGAGGCTACGGCGGTGGCACGCAAGCTGTTTGCCGAGGGCGCTCCGGGCGTGGTGGTCAAGGCGCAGATTCACGCCGGCGGACGCGGCAAAGGCGGTGGCGTGAAGGTGGCCAAGATACGCGAGGACGCCGAACTGCACGCCAAGAACATCCTGGGAATGACGCTGGTGACGCATCAGACCGGACCCCAGGGGCAGAAGGTGCAGCGTTTGCTCATCGAGGAGACGGCGGCGATCGAGCGCGAGCTCTATCTCGGCATTGTGCTCGACCGCGCGACGGGCAAGCTGGTGTTCATGGCCTCGCAGGCAGGCGGCATGGAGATTGAGGAAGTGGCCGCGAAGGATCCGAAGGCGATCTACAAGGAGACGATCGATCC
>JASHQH010000082.1 GCA_030037635.1 Acidobacteriaceae bacterium
GGTCGCGACGGCATCCACGGCGCAACCATGGCCTCGGAAGAGTTCAAGGAAGGGTCGGAACAGAAGCGCCCCAACGTGCAGGTGGGCGACCCGTTCATGGAGAAGCTGCTGCTCGAGGCATGTCTTGAAGCCATGCAGACCGGCGCCGTCGTCGGCATTCAGGATATGGGCGCTGCGGGGCTCACCTGCTCCACGTGCGAGATGGGCGCGCGCGGCGGCGTCGGTCTCGATGTGGAGCTCGACCACGTGCCCCAGCGCGAGACCGGCATGAGCGCCTATGAGATCATGCTCTCCGAGAGCCAGGAGCGCATGTTGCTGGTCGCCGAGAAAGGCCGGGAAGACGAGGTCTTGCGCGTCTTCGCAAAGTGGGGCCTCGACGCGGTGATCATCGGCACGGTTCAGCCCGAGCCGCGCCTGCGCATTCATCACCACGGTGAGCTCGTCGCCGACATTCCCAATCAGTCCCTCACCGACGATGCGCCGCTGTATCACCGCCCTATCGGCACCTGGAAGGCCCCCGTTCCGCTCGACCCTCCCGAAGAAGTGGTTGCAAAACTTGCCGAGCCGCGCGACTTCACTGCCGATTTGAAAAAGCTGCTGGCGGGCGCGAACATCTGCTCCAAGCGCTGGATTCACGAGCAATACGACTCGATGGTGCAGACCAATACCGTGCAAGGGCCCGGCGGAGAAGCCGGGGTGATGCGCATTAAGGGAACAGGCACAAGGGAGCAAGGGAGCGAGGGAGCCAGGGAGCGCGGTCTTGCCATGGCGCTCGACGGCAATGGCCGCTGGTGCTGGCTCGATCCCGGGCTCGGCGCCATGCACGCCGTGGCCGAAGCCGCACGCAAGGTCGCCTGCACCGGCGCAACGCCCGTGGCCGCCACCAACTGCCTCAATTTCGGCAACCCCGAGAAGCCCGAAATCATGGCCCAGCTTTCGGCCGCCATCGACGGCATCGCCGAAGCCTGCACCGCACTCGGCACGCCCATCACCGGCGGAAACGTCTCCTTATATAACGAGACCAAAGGCGTGGGCATTTATCCCACTCCGGTCCTCGGCGTCGTGGGGATTCTTGAAGACGTGACCAAGGCCGTGCCTTCGCACTTTCAGCGCGAGAAAGAAGCCATCGTGCTGCTTTGGCCGATCCCGCGCGGCCAGGAGCCCGACCCCACTCTCAAAGTTCCTCTCGACCCTCCGCCCATCAGCCAATATCCGCTTCCTGCGCTTGAGCGCGAGCCCCGGCCACGCGAAGAACCCGACGCAACCGACGCGGAAGCTGCAGCCAATCTCGCCGCATTGGGGTCCTCTGAATTTGCCAAAATTCTTCTCGGCAAGTTATGGGGCACTCCCCCGGCGCTTGATCTGGATGCCGAAGCCAGCCTGCATAACCTGTTAGCCATCCTCGCATGGCGCAAGCTCATTCGTTCCGCGCGCGACATCTCCGACGGTGGCATTGCCGTTGCCCTGGCGCAGGCGGCATTCCCCCAAGGCATCGGCGCTACTGTCCAGCAGGATCAGTCTCTCCTCGCGCATCCGCTCTTCGGCCTCTTCGCCGAGCCGGCTTCCACCGTTATTGTCACTGCCGACCACCGCAATCTCTCCGAGATCGACGCCATGGCCAGCCGGTACAACTTCCTCTCTGCGCGCATCGGCGCCACCGGAGGCAAACGGCTCGAAATTCTGGTGGATGGCGACACCTTCATCTCTGCGCCCCTCGAGGAGCTGCGCAGAATCTGGTCCAGCGCCCTCGAATCCGCTCTACACGATGAGGTCTCCGCGTGAAAGAGACACGTAATCGCGCCAAACACGCCGCCCGCCGTGCGCGCAGCACCGATGAGGTGCTGGCGTGAAGAGCCTTCTCTACCAGGGCGTGCCCGGCGTTGCCGACCAGTCGCAATCTCTTCGCGCAACTTCAAACGGCGGTCATCCTGAGCGGAGTTTGGCGATTTCACCGCCAAATGGAGTCGAAGGACCTGCATTTGACTCTCTAGTCCCGAGCCCCTCAATCTCGCGCTCCCTGCAGTTCATCGCCGCCGGCGATGAATTGCACGAAGAATGCGGCGTCGTCGCCATCCATAATCATCCCCACGCCGCTCGCGAAGCCTATCTCGGCCTCTACGCCTTGCAGCATCGAGGCCAGGAATCGGCAGGCATCGCGACCGCCGACGGCCTCCATCTCGCCAACATCAAGGGTATGGGCCTGGTAAGTGAAATCTTTACCGAAGACGTGCTGGCCAAGCTCCCCGGGACCATGTCGATCGGCCACACGCGTTACTCCACCACCGGCGACTCCGCTTTGCTTAACGCGCAACCCATCCGTGTCGAATCCACCAAGGGCCTCATCGCCATTGCGCACAACGGCAACCTCGTCAACCTGGGCAGCCTCCGCGCGCGCCTGGAGCGCGAGGGCGCCTACTTCCAGACCACCTCCGACTCCGAAATCATCGTCCAGCTCATCGCTCATTCCTCCGCCGCCACCCTGGTCGACGCCATCGCCGACTCGCTCTCGCAAGTGGAAGGCGCCTTTTCGATCGTAATGATGACACGCGACCGCATTTTCGCCGCCCGCGATCCGCGCGGCTTTCGTCCGCTCTCCATGGCCCGCATGAAAAACCCGGAAGGCGCCGACACCATCGTCTTCGCCAGCGAAAGCTGCGCCTTCGATCTGCTTCGCGCCGAGTTCATTCGCGACATTCTTCCCGGCGAGCTGGTCATGGTTTCAGAGGACGGCGTCACCAGCCGCCAGTACGCATCCGGTGCGCCGCAGGCCAGCTGCATCTTCGAGCATGTCTACTTTGCCCGCCCCGACTCGCGCATTTTCGGCCGCTGGGTGCAGGAGTCGCGCGATCAGATGGGCCGCCAGCTGGCACGCGAGTCAGGCGTCCCGGCCGACGTCGTCGTTCCCGTGCCCGACTCCGGCGTGACCGCTGCGCTGGGCTATGCCGAGCAAGCCGGCATCCCTTTCCGGTTCGGTCTCATCCGCAATCACTATGTGGGCCGTACATTCATCGAGCCCGAGCAGCGCGTCCGCGACTTCGGCGTGCGCCTCAAGCTCAATCCGGTGCACAATCTGCTCGCCGGCAAGCGCGTCGTCCTTATTGACGACTCCATCATCCGCGGCACCACCAGCCGCAAAATCGTGCGCATGGTGCGCGGCGCCGGCGCCACTGAAGTGCATTTGCGCATCAGTTGCCCGCCTACCATTTCTCCTTGTTTCTACGGCGTCGACACGCCGCGCAAGCAGGACCTGATCGCCGCCAATCACTCCGTTGAAGAGATTCGCCGCTTCATCGAGGCTGACTCTCTGGCCTACTTGTCGCTCGACGGCCTGCTCGCCTCCGTCCGCGACGAGAAAAACATCGGCTACTGTACCGCCTGCTACACCGGCAACTACCCCACCCAGTGGGTCGATGTGGAAGAAATCCTGCCCGCAGCCGTAGGCTCGTAGTTTGGTTTCGCAGCAAAATATCGGCATGCTATACGGTTTCTCGCGCCAATTCTTGGCCCGCGATCCTGCACGCGCTTGCGTCTCGCCAAACTTCCCGCCCTGCCGTCAGTAGATCCTGAACTCCCCGCTGCAGTGCATCATGCTCATCAGGTAGAGCAGGCCATCGTAATACCGCTGCTCGCCTGAGGGCACCGGCATCTTCCACAGCGCATCGACAAACGCTTTCGCCGTCGGCCCATCCGTGGCCGCCAGGCCGCCCACGGCCGTCGTGGCCGCCATTCCCGGCGAGTGCACCGTCGACAGTGGTTTTCCATCCAGCGTGTACCGGTTCACAAATGTGTCCATGCCCTGGCTGAGCAGGAACTTCTGGATGCGGTCGCTCAGCACCGTCTCGCGCCCATCCTTGTGCCACCACGAAAAATCCACGCTCCAGTTGCTCACGCTCCGCCACGAGTCGGCCATGAACGGCGTCGGCGTTCCATCGCGCTCCACCACCGGCGAGCCATCCAGGTTGCTCCGGTCCGGCGTCAATCCCGTCTCCGGCCCCGTCACGCGATTGAAAAGCTCCCGGCTCACATCGGCCGCCATAGCCCAAAATCTGCGATCCTCCACCGGCCCCCATCGCGCCCACAGCTCGTAAAACGCCGGCAAATGATAGCTCGCGTCGGTCACTCCGTCGGGAAGGTCCGCCACAAACTTGATCATGAAATGGCTCTCGTCCACCATTGGCCCGATCGTCTCTTCGCGAGCCGCTCGCGGAATCCGGTACGGGGGCCACGGTCTCCCGCTCGCCGCCGCTTCGGCCGCCATCCTGCGATTGTTCGGGCTCGGCCACGGGTGGTCCGGCATCACAAACGGCGGGTCGCCGGGATGGATGCGGAATGGGCCCGTGCCCGTCAGCACAGGATGATGCCGCATGCCGCGAAGAATTTTGTCCGCCTCGGCCTGGTAATTATAAATTCCCTTGCCATTCCCCCACCGGTGCGCCGCAAAATACAGCGCCATCGTGAAGTACTCTTCCCCATCCGGCGCGGCTCCCGCCGAGCGCGGCGTGCCATCGGTATTCATCGACCACGCAAAGTACCCCACCGAAGGGTTCTTCGCATCGGTGATCAGCATGTACGTGTGCGCCCAGTTCCAAATCGCGTCGAACTCGCGCTTCTTGTTGAGCTCGACCGCAATCATCATGCCGTAACTCATCCCCTCGGTGCGCGCATCGTTGTTCGCCCAGTCGGTCACGTAGGCCAGCGTTCCGTTCTCGTTCGCGCCGTTTTCAAAATAGATGCGCTCTTCCTGGCCGTCGCCGTGGAACAGTTGCTGGAACGCCTTCTCGATCTTGGCCCGGCTCTCGTCCGGCGTATGGCCCTGCTCGGCAAACAGGTCGCGATACTTGTGCGTTTTGTATGCGCCGTCTCCGTCACCCGCAAATCGCTCGATTTTGCCCAGCTGCGCGTTCTCATGCAGCGCAGGCATCGCCCGTCCCGGAGTCTGCGCTGGCGCACCCGCTCCGCTCTGAGCCGCGCTATAGCGGACAGCCTGCAGCACTGCTCCAACGGCAACGATGCACAGACCTGCCTGAACCCTCATCGCCCGTCCCTTTCGCAAGAAATGCACGCGCTTCAAATCTACACGACTGCACCGAGATGTTTTGCATCATAATGATGCGATGTCATTCTGGGCGTCGGGCGGATGATCGAAATCAAAGAATCTGCGGTTGGTCCTCTTTGAGTTTCGGGAGAGCGAAACCCGGCGGCTCCCGCCTTCTACGCCCTATTGCCTGCTGGCCGCTCCCTGTTTTGATGAACTATTCCCTGCCATGATGACCGCTGCCGCCATCCTCGTTCTGCTCGTTCACCTGCTTTGGATCGCGCTGGTCATCATCGGTGCGCTCTTTACGCGCGGCCGTCCGCTGTGGAGCGCGCTCCATATTCTGGCTCTGCTTTGGGGAATCGCCACCGAAGCCGGTCCCTGGCCCTGCCCTCTCACGCTTGCCGAGCAATACTTTGAAACCCGGGCCGGTCTGGCCGCTTATCAAGGCAGCTTTCTGCTCCACACGCTCGACGCTATCGTCTACCCCAACCTCCCCTACTGGCTCGTCACCGTCTTGGGAGTCGCTGTCTGCGTTTTTAATCTCGGCATCTACGCGTGGCGCCTACACAAGCGTCTGCTCCGGAACCGCACCGCGCAGCCCGCCGATCGCACCTGATTTCTGCCCTCTGAATCTCTGCCTTCTACTCCCTACTGGCTATTGGCGACTCCCTGTTTTTCAGCCGTCACCTCGGCGCTCCAGCTGCCGTCGTCCGTGCCGAACGAAAACACAATCTGCGCATCGCCGATTTTGCCGGTGTAGTCGAGGCGGTAGGTTTGGCCCTGGTAGTCGGTTTCCAGCCAGAACGACACCGTGGAACCCACGATTTTGCCGTCGTGGATTTCGGCCGGCGTTGTCGGCAGTCCCTCCACGGTTCCGCTCACCGCGCCGGCGGTGCTGGTCAGATGAAAGGTCAGGGCCACGCTGCTACCTTGAAAATCGAATGCGCCTTTCCAGGTTCCCGTCACATCGGGAACCGGCGCCACCGGCGCAGCGCCACGTTCCGCCGTGAACTGCGCGCTCCACGATCCGTCGTCGGTGCCGAAAGTGAACGCAATCTCGTCTCCCGCCGGCGATAGCTTTCCCGTGTAAACCAGCTTGTAGGTCTGGCCCTGGTAATCGGTATTCACCCAGAACGTGATCGTGTTTCCATCCACTTTTCCATCGTGGATTTCGGCCGGGCTCGTCGGCAGGCCTTCCACAGTTCCCGTCAGCGTGGCGTCCGTCACCGTCAAATGGAGCGTCAGTGTCTGAGTGGCGCCCTGGTAGTCAAACGATCCCTTCCACGTACCGCCCAAATCGGCCGCGCGCACGCACGGTACCACGGCCAGAAAGGCAAAAACTGCCGCTATTCGCCAAAAAACCCGCATCCCAAATCCTCCGGAAGAGACGAGTCTACCATCCTTTCCGTTTCCCCCACATCCGCGTTCCGCTCCCTCGTTCCCTTGCTCCCTGCTCTCTCGCTCCCTTGCTTTCTGTTCCCTGTTCCCTGTTGCCTGTAGTTCCAGTCACAGGACGTTCACACTCTTGCTGTGATAGCATCCGTTTTTCGAGTCAAAGGTGCGCGCCGGAGCCCAATTTTCGCGTCTAAATCCCGCCTGGCACAAGCCTTGCAAAGGAGAACGAAATGAAAACGTACCAGGGAAGTGAGATCCGCAATGTGGCTGTAGTGGGGCATGCGCACAGCGGCAAAACCACGCTGATTGCCGCTCTGCTGCATGCCGCCAAAATGACTCCCACCCAGGGCCGGGTCGAAGACGGCTCAGCCGTAACCGCCTACGACGAAGAAGAAGTGGCCCGCGGCATCACCATGCAGAATGCCGTCGCCTTTGCCGAGTGGCAGGGGGTCAAAATCAATCTCGTCGATACACCCGGCTTTCATATGTTCACCCACGAAGCGCGCGCTGCGCTCTTTCCCGTCGAATCCGCCATCGTCGTCATGAACGCGCAGAGCGGCGTTGAACCCGTTACCGAACGCGTCTGGCGCTACGCTGAAGAAGCCGGCGTGCCCCGCATTGTCCTCATCAACCAGATGGACCACCCCAAGGCCGGCGGCCAGGGCGGCTTGAGCGCGCTCATTGACGACCTGCACGAGCGCTGGGGCCGCAGTTGTGTTCCCGTCCAGCTGCCCATCTCCGATGCGCAGGGTTTTCACGGCGTGGTCGATCTCGTCACCATGGAGGCTTACACTTACACGCCCAACGGCGATGGCCGCGGCAAAGTCTCCGCTGAAATTCCCGCCTCGCTCGCCGCCGACGCCAAGGCCCGCCACGAAGCTCTCGTCGAGCTCGTCGCCGAAGGCAAAGACGAGCTGATGGAAGAGTTCTTCGACAAAGGCACGCTCTCGCCCGAGCATCTCTCCGCCGCGCTCCACGAAGCCATTCGCGAAGACCGCATCTTCCCCGTCCTGTTTTCAAGCGGCGCTTCCAACATGGCCCTCGATCATCTCCTCGACTTTCTGAAAACTTACGCGCCGTCTCCGGCCGAGCGCGCTCCCATTGCGGGCACGCCGCCCACACCCGATGCCGCTTCTCCGACGCCGGGCGCAGCCCCTCCCACGCGCAAGGTCGACGACTCCGGTCCCGCCGCCGCAGTGGTCTTCAAAACCATGTCCGATCCGTTTGCCGGCCGCATCAGTTTCTTCAAAGTCATCAGCGGCATCATCAAGAACGAGGCCACGCTGGAGAATTACACGCGCCGCGGCTCTGAGAAGCTCTCGCACCTGAGCGTGATGCAGGGCCGCAAGGCCGTCGAAGTTCCCGAGTTGCACGCAGGCGACCTGGGCGCCGTAGCCAAGCTGCGCGAAACCCTCACTGGCGACACACTGGGCGTCAAAGGCTCCGATATCCAGATCGCGCTGGCTGCCATGCCCGAGCCCGCTATGACCTATGCCATCGAGCCCAAGAGCCGCGCCGACGAAGACAAGCTCGCGCCCGCCATCCATAAATTGATGGAAGAAGACCTGCTCATCCGCTTCTTCCGCGATCCGCAGACCAACGAATTTCTTATCGCCGGCGCCGGCCAGCCGCACATCGAAGCCATCGTGAGCCGCCTCAAGCGCCGCTACCACGCCGAGGTCACGCTCAAAGCGCCCAAGGTGCCTTATCGCGAAACCATCCGCGGCAAGGCCGACGCGCAGGGCCGCCACAAAAAGCAGTCCGGCGGCCACGGCCAGTTCGGCGACTGCAAAATCAAGATGGAGCCCATGCCGCGCGGCGGCGGCTTCGAGTTTGTCAACGACATCTTCGGCGGAGCTATTCCCCGAAACTTCATCCCCGCCGTCGAAAAGGGCATCATCGAGTCGGCCGCGCGCGGTTTCCTCGCCGGCTACCCGGTGGTCGACTTCAAAGTCATCCTCTACGACGGCAGCTATCACGAGGTCGATTCCAACGAGCTCTCGTTCAAGACTGCCGGTCGCATCGCTTTCCGCAAGGCCATGGAGCAGGCCAAGCCCTGCCTGCTCGAGCCCATTATGAAGGTTGCCATCGAGGCGCCCGACGAGTTTGCCGGAACCCTGATGGGCGATCTTAACTCGCGCCGCGGCCGCGTGCAGGGCATGGAGACCAAGGGCCGCACCACCGTCATCAACGCCGAAGTGCCCATGTCCGAGATGCTCACTTACGGCACCCAGCTCACCTCCATGACGCAGGGAAAGGGCAGTTACCGCATGGAAGTGGATCACTATGACGTCGTGCCGCAGCTGGTCGCCGAAAAAATCCTAGCCAACGCCAAGCGGCCCATCGAGGAAGAGGAAGAATAAGCCGAATTTCAAGGAGCCGAAATGGCAGTCGATCCAGAGGTTGGCTTCACCTCAGACATTATCCGCGACACACGCGGATTCGTCGGCCGCCCAGACCTCCCAAGGCGTCTACGAGTTCGTGAACCCGGTTCTGCAACTGTATACGCGACTCAGGAATTTCAGCTATTAGCGCGGCCTTGACTTCGCCGGCGTCGTTAAAGATGTCAAGCCCCCCACTGCACCCCTTCTCCACCCCATCCAACTCATTCCAAAGCAGATAAAAAATTTCCCCAACTTTGCAGATTATTTCCCGCAAATCTCTAGACTTAAAAACAGAATCAAAAAAGACCTCAGGATGGGCGGCCTGTGCGGGGCGCGGCAGCGTCTTTGGCTGAAAGCTAAAAGCTGCCGTTAAGAGATTGCCGTTGGCGAGACCGGCATTTCTCCGGGCCGCCCGCTTTTGGCTGCTGGCGGGTGCCCCATCCTAAACGCGCAGTTTGCGTTTAGGGTGGGAGAGGCATGCCATTCGAACGACAACCGAAACGGGCAAAGCGCTAACTGATGTTTTTCGACCACTTTACGAAGTAAGCCGTTTGTTTCGAGAGGGCTGGAGAAAATGATCAAAGATCAACTGGCTCAAAACAAACCGCTTAGGCCAAAAAGGATGGGGGGGAGTAACTGAAAAGATAACGAACAGGCGCGCAGGTAGCCGGTAAAGGATCGCCGTAAGCCATTTGGTTCGACGATCTTGGCTCCCAAGCCGCCTGTTTTCTGTGGCTTGGCGCGGGCCATCGGGGGTACAAGCCGCTCAAAAAAAGTCACTTAGCACCCAAAAGTGGGGGGAGCCCCCCCCGGGGGGGGTATGGATGTACTCAGCCTGTCGACATATCAAACCGAACGGAGTTACGCCCTTGCCTAGCTCGCTGAATTAACGGCATTAACCCGAAAACTAACCGTCTCGACGAAGTATCCTAAAAGTGGGATAATCATGACAAGACTGCGCGTTCCCGGAGAAAAGCCGCTTTACTGGGTGGGCTCAGCGTTGAAAGAACTCACAGAGTTTCCGCTGAAGGTCCAGCGGAGCATCGGCTTTGCCCTCAGCGCTGCGCAATTCGGCGGCAGACACCTTTCGGCCAAGCCTTGGAAAGGCGAAGGGCCGGGAATCCTGGAAGTCGTGAAGGACTATGACGGCGACACCTATAGGGCGATCTACACGGTCCGCTTCGCGAGTGCCGTCTACGTTCTGCACGCGTTTCAGAAGAAGTCCCCGCGAGGCATCGAAACCCGGCAATCGGATATCGCCTTGGTGCGCGCGCGTTTGAAGATGGCCCAGCAGGATTACGAGGAGAGATATGGCTAAAAGAGAAACCATCTTACCCAGCAGCGGCAGCGTTTTTGCCGACATGGGTCTTCCCGACGCCGACGAACTCGACACCAAAGCTCGTTTGGGGGCGGCCATCTGCCGCATCGTGGAACGGCGCCGGCTCACGCAAGCCCAAGTGGCATCCGCACTCCAAATCAATCAGCCCAAAGTCTCCGCGTTGCTGCACTTCAAGCTGGAAGGCTTTTCCGTGGAGCGGCTCCTGCGCTTCCTCACCGCGCTGGGTCACGACGTGGAGATTGTGATCAAGCCCAGGCCCAAGGCACACCTGGCACGCATCGCTGTCCGCGCGGCTTAGTTCGGCAAGCCGCTTTCAGCGCGAGCGGGGCACCTGCACTTCGATATGCACGCCTTCGCCGGGAGTCGCGGCCAGGCGGAACTTGCCGCCCGAGCGCTCGATGCGTTCGCGCATGCCTTTGAGACCGAAATGGTGGCCGTTTCCGGCTTCCACCTGCCGGGGATCGAAGCCGCAGCCATCGTCGCCCATGTCGAGAATCAGTTCGCGGCTTTTGTAGGTGAGTTTCACTTGCACATGCGCCGGATGGCCGTGAAGCATGGAGTTGTAGACGGCTTCGCGAGCCACCATGAGCAGATCGTGGGCCACGGGCTCCGCGATGGCGAAAGGCGTTCCGCTCACCGACCAGGCGACCGGGATCTGGAACTCGCTACCCACCTGAAGGGTCATGCTTTCGAGCTTCTGGCCCAGGGTGCCGGCGTCGCGCGGCTGGCGAAGATTCCAAATGGCGTCGCGCGCCTCGTTAATGGTGGTGCGCAACTGCAGGCGCGCGAAGTCCATCAGGCCTGCGCCGTCGTCGTTGTTCACGCCGTTCATCGAGAGCGCCTCAAGCAGCGCAGAGACGCCGGTGCAGCCCTGAATGACGGTGTCGTGCATCTCGCGTGCCACGCGGCTGCGTTCTTCGAGAACGGCTTCAAAGCGCGAGCGAACCTGGCGCACGCGGTATTGGTAGACGCCATAAATGATGAGCGCAATGAGTCCGACGCAGGCGGCGATGAACCACCAGGTGCGGTAGAAGAAAGGACGCTGCACGAGAGCGATGGAGGCTTCGCTGACGGCATCGGGATTGCTGGCCTCGAAGGTCTGCACGCGAAAGCGGTAGCTGCCCGCCGGCAGGTTGGTGTAGTCGGCAC
>JASHQH010000083.1 GCA_030037635.1 Acidobacteriaceae bacterium
GAATCGCGATAGGGTGATGACGATCAGAAGCCGAAGACCTGTGACCAAAGTGGGGCATTTGACCGAGCAGGTTGCGGCAGAAGCCCCATTTTGTGAGCCGAATCACAAAGTCGACTTACGGCCCACCACCCCTTGAGAGCCAATAATCGATTTCTGCTCAATGAGATAAACAATCAATTGTTTCTTCACCTCAGTACGGTGACCTTCGTGCAATACAACGGCTTGGAGTCGGGTATGAACCAAGTCCCTGGTCGCGCCAATCGAGCTGCTTTGCCGCGGCGCGCTTATTCTTTGAGCCTTTGGGTTTGCGTAGTTTTCACTGTGCTGGCGCCAGCGCGCGTTCTTGCGGCAATTCATCCCGTTCCGCTGGATAAGAACACCGACTCCGCCACCTGCACTCAATGTCACACCGACAAGTCGAGCGGCAAGCACGTTCACTCGGCGATCGCCGCGGGGTGCACCAGCTGCCATGAGGTTCGCGTCAATCGTGACGTCACACGGGTCACGTTGATCAAGGCCACTACAGTCTCTCTTTGCCTCACCTGCCACGCAGATAAAGAAGCGGCACAAATCAAGGGAACTGTGCATCCGCCGGCGGTCCGCGATTGCCTCACTTGTCATGACCCCCACGCTAGCGATAACCCGGATCAACTGCTGAAACCGATGTCGGGCGATAAGAAGACAAATCTGTGCCTCAGTTGTCACGACACCGGATTGAATGTGCCCAAAGGGGGCAGCTATCATGCGGCGCTCGATATGGGGTGCGACACCTGCCATTTGGTTCACAAGACCGGCGCCGATCCCACTCTGGAGAACCGCTACCATCTCACCAAAACGGCCCCGGCGATATGCGTCGATTGCCATGATCCGAAAGATGCGGACCTGCAAAAGGCACACCAGAACCAGCCCTTTGGCACAGCCAATTGTCTGGAGTGTCATAATCCGCACGAGTCGCCGGCGCCGAAGTTGATGGCGAGCTTCACACACGAGCCGTTCGCCGACAAAAACTGCGATGTCTGTCATGCGCCGGCGAAGGATGGAAAAGTGGTGCTGACGCAGCCCGATGCCAAATCGATCTGCGTGACTTGCCACGCCGACATCGGCGATCAGATCGGTAAAGCCAAAGTGCAACATCCCGGCGCGATGGGTGATTGTACCGATTGCCACAGCCCGCATGCCAGCAACCAGCCGGGACTGCCCAAGACGGACGCCGTCAATATTTGCGTCGGCTGTCACAACGACATAGGCGACATGGGGAAAAAAGCAGTCCTGCATCAGCCGGTCTTTGACCAGGGCTGCTCGACCTGTCACACCGCGCATGGGGGAGACGACGACCACCTGCTGCGGGTCCAGGGGAACGGGCTCTGCCTGGAGTGCCACGGCCCCGACGCATCCGCCCAAAAAGTGGAGGGCAAGCCGTTGCTCTCTATCTTCAAAGGTCAGGTGCTCCTGCCCGACAAGTATTTCGTCACGAACCAGGTTCCAATTCTGCCTCTGCGTTACGGGCTGGGGCACCCGGTCGAGGGTCACCCGGTTGCGGATGTGATGGATCCGGCCAACGCAACCAGGGTAAAAACGCCGCTTAGTTGTCTGTCGTGCCATCAACCGCACGCTTCGGCTCAGGCGGACTTGCTGGTCAACGATCGGCCGGATGATATGCAATTTTGCGACATTTGCCACAAGAACCGATTCAACATGAACGACACCGTTGTTCCAGGCAAAGACGCAACCGTTGCTCCGAGTAAATAGGTGGAGACCACAATGCTTCGCTTCCTTTTTTCGCCCATCCGCTTGCGCCGGCCGCTGATGCTGCTTCCGCTGCTCGTGCTGTGTGCGACTCTTCCTTTCACCGCGCCGGCTTATGGCAAGAACAAGAAGAAGAAGACGACCGACGCGCAGGTCATCGGCCCTACCAAATTCAACTTCGATCCCAAAACGCTGGTGTGGCCAAGCCCGCCGAACATCGCCCGCGTGCGTTGGCTCGATTTCTTTGCCGGAGAAAAGATCGATTACAGCGGGCAGGTCCAGGAGAAGGCGAAAGAGACGTGGATGGACCGGCTGGCCGGCTCGGAGTCTCCCGATCAGAAGTTCAATCCCAAGACCTTTCCTTTCCAACTCATCGGACCCTATGGCCTGGCGGTCGATTCCAAAGGATTGCTGTATGTGGCCGACCAGAAAGTCGGAGCGGTCTTCATCTTTGATCCGAAAACCCACGACACACAACTCATTCGCAATGGCTATGAAGCCCATTTCGGCTGGATCAATGGCCTTGCCGTCGATGACGATGATCGGCTCTTCGTTTCCGACGGTAAGATGCATCGCGTGCTGATCTTCAGTCCCAAGCACCAGATGCAGGATCAAATCGCCGAGGGGCTGCAAGATCCCGTCGGGCTTGCCATCGATACGACCAATCGTTTTCTCTACGTCGTGGACACTCAACTGGACCAGGTGCTTGTTTACGATGCGGATACTCTCAAGCTATTGCGCCGCATCGGCGCTACCGGCAAGAACCATTACCTGACCTCGGCCGGTGACTTTGCCGCTCCGCAGGACGTGGCGGTGGACGATGATGGCAATGTTTACGTGACCGACACTCTCAATAATCGAGTGGAGATTTTTGATGCGGATGGAAACTTCATCAGCATGTTCGGGAAACATGGTGACGGCCCTGGCGATTTCTCGCGGCCCAAAGGTATTGCGGTCGACCATGACGGAAACATATGGGTGGCCGACGAAATGGAAGACAGGCTGCAAGTCTTCAATCGCAAAGGCCAGTTACTGACCTATATCGGCTATGGACACGGCAATCTGCCCGGACAATTCAAAGCGCTGGTGGGGGTCGCAATCGACAAGCAAAACCATGTGTTCACCAGTGAACAATATCCGGGCAGGGTGCAGATGTTCCAGTACGTGACCGAGGCCGACGCCGCCGCCGAACGAGAAAAGCGCGCACAGGAGCGGCAGAAATCCGCCGAGCAGCACGGGAACGCGGCAGGTGCGCCGGCCGCGGAGAAGCCCTCGGCCGCGCCCCAGCAGGCGAGCCCCGGCACGTCGTCTCAGCAGAACAGCGCGCCTCCCGCTTCACCAGGGAAATGAGGGCATTCGCGGCGACCGTGGGGCCTCGATTGGATTTCGTGAGATCCCTGGCCTCTTCGGGCCGCAGCTTTTCAAGGAAAAGCCATCCCGATGAGCGCTGGAAACCATTTGCAGCTTTTTACTTGAGTGCCTGCAAACGCGCCGGCTCGTGAATCGTCACCAGCTCATCCTCGATGGAGATCCAGCCATCGTGCCGGAATTTGATCAGAACTCGCGTGACAGTTTCGCGGGTCGCACAGGCCATCGACGCGATTTCCTCACGCGTCAGCAGCAGCGGGAAGCGGAATTCGCCCTTCTCATCCTGCTCGCCGATCTGTTGCGCCAACTCAACCAGCAGGTGCCCCAGGCGCGCGGCCACCGTCTCGACAACACCAATGCAACAGGCATGCTGGAGAACGGAAGCATACTCCTGGCAGACGCCTTCCACGGCGCGCCGTTGTGCTTCTTTGTGATTACGCAGGAAATTGACGAAGCGATTGCGTTCGATGGGACGAAGGTGGGCGGCGGTGAGCGACTCGGCTGAAACCTCGTAAACGCAATGCTGGAAGGCGGCATAGAGGCCGAGCAGGGAGCCAGGACCGGCGACCCGCACAATGATCTCGCGCCCGCCGGAGCTTCTGGCAGTGAGCTTGAGATAGCCGTCGCAAAGGAGATAGAGGCAGCGCGCTTCCTGGCCTTGAGCGAAGAGTGTCGTCCGCGTGGGAAGATGGATGGTGCTGGTGGCGAGTTCCAGGTCGGCCAGGACCGCGCTGCTAAGGAAGCAGAACCATCCCGGGCGGCGATGGAAACAGGCCGCACATCCAGCCAGCGCGGGCTCCGCCGTATTCTTGAGCCGTAGCTGGTCTTCCGCCAGAGTCAACACTTCCGCCATACCATGTTCACCGAATTCGATGAAGCGCCTCTGCTCCCGGGCCGGCGCTCTTCGCAGTCACACCTCCTGAGGCCTACAACTAGGAACAAACGGCACGTGGTCGATGACACTTCGTCTCGAAGTAGTTTGCAAGGGTTGGCGTTGTATCGTATGTGATTAAATACACACACTTTGAAGGCGCAAGGGTGGCCAAAAATCGGTTCGCACAGCAGAGTTTCACCATGCGGCACTAACGCCAGGAAAACTCCTCGCACCCGGTGATCCGAATCACGAAACAAGTACTCCCTTGACGGGTAAACTGAGTGCAATAAACATCATGGATCGATCAAGGCGATCGGGAACCCAGTAGGCGATCGCAGGAATGGAACAATGACAAGAGTGCGAATTGGCGTCATCGGCGGTGGAGTTGCAGGGCTGGCAGCGGCTTACGAGCTTGAAAAAGTACGCGCCGCTGGGCAGCAGATAGAGTACATGGTTTACGAGGCCTGTCCGCAACTGGGCGGCTCGCTGGCCTCGGAAATTGTGGATGGCTCGGTGCTGGAGCTTGGTGCCGACTCCTTCCTGACAGAAAAGCCCGCGGCCGCGGAACTGTGCCGCGAGCTGGGACTGGGCGGGGAGTTGGTGCCCTCGAACGACGCGGCGCGCAAGACGTTCGTCGTGGTCAAGAACCGGCTGGTGCCGCTGCCAGACGGCCTCATGTTCCTGGTGCCTACCAAGCTGGTGCCCACGGCGCTTACGCGCCTGTTCAGCCTGCGCACAAAAATCCGAATGGGGCTGGAGCTGCTTCACCCGCCGCGCGCCGCCGAGGGCGACGAGTCCATCGCCGCACTGGTGGTGCGCCATTACGGCGAAGAGGCCCTGGATCGCCTGGCCGATCCGCTGCTGAGCGGGATCTACGGTGGCGACGCTGCCGAGTTGAGCGCTCGTACCGTGCTGCCGCGGCTGGTGGAAATGGAAAAATCCTACGGCTCGCTGACGCGTGGCATGCTGGCGGCGCACAAGAAAATGCGGGCTGCCGCCAAGAAGTCGGCCACTGG
This sequence comes from Acidobacteriaceae bacterium, assembly GCA_030037635.1. GTDB lineage: Bacteria > Acidobacteriota > Terriglobia > Terriglobales > Acidobacteriaceae > Telmatobacter. Next base: position 5,005 of record JASHQH010000083.1, read on the forward strand.
CGCAAAGCGCAAAGCTCCTCCTATATTTACTGCCTTGCGCGGAGGCGCGCAGCAGTTGGTTGACGCGCTGGCGGCGCGGCTCGATCCCGCTTCAATTTGCGTGGCAACCCCGGTGAACGCCATCGAGCGGAATTCCAGCGGCTGGAACGTGCACGCACGCGGCACGGTGCAGGAATTCGACGGCCTCATCATTGCTGCTCCGGCCTGGGCCGCGGGCGGGCTGCTTACGCCGGTGGATCGAGAACTGGGTCAGGAGCTGAGTGCCATTCCGTACTCCTCGTCGATCACTATGAACCTGGTTTACGACGAGCGCAGCATCGGACGCTTGCCTGATGGCTTTGGCTTTCTGGTTCCCGCCAGCGAGGGACGCGCCATGCTGGCTTGCACGTTTGTGCACCGCAAATTCCTGGGCCGCACGGCGCCGGGCAAGGCAGTTTTACGCGCCTTCCTGGGTGGCGCCAGGCACGAGGAGCTGCTCGCGCAAGGCGACGAGGCGCTTGCCGCCATCGTGCGCCGCGAAATGAGCGAGATTCTTGGCGCCAAGACGCTGAGCGCGTCGGTCGAGCCCGAGCATTTGCGGGTGGCGAGGTGGCGGCGGGGCATGGCGCAGTACGCCGTCGGGCACCGGGAGCGGATGGAGCGCATCGCCTCACGCCAGGCCGCGCTGCCCAGCCTGCGCCTGGTGGGCAACGCGTACGATGGCGTTGGGATTCCCGATTGCATCCGCCTGGGCCGTAAAGCCGCTCGCGAGTTGGCGGCGATAGAGGTGAAGGCGTCATCAGGCGTTTCGGCGTAGTTTCCATTCCATTCTTGACCTCGTGCTTTCCACGCATGAGCGATCCAACGTGCGTGATTTCGATCACGGCGGTATGGGAGACTGTGCAGGCGGTAATTTGCACATGTGATGGCGCTCACAGCCAGTTGTGTTATGTGCTGGGTAACGTGGCTCACATTGGCTGGCGAATTCCCGGTTTGCGACGGTCCTGCGGAAGGAAGGGGAGTTGGCCGGTCTGGATGGTGTGAGCGAGGTAGGCATGGGCGATTCGATTTGGCAATCGATGCAGCAAAAGGGCTACAGCCGCCGGGAGTTTATGCAGTTGTGCAGTGCGGCGGCGGCGGCAGCGGGTTTGTCGAAGTCGGCGGTAGGCCAGGTGGCCTCGGCGTTTGAGAAGAAAGCCAAGCCTCCGGTGGTGTGGCTGCATTACCAGGAGTGCACGGGGTGCAGCGAATCGTTCATCCGCGCCTCGCACCCGGTGGTAGCCGACGCGTTGCTGGACGTGATCTCGCTGAACTACTCCGAGACGCTGATGGCGCCGTCGGGTTTTCAGGCGGAGAAGAGCCTGAGCGACACCATCGCCAACAACAAGGGCAAGTACATTCTGGTGGTGGAAGGTGCGGTGCCCACCAAGGACGGCGGGGTGTACTGCATGGTGGCGGGCAAGAGCGCGCTGCAGAGCCTGAAGACGGTGGCCAAGGATGCGGCGGCGATCATTGCCTGGGGCAGTTGCGCGTCGTTTGGTGGAGTGCAGGCGGCCAAGCCCAATCCCACCGAGGCGGTGGCGATTTCAAAGATCGTGGACAAGCCGGTGATCAACGTGCCGGGCTGCCCGCCCATTGCCGACGTGATGATGTCGGTGGTGACGCACATTCTGGTGCTGGGTCAGTTGCCGGCGCTCGACAGCCAGGGCCGGCCCAAGGAGTTTTACGGGCGGCGGGTGCACGACACCTGCTACCGGCGGCCCAACTACGATGCGGGTCTGTTTGTGGAGTCGTTTGACGACGAGAACGCCAGGAAGGGCTATTGCCTGTACAAGCTGGGGTGCCGCGGCCCGGTGACCTACAACGCCTGCTCGGTGACGCGGTGGAACGAAGGCACCAGCAATCCCATCCAGTCGGGTCACCCCTGCATCGGCTGCAGCGAGGACGGATTCTGGGACAACGAGCCGTTCTATCAGCATCTGGCCTCGTTCCCGGGTTTCGGCATCGAGAGCACGGCCGACACGCTGGGCACGGCGGTGGGAGTGGCGACGGTGGCGGGAGTGGCGGCGCATGCGGTGCTGACCACCATCCGCAAACGCAGCGTGATCGCGGAAGTGCACGCTGAAGATCATAAGGAGTCGTGAAGATGGCAACACGTGTGGTTGTCGATCCGGTAACTCGAATTGAAGGCCACCTGCGGGTGGAGGCGGTGGTGGAGAACGGCGTGATCACCGACGCCTACAGCGCCGGCACCATGGTGCGGGGGATCGAGAAGATCCTCATCGGGCGCGATCCGCGCGACGCCTGGGCCATTGTGGAGCGGGTATGCGGGGTGTGCACCACGGTGCATGCGCAGGCCAGCGTACGCGCCGTCGAGGATGCGCTGGGCATTTCCATCCCGCCCACGGCGGAGCTGATCCGCAACATCATGCAGGCCACGCAGTACGTGCAGGATCACGTGATCCACTTCTACCATCTGCACGCGCTGGACTGGGTGGACATCGTCAACGCGCTCAAGGCCGATCCCAGGAAGGCGGCGGAGCTGGCGGCGTCGTATTCGAAGTGGGACAAGAACACGGCGTCGTACTTCACGGCGGTGCAGGACAAGATCAAGGCCTTTGCGGCCAGCGGTCTGGGCATCTTCGCCAACGGCTACTGGGGCCATCCGGCCTACAAGCTGCCGCCGGAGGTGAACCTGATCGCGGTGGCGCACTATCTTGACGCGCTGGAGTGGCAGAAGCAGATCATCAAGATCCATGCCGTGTTCGGGGGCAAGAACCCGCACCCCAATTACCTGGTGGGCGGGGTGCCCTGCTCGATCAACATCAACGAAGTCAACGCCATCAACAGCGAGCGGCTGAACCTGGTGTCGCAGCTGATCGGCCAGGCCGACGAGTTCGTCAACCAGGTCTATATTCCTGACCTGCTGGCGGTGGCTTCGTTCTACAAGGACTGGGCCAGGTACGGGGGCGGCTTGGCGAATTATCTCAGCTACGGCGAGTTTCCGACCAAGGGCTACAACCATCCGGAGTCGTTCAAGTACGCGCGGGGGGCGGTGCTGAACCGCGACCTGAGCACGGTGTATCCGGTCAATCCGCGCGATGGGCAGGAGATCAAGGAGTACATTGCGCACTCCTGGTACACCTACGCCGAGGGCGACAATACCGGTCTGCATCCCTGGGCGGGCGAGACCAACATCGCCTACAACGGGCCCCAGCCGCCGTTTGAGTCTCTGGAAGGGTACAGCAAGTACTCCTTCCTGAAGACGCCGCGGTGGAAGGACAACGCCATGGAAGTGGGTCCGCTGGCGCGGCTGGTGGTGGCCTACGCCTCAGGGCAGAGCGATGTGAAGGAGCTGGTGAACGCCACGCTGGGCAAGCTGGGCGTGCCGGTGGGTGCGCTGTTCAGCACCCTGGGCCGGACCGCGGCGCGGGGCCTGGATTGCGCGCTGGCCATGAGCTGGCTCAAGGAGTTCAACGGGGAGCTGCAGGAGCGGGTGAAGATCAACGAAGTATCGACCTTCAACGCCGAGAAATGGGATCCCAAGACCTGGCCCGCCGAGGCCGAGGGGGTGGGCATGATCGACGCTCCGCGCGGCGCCCTGGCGCACTGGATCAAGATCAGGAATGGGGCCATCGAGAACTATCAGCTGGTGGTGCCCACCACCTGGAACGGCTCGCCGCGCGACGCCAGGCAGCAACGCTCGGCCTTCGAGGCCTCGCTGATCGGCACCCCGGTAGCCAACCTGGAGCAGCCTGTGGAGATCATCCGCACCCTGCATTCGTTTGACCCGTGCATCGCCTGCGCCGTCCATCTCTACGACCCGCAGGGAAGGCACCTCAACCAGATTTCCTTCGAGTGATAGCGATGAGCACATTGAAAACTGGTGTAACTAACGTTATGGGGGCAAACGGCGGCACGCCGGTGGAGTACCAGCGTGTGTACGTATGGGAACTTCCGGTCCGCGTGTACCACTGGATCAACGCTTTAGCGCTGGTTCTGCTCTGCGTCACCGGTTTCCTGATCGGGCATCCCGTCCGCATTGCCTACGCCCAGGAAGCCTATCAGCAGTACTGGTTCGGCTGGGTGCGCTTCATCCACTTTGCGGCGGCGTACGTGTACGTGTTCAACTTTGTCTACCGCCTTTACTGGGCATTTGTCGGGAACAAGTACGCGACGTGGAATAATTTCCTTCCGCTGACAAAGAAGCAGTGGCAGGAGATTGCCGACATCATCATGGTCGACGTGCTGCAGGTGAAGAAGCACGGTGAGATCGCCACGGGTCACAACGCGCTGGCGGCGTTCAGCTACTTTTTCACTTTCGTGGTGTTTTGCTTCCAGACCGTCACCGGCTTCGCGCTTTATTCAAGCATGAGCGATTCGTGGTTCCCACGCCTGTTCACGTGGATCGTGCCGCTGATGGGAGGTGAGCTCGCCGTCCGCTTCTGGCATCATCTCTTCATCTGGTTCTTTGTCTTCTTCGTCATTGTTCACGTCTACCTGTCCTTCTATCATGATTACATCGAGGGTCGCGGCGAAGTATCCGTGATCGTCAGCGGATGGAAGTTTGGCAAGTTCGACAAGGTGGAGAGTGACGGAGAGCCTAGGAAGCAATAACAAGAAAACGCTGGTGCTCGGTTTGGGCAACGTCCTCATGGGCGATGAGGGTGTGGGCGTTCATGTGGTGCGCGCGCTGGAAAAGCGCGCGCTGCCGGCCGGCGTTGAGTGCCTCGATGGCGGGACAGGCGGCTTTATCCTGTTGGAGCCGCTCCAGAACGCCGACCGGATTCTTCTTATCGACGCGGCGGCCGACGGAAATCCCGTTGGAACCGTAACCCGCACCGAGCCGCGCTTTTCCAGCGACTACCCGCCCACACTGACGGCGCACGATATCGGCGTCAAGGATCTGCTGGACGCCTTTTACATCCAGGGTGGAACTCGCGAGGTGGTGCTCTACGCAATCACCATCGACCCCAAGCAGCCGATTGCGATGGAACTTTCAGAAACCGGGGCCAAAGCCGCCGGGGAAGCCGAAGAGCGCATTTTGGCAGAGCTTTGCGCAGCCGCACAGCAAGCCTGAATCCGCTTACCAAGCTCGGGCGAATACGTCTGAACCACGAACGCTTCCGCTCCCGCAGTTTTCACGGAGAATCTCGCATGACCTTGCAGCCGGAGAGGGTTCCCCTGCGATCCGCAGTGCTTGTGTTTTTCCTCGCGTGCCCCGTTCTAATCTTCGCGCAATCGAGCGCGCCGGCCTCGCAGCAGTCCACCGGCCAGCAGCGGCCACAAACGCAACCGGAGCCGGCGCCTTCCAACCTGCCCAATGCCCCGGCGCCGGCTCAATCCCCGGCGCAGCACCCTTCGCTCTCCGATCTGGGCTTTTCCACGGAGCAAACTCAGGCCAATCCCAAGCTGCAGGCCGAGCTGAACAAGCGCACCGAAATGCTCAAAATCCATCAGCGCCTCGGCATCATTACGCTCGCGCCCATGGCTGCCACTCTGATTACCGGGCCCATGGCCAAGGCGAAGGGCAAGAACGGCCAGGTCATCAGGGAGCCCTCCAACGCGAACCTCGATTTCCACGCCGCTCTCGGCGGGGCCACTGCCACGCTCTACTTCACTACCGCATCCTTCGCCATCTTCGCGCCCAAGGTGCAGCAAACACCGAAGCACGGCGCAATTCGCGTCCACGAGGCGCTGGCCTTTATTCACGGCCCCGGTATGGTTCTCACACCCATTCTGGGCGCCATCGCGTTTGAGCAGGAGCAGGATGGTGAGAAGGTGCACGGCATTGCGTCGGCTCATGGACCCGTCGCCATCGCTACTGTCTGCGCCTACGGCGCTTCGATCGTTGCCGTTAGCTGGCCCATTCACCTCAAGTTTTGGGAAAAAGAATGAAGCAGCTACTCCCGCTCGCCCTTGTGATGATCTTTGTTACGGTTCTTGCGCCGCGGCGTGCTCCGGCGCAGCCCGATTCCCAATGGGTGACCGATCAGGCCACGCTCACCTACCACATGTCACATCCCATGCACGAAGTCGACGGCACCAGCCACAGTGCCCGCGGCAAAGGCATCTGCCTCGGCGGAACCTGCGAATTCCTGATCGCGGTTCCGGTAAAGAGCTTCGACTCCGGCGACACCAATCGCGATCTGCACATGATCGAAGCCACGCGTGGCGCACAATTTCCCATGATCGTGGTTCGCGCTCATTTTGCGCAGACAGAAATCGCGCAGCAGTGGATTCATGCCGATCTTGAGGTCCAGTTCGCCGGCCAGTCCGCACACTACGCCCAGGTTCCGTTCGAGCGCACTCAGCAGGGCAGTGCTGTGCGCATCACAGGCACCATTCCGCTCACGTGTTCCGATTTCAAAATCGACCGCCCCACATTTCTCACCGTGCCCATCAAGAATGAGATCCCCGTTCGAGTCGACATGATCTGGCACGCCCAGTAATCCAAAAGAGTCAAATCCCCGTATCTTAGCGCGTTTGGAGCCCATGTTCGGAGATGGGACTTGCAATTCGGACCGTTTAGGTCTACATTCGATGCATGGATTTTAAGGCCTGCTGTCGCTGTTGTCTGCTGCTCGCGCGGCAAAGGTGACGCAGGTCTGATCTCAGCAAATTAGAACTACGGCTTCCCCGATGCCCGCGACACAGCCCAAGCTGCCGCGGGCATTTCATTTGGGCGCTGGTAAGTTCTCACTCTTCGTTCAACCAAGGAAGGAAATGACAGAGGTCCAACAAAAAGAAACCAAAGCCCAGCGCATGGAGCGCCTGAAGCGCGAAAAGAACCCCTGGGAGGCCTTTGACGAGGTTCGCCGTTTCGCGCGGGAGGGACGATCGAGCGTGGTGCCGGAGTGGGCTTCAGCGTACTTCAAATGGTGGGGCATTTATACGCAGGGCGACGGTGTAGGTGCAACCGGCGGCAAGGGCGGCGAGGGACTGGCCACGGACTGGTTCATGATGCGCATTGGCATGCCCAATGGCATCGTTTCGGCCAGCCAGCTTCGTACGATCGGCAGCATTGCGCGCAAGTATGCGCGCAATCTGGCCGACATTACCGTGCGCCAGAATATTCAGCTCCACTGGCTTACCATCGAGTCGCTGCCGGAGGTGGTGGACGCGCTGGATGCCATCGGGCTCTCGCCGAAGGGCGCCTGCGGCGACGTGGTGCGTAACGTGACCGGCTGCCCGCTGGCGGGCGTCGCGGCCAACGAGCTGATCGATGCATCGCCGATCGCGCGAGGGATCGCGCACGAGCTGAATGCCAACTCTGACTTCTATAACCTTCCGCGCAAGTTCAAAATCTCGGCCACCGGCTGCCCGGCGTGGTGCACCTATCCTGAGATCAACGACATTGGCCTCACGCCCGCGCTGCGCGATGGCGAAGTGGGCTACTCACTGCGCGTGGGCGGAGGCCTGTCGAATGAGCCGCATCTTGCCGTGCGTCTCGACTGCTTCGTGAGACCCGATCAGGCGGTGAGCGCCGCTCGCGGCGTGACCGAAATCTTCCGCGACCAGCAGGTGCTGCGCGAGAGCCGCGACCGCGCCCGGCTGAAATACCTTTTTATGCGCGAAGGCTGGACTGCGGAAAGCTTCCTCGACGAACTGCAGCGGCGCATCGGCTTCAAACTCGATCCCGCAGTGACGGAAGAGATTCCTGACGAGAGCCTGCGCGACCACGTGGGGATTCACCCGCAGCGGCAGACAGGGCTGGCTTATGTGGGAGCGTCAGTGCTGCGCGGCCGCATGAGCGGCGAACAGTTGGAAGCTGCTGCGGAGCTGGCAGAGCGCTTTGGGAGCGGCGCGCTGCGCGCCACCGTTTCGCAGAACCTGGTGATCGTGGACGTACCCTACGCCAAGACCGGCGAACTGGCGCGCGAACTGGGCCAGATCGGCCTGCACGTGGAAGCCTCGCCGTTCTGGCGCGGCGCCATCGCCTGCACGGGCACTGAGTTCTGCAAGCTTGCCATCACTGAGACCAAGGGTTTCACGCGCTGGCTGGTGGACGAGCTCGAAGAGCGGCTGCCGCAGTTCGATCAGCAGCTGAAGCTGCACGTTACCGGCTGCCCCAACGGTTGCGGACAACACTGGATTGCCGACATCGGTCTTGAGGGCAAGAAGATCAAGCACGAAGGCAAGCTCGCCGACGCGTATTATTTTTGCCTGGGCGGGGCGGTTGGTGAGTACGCGGGCGTGGCGCGTCCGGTGGGTTACCGCTGCCCGGCGCCGCTGGTACCCGAGGCGATTGAGCGCCTGTTGCGCAATTACCTGGCCGGGCGCGACGAGCGGGAGAGCCTGCGCTCGTGGTTTGCGCGCCACACGAACGACGAACTGCGCGAGCAACTGGCCGGTCAAATGCTGGAGCCGGTGGAGCGCGACCTGCCAACCGGACGCGTGCCGCACGGCGTCGCCGAGTAAGCAAATGCAAGGGCGAGACGAGATGAATCGATTGCTGCCGATATTTTTGAAGCTTGCGGGACGCCGGGCGCTGCTGGTGGGCGCGGGGACGGTTGCACTCGAGAAGATCGGCAGCCTGCTCAAGACGGGGGTGCGGCTGCGAGTGGTTGCGCCCCACGCTCGCCCTGAAATCCGCCAGCTCGCCGCGGAGAGCAAGCTGGACTGGGTCGAACGCGCGTTTGGGCCTTCCGACCTTGACGGCAACTTTATCGTCATCGCTGCTACGGATGAGCCCGAGGTGAATGCCGCAGTCTATCGCGAAGCAGTTGCGCGCGGCATCCTGTGCAACAGCGTGGACGATATTCCCAACTGCGATTTCTTTTTTGGCTCGGTGGTAAGCCGGGGCGATTTGCAGATCGCGATCTCGACGGCCGGCGAAAGCCCGGCAGTAGCGCAACGGTTGCGCCGCGAGATCGACGAGCAACTGCCGGAGGATTTGGGTCCGTGGCTCGCACAGCTCGGCGAGCTGCGGCGCGACATTCTGGCTACACAGCCGCGGGGCGAGGAGCGCAGGCTGCTGCTGCACGAGTTGGCGCAGCGGCAGATTTGCGATTCAGCGCTGTGCTCGACCAGGCAGTTGGCGCGCACGGGAAGGGAAGCGGCGCGCGCCATCGCCGGGCATGTGTATCTCACCGGCGCGGGGCCGGGCGATCCGGAGCTGCTGACGGTGAAGGCGCTGCGTGTGATGGAGAGCGCCGACGTGATTCTGCACGACGACCTTGTCGGACCGGCAATACTCGACTTGGCTCCGCCCCACGCAGTGGTTGTGAATGTGGGCAAGCGCTGCGGGGTGAAAAACATCACGCAGGAAGAGATCAACGCGCTGATGATTGAGCATGCGCAGGCCGGCCGCAGCGTGGTGAGGCTGAAGAGTGGCGACCCGTTGCTGTTTGGCCGTGCGGCCGAGGAGGTGGCGGCGCTCACTCGAGCCGGTGTGCCGTTTGAGATCGTTCCGGGTGTTTCGGCTGCGTTTGCGGCTGCTGCGGCTCTCGGCCGCTCGCTCACCGATCGCGAGTGGGCATCGCACGTGATCTTTTCCACTGGGCATCATGCCCAGTCGCACAACCGCGAGGCGCTGCCGGCGATTGAGGCCGGCACGCGCGTGGTCTACATGCCGGGCCGCGACCTTGGCCTGCTGGCTGCCGAATGGATGGCCGAAGGGCTGCCGCCGGAATTGCCCTGCGCGGTGGTTTCGCGTGCCGCGCAGCCGGACCAGCAGGTGGTGCACACCATTCTCGGTAAGCTGGGCGAGATGGAAGCCATTGCCGCGCCGAGTTTGCTGGTTGCGGGATGGGCGGTGCGGAAAATCGCCGCCGAGCGAAAGACCGAAGATTCTGCCGCTCAATTCCTGCCTTCCGCGGCGGAATAACTTACATTCCCCTTACTGTTGCAAGATCGGCTCGAGCTGCTTGAGCGCCGCCGTCATTCCGGCTCCGTCGCCGTTCTGGACCGCGGTGAAGAGAGCGATCCAAGAGGCGCGGCCAGGTGCAAAAGCCGGCGAGTTGGAGACGAATCGATTGACTCCTGTGAAATCCCAATCGCCCGCAGACGGGACAGGGGAGTCCGAGAGGAGCGCTTTGTCTGCCGCCAGAGCTTCGCTTTTGTCTCTCCCGCTCCATGCGCAAGCCAGCTCGAATACGCGCTTGGCGAGAATCTCCGGGCGCGGCAGGTCGGTGTCTGCGACTGCCTTAACCTGCTGCAGGCAGGAATCGGACTGTCCCGCCGTGAACTCTGCTTCTGTCAGGTTCATCTCGGTGAGGACCCATAGAGATGGTGAACCGGCTTTCGTGTAAATCTCCAGGGCGTCTTCGTAGTCCTGAATTGCCTCGTTGAGCAGCGGTGCAGCTTTTTCGCCGCCGGTGATTTCCCCCTCCGTCATCAACGTATTGCCGAGGCCTACCTCGGTCGCTGCCCAGTCCTGGGGCAGGTTGGTTTTCGTGCGGACTTCAAGAGCGTGCTGGAAAGCTTCGATTGCCCGGCCGAACAAGGCAGTGGCCTTATCTCCGGTCGCGTGCGCTGCCTCGCTCTCGAGCGCCAGACCCAGGTTCTGCTGCGCCGCGGCCCATGACTGCGGCAGGCCGGTCCTGGTAAAGATCTCAAGCGAGTTCGAAAAAGCCTGCGCCGCCTGGTCGAACAGCGCGACGGCTGCATCTCCAGCGGCGTACTGTGCCTCGTCGCTCAGCACAAGGCCGAGATTACTCTGCGTCATAGCCCACTGTTGCGGCAGGTTCGCCTTGGTGCGGACCTCAAGCGCACTTCGGTAGGCTTGCACTGCTTGATTGAACAGGGAGATGGCCTGGTCGCCGCTGGCGCCCTCTCCCTGCATGAAGAGCACAGCGCCCAGATCCGATTGCGTCTGTGCCCAGTCCTGGGGAAGATCGGCCCGGGTGCGAACCTCCAGCGCGCTACGGAAGGCCTGCGCGGCCTGATCGAACAACGCGCCTGCTTTATCCGCACTGGCGCGCCTTCCTTGCGCAAAAAGTGCGCTACCCAGACCGGCTTGCGTCCGGGCCCATTCCTGGGGCAGGTCAGCCCTGGTGAAAACCTGGAGCGCGCTGCGGTAGGCTTGTATCGCCTGATCGATCTGGGCTATGCCTTTTTCCCCGCTGGTTCGCGACCCCTCTTCGATGAGCACGTTGCCCAGATTCGCCTCAGTTCCGGCACGCAGCCGCGGATCATTCCCTTTGCTGTAGATCTCAAGTGCGCTTTGGAAAGCCTCCACGGACTGATTCAGCAAGGCAAGAACATTGTTGCCGCCGGCGCGCTCTCCCTCTTCATGGAGCGCATTGCCCAGGTTGTTCTGAGTAATCGCCCAATCACGGGGCGTTTCGCTTTTGTCGTAGACCTCAAGCGCGTTGCGGTACGACTCAACGGCCTGATTGAGAAGCGCCGCGGCCTTATCTCCTGTAACTCTCTCGCCCTCGTCCTTCAATGCATCGGCAAGATTCCTTTGCGTCGTCGCCCATAGAAGGGGCAGGTCCGCTTTGGTTTGCAGGTTGAGCGCACTCTGGAATTCCTGAATCGCACGATCGAACAGGGCGGGGGAATCCTTATTGCCGGCGCGCAAACCTTCCTCGGTGAGCGCAACGCCAAGGTCATTTCGGGCTGTTGCGGTCGCTGCTCGGTCGCCTGAGGCGCCGTATTCGTGCGCAAGCAGCTCGTCGTCGGCAACGGATTGAGCCAGGAATGGAAGGCTCTGGTTCGCCGGCGAAACTTCGCCCTCAGATTCGCGTGCATTCGCCGATGCGCGCAAAGCCCGTAGCCAGAGTTCGTGGAAGCCTTTGTCGTCGGGGTGCTTTTTGTATTCGTCCTGAGCGGTGTTTTCGGCGCCTTCGAGTGTTTGCGTGGCCTGGTGGTATTTCAGGTTGAGCTGGTCAGCACCGGCGGCTTGCTGGGCATGGTCGAGCAGTTGAAGCAGCGAAGCGCGCGCTTTGTCGAGCAACGCCTGGTCGTAGGCCTGGAGAGCCTTGGCCTGTGCTGCGGCTGCCTGCTCCTGCTTGTCTTCAGCGCTGAGTTGCTGCTTGTCGGCATCGCCGGCCTGGTTGAATAATTGTGCGGCGGTGTCGTAGTGCTTGAGGGCAAGCTCGGCAAGTGCTTTTTGCTCAGGGGTCGCCGAGTCCGCATGCTCCTGAATTCCCTCGGCCCATTGCTGGGCCTGCTGATCGACCTCGGCGGCTGAAAAGCCGTGGGCCAGCGCCCATTCGGCGATGGCAGCGCCAAGGTCCGGCTTCTGACTCTGCACGGAAGCACCAGGCTGCTGGGAGGCGACTTGTTTTTGCAGGCTCGCGATCTCAAGGGACTCGCGGTGCAGCATGGCCTCAATCTGCCCCGGCCCATCGATAAGCAACAGCGAGCCTTTGGGTAGCAGGCTGACGGGGATGGTCGCGGCGATGCCCGGTAACTCGCCGCCTGCGGGCTGATAGATGAGGAGATCGCCTGCACCAGTGATGACCAGGTGCAGATCGCCCGCCTGCGCAGAGACGGAAGAGATCTGGAGCAGTGCCTGGCCCTGGGAATTGGTGACGCCGCGCGCCGCCGTCACGTTTTGAGACATGACGGAGACGCTGACGGACTTGACCGGCTGCGGCGGCTGGGGCATTGCGTTGACGACGACGACGGTGACTTGTTGTTGGGGCGCAGGCTTCTGCGCAAGCGCCCACCGCGCGCCGACGCTCGAGCCGAGTAGAAGAAAAAGGATTACCCGCCTTGAGCTTTTCTTCATCGCGAACTCCGGGGAAAGAAAGAATGCGAATGAAAGAAGGGTTGGCCTGTAGGGTAGCACAGGGGAAGAAGAGCGGAGTTAGCTGAGTTCGGAGGCGAGGATGGTTTTTGCGTCCTACCCTGGCCGGAAAGACAAACACCCGGCGAGGCGGGGGCGCCCGGCAGGTTCGCATAACCCGCCCAAGCAGAGCTTGGACGGGGCGCTCGGGCACCCGCCAGCATGGACGGCAGACTCGCCTTTCTATTGTTGGAAGACTGGCAGAAGCTGCTGGAGGGCGGTGTTTACGCCGGAGCTGGAGTCGCTCTCGATGGCATTGGCAAGGTCGACCCAGGAAGTGCGGCCGGCTGCGAAAACGGGCGAATGCGCAAAATAGTAGGTGGCGGGAAGCACGTCGGTGAGAGTGAATTGCGAAGGGAAGGGCCGGGCGAGGAGCATTTTCGCCGTGGCCAAGGCGGAAGGTTTGTCCTGTGCGCCCCATTCACACGTCAGTTTCAATGCGTCGCGAATAAACGCTTGGTAAGTGGTGAGCGAGTCATCGGCGAGAGTTGCCACCAGTTGCAGGCACTGAGAAAAATTGCCGCTCACCAGGTCGAGCGTGACAACGCCCAGCTCGGCCGGGGCCCAGAATTGCGGCATATCCGCTTGAGTGTAGATCTGGAGCGCGTTTTGATATGCCTGAGCCGACTGGTCAAATAGGGGTTTCGCCTTGTCTGCCGAGGCGTGTTCTGCCTGGAGCATGAAGGCAACTGCGAGGCCCAATTGCGGGCCGGCCCACTGCTGGGGATCGTTCCGGGTGAAGACCTGTAGGACGGCCTGGAATCCCTGAATGGCTTGATCGAGCAACGCCGCTGACTTGTCGCCGTCTGTGCGTTCCGCCTCGCCGGTCAATGTGTAGCCGAGGCTCATTTGTGTGATGGCCCAAAGTTGCTCAAGATTGCCGCCGGGCGTGTAGACCTGAAGCGCATTGCGGAAGGCCTGCTCGGCCTGTTGAAGCAAGGCGCTGGCTTTGGCGTTGTCGCTTTTTGCGTTCATCGACTCAAAGTACAACGCGTTGCCAAGCAGAACCTGAGAACTGGCCCAAGGCTGGGCCAGCTTGCTGCTTGATGTGAAGACCTGGCCTGCATCACCGAGGTCCCGCACAGCCTCATCGAGCAAAGCGGTTGCCTTGTCGGCAGATACATAGCTTTCAGTGATGAGGGTTGTGGCGAGGCTGAGCTTGGTCTGAGCCCACTCCTGGGGCGAGTTGGCTTGAGTCAGCACTTGAAGAGCCTGCTGGTAAGCCTGCACCGCCTGGTTGGAGAATCCCATGACCTGGTCCTTGCTGGAGCGCAGGCCCAGGTTGTTGAACGCCGACCCGAGAAAAATCTGGGTTTCGGACCATTCCAGGGGACGATCGGTCCGGGTAAAGACCGTGAGCGCATTCTGCAATGCCTGAATGGCCTGCTGAAGCACCGGCACTGCCTTGGCCACATCGGTGCGCTCGCCCTCATTGAGCAATATGTTGCCAAGGACGACTTGCGACAAGGCCCAATCGGCGGGCTTGGCGGTTTTGGTGCGTATCTCAAGAGCGTTCTGGATGGCTTGGTCGGCCTGATCGAGCAAAGGCAGGGCCTGATCGCCGGTGACGCGCGAGCTCTGTTGAAGAAGCACCACCGCGAGGTTGTTTTCGGTCAGGGCCCAGTCATCGGGCGTATCGGCCTTGGAGTAGGCAGCCAGCGCACTCGTATAAGCCTGCCTGGCCTGGTCGAGCATGGACATGGCCTGATCACCGCTGACGCGCACGCCCTCCGACAGCAGGACGACGGCATAATTGCACTGGGCCTCCGCCGCGAATTGAGGTTCGCCAAGGGCTGCGTATTGGCCGGCGAGGGTTTGGAATTCACTCGCCGCTTGAGCCAGCTCGGGGATGCTCTGATCGGCGGAGGTGACCTGGCCCTCCATCCAATGTGCGGTGGCAATGTCGGCGACAGATTGAAGCCAAAGCGACTGGATGCCGGGATCGGGGAAGGTTTTGTATTCGGCCTGCAGCTTGGCTTCGGCGGTTTCAAGGGCTTGTGTGGCCTGGTGGTACTGCAGATTGAGCTGGTAAGAGACGGCCTCCTGTTCGCTCGATTGCAGGAAGGGGCGGAGCTGGCCGACCTGCTGGGCGGCAAGCGCCTGTTGCGCCGCCTGCAGAGCCTTGACCTGCGCGGCAAGGGCTTGCATCTGCGAATCGACGGCGTTCACACCCTGAAGCTGGGCATTGCTGGCTTGGCCGAACAACTGCGCAGCAGCGCCAAAGTTTTTAAGCGCGAGTTGGGCCAGCGCCTTCTGTTCGTCGGTGGCCGGGGCCGATTGCTTCTGAATGTTTTCGGCCCATTGCTGCACCTGGCCGTCGACCTGCGCGGCGGAGAAGCCGTTGGCCTGGGCCCAATCGGCAATGGCGCCGCCGAGATCGGGCTTTGATTGCTGCCCCGCGTTTAACTGCGTTTGCATGGCGGTGTTTTGCTTTTCGAGACTGGCGACTTCAAGCGACATGCGGTGCAGCATGGCCTGAATCTGCGCGGGCGCAAGCAGCGCCGGGGAGCCCTTGGGAAGCAGGCTGACATTGACAGTGGGCGGCAGGGAAGAGAGGTCTCCTTCAGGAGGCTGATAGATCACCAGATCGCCTGCACCGGAGATTTGGACGCGAAGATTGCTTTGCTGGCCGGCGCCGGGCGAAACCTGCAGCAGCACCTGGCCGTTGGAGTTGGTGACTCCGCGCGCATCGGTAACGTCCTGGAACATCACGGAGACACTGGCCGCTTTGACTGGCTGCGGCGGCTGGGAGTTGGCGTTGTCGACGACCACGGTAACTGGCTGCTGAGGCGCGGGCTTTTGCGCAAGCGCAGGCAGTACCAAGCCACTTGCAACCGGCAGCGAAACCAATATTGGTAAAGGGAATTTCCTCACCGAGACCTCCGGAGCGGCTCAGGGGGGATTGAATGAGGCTAGGTTAGCATACGCCAACGAAAACAGAGTTGGCGGAGTCGGAACTGGAGCTGGCCGCACAGATGTGCGCGAGCTTCAGCCGCGAGGAACCGCACCAACTCCGCCAACGCCGCTAACCCCGCTGACGCCGCTAATCCCGTTGCCCTTGCTGATAGGCTGGAGGCATGAAGTTCGGCGTGGTGGTATTTCCCGGCTCGAATTGCGATCACGACACATATAACGTGATTGCGGAGATTGCGCGGCAGCCTGTGGAGTTTTTGTGGCATGAAAGCGAGGATCTGCACGGCGCGGATGCGGTGCTGATCCCGGGTGGATTTGCCTATGGCGACTACCTGCGGACGGGAGCCATTGCGCGATTTTCGCCCGTGATGCAGGCGGTGAAGCGATTTGCGGGCGGCGGAGGGCTGGTGCTGGGAATCTGCAACGGGTTCCAGATTTTGACGGAGGCGGGATTGCTGCCAGGCGCGCTGATGCGGAATGCGGGACTGAAATACATCTGCAAGCAGGTGCATGTGCGAGTGGAAACGGCCCAGAGCCCGTTCACCAGCGAATTGAAGAAGGGAGCGGTGCTCGAGATTCCGATCGGTCACATGGAGGGAAATTATTTTTGCGAGCCGGACGACATGGCGCGCCTCGAGCGCGAAGACCGGATTGCATTCCGGTACGTGACGGCGGCGGGCGAGGTGACACGAGAGGCGAATCCCAACGGGTCGCTGGGGAATGTTGCGGGGATTCTGAATGAGGGGCGGAACGTATTGGGAATGATGCCGCATCCGGACCGCTCGAGCGAAGCGCTGCTGGGGTCGGCAGACGGCTGGGGGATTTTCGCTTCGATGATCGAAAGGCAGATGCTGGCTTCCAGCTCCTAGCTTCCAGCTTTTGCGTGGGAGAGCAAGCAGTTTTCGTTTTGCAAGAGGGGGCTGGAGGCTGGTAGCTAGCTGCTGGAAGCTGAATTCATGATCGATATTCATCATCATTTGATCTACGGGGTGGACGACGGGTCACCAGACCTGGAGACATCGCTCAAGATGGCGGAGGAGGCGGCAAGCGAGGGCGTGACGCGGATCGTTTGTACGCCGCACGCCAGCGACGAGTTTCCCTACCAGACGAAGCGCGTCGAAGAGCGGTTCAAGGAGTTGCAAGAGCGTCTGCGCGGCGCGGTGGAGCTGAGCCTGGGATGCGACTTCCACCTGACGGCGGAGAACATCTTGGATGCCGTGGCGCATCCGCTGCGTTTTTCGATCGACGGCAAGGGGTATTTGCTCATCGAGTTTCCGTCGTACGTGATTCCGCCGAGCATGGCGGAGGCGCTTTTCCGGTTGCAGTCTGCAGGGTACACGCTGATCGTGACGCATCCGGAGCGGTATCCGGCGGTGCTGCGCCAGCCGGAGATGATCGGGGAGTGGATGAGGGCGGGGTGCCTGGTGCAGGTAACGGCGGCGTCGCTGTATGGGCGATTTGGGAAGGCGTCAGAGGCGCTGGCCAACGAGCTGCTCGATCGCAACTGGATTCATTTTCTGGCCACGGATGCGCACCATCCAGAGTGGCGCCCTCCGCATTTGAAGCAAGCGTATGAGTACGTGGTGAACCGTGCGGGCGAGGAGACGGCACGGCGGCTGTTTGTGACCAATCCCCAGGCGGCGGTGAATGGCCCGCCGTGGCCGGCGCAGCCCGATGCACAGGGTTTGTGGGCAAATGTGCCTCTTCGGTTCGGTGAGCGGTTAGCAGCGGAGAAGGCGAGAGCCGGGCGTAAGGCAAAGGACGCAGCGGAGGGAGACGAGCCGACGGCGGAAGGCGGCGCGCGGGGATTCTGGCGGAGGCTGGTGGGGAAGTAAGCGAGTTAGCGAGTCCATCGAATCGGCAGGCCGGGCTACTTCGGCGCCGGCTGCGATTGATTTGAGTTGGACGGTGAGCCCGACTGGCCGGAAGATCCGGAACTATTTCCAGAGCTGGAGCTATTGCTTGAGCCGGAGCCGCTGCCCGAGTTGGAAGCGCTATTGGAGTTTTTGTAAGTCGAGTATTGGGGGACGGGCCGTTTGAGGCGAATCTCCATCGACATCTCCGACTTGTCGATTTTGTAGTTCTGCCCGTAGGTCTGGTAGCCGTTGGCAATCACCTGCAACGTGACGGTGTCGCCGACGGGAATAACGTCGATGATGGCCTTGCCATCCTCGTTGGTCTTCACCTCCAGGGCTCCCTTGTCTTTGTCGCCCTCGATGGGATGGAAGATGACGTGAGCCTGATCGATGGGCTTGCTGTTGAAGTCTTTCAGGACTGTGACCTCAATGTGCGCGGACGGCGGCGGGGCCTTGTATTTGCGGCCATGGCTGGAGCTGTCGTCCTGGGCGCGGAGCAGGAAAGGGAACGACGAAAGGGTAAGGATGATGACAAGAGAGCAAAAACGAGAAGGTGAACGGTGCCGCATGAGGAGTATTCTACGGCGTTTTCGAAAATGATGTGCGTTCTTGAGTTCTTACCGCATCGTTGCTCCCCGGTGGCGCTACCCCCACGTCGTTAATCCGGCTGTCGCGGCCGCCCAAAGGGGGTGGAGGTAAAATCTTCCGATTCAAGTAGATAAAATATGAGTTAAATTCACTCAAATTTTAACGAAAAGCCCCTTGACAAAGCGCCTTTCATTGCCTATCGTTAGCAATTGGAAAGCGAGAGTGCTAGCAGTCAGGCAAGGACAGCGCTCAGTGGCACCGCCCTTCTGGTGGGTGCAATCACTCGAACAGTTTTTCATTTCTCAATACCACTGAAAACCCGCAAGCCGGCTGCGTCTGGCGAGCGCGGGAAGGAGAAGCGAAGCAATGGCGACAGCAGCATCTGTGTCAACCAAGTTCACTCCGCTGCACGACCGCATTCTGGTGCGGCGGGTTGAAGAGACGGAAACGGTGCGCGGAGGGATCATCATTCCCGACAGCGCGAAAGAAAAACCCCAGGAGGGCGAGGTGATCTCCGTGGGCAAGGGCAAATCGAACGAAGAAGGCAAGGTGTTCCCGTTGGACGTGAAGGCGGGGGACCGTGTGCTCTTCGGCAAATACTCCGGCACCGAGATCAAGATCGACGGCGAAGAGTATCTGATCATGCGCGAGGAAGAAGTTCTGGGAATTTTGAAGAAGTAACAACTTGGCGAGTTCGCCGCCCTGTGCGCGTGTTCGCGAGTTAGCAGGTTGGCGGCGAGTTTGTTGAACAGGCAAGATTTTTTGGAAACCGAATGAGGAGAGTTTGGAGACATGGCAAAGCAAATTTTGCACGGTGAGGAATCCCGGCAGGCGATTCTGCGCGGCGTGAACACGCTGGCAGACGCGGTGAAGGCGACGCTGGGCCCCAAGGGGCGCAACGTTGTGATCGAGAAGAAATTTGGATCGCCCACCATCACCAAGGACGGCGTGACGGTGGCAAAAGAGATTGACCTGAAGGACCCGCTGGAAAACGTAGGCGCGCAACTGGTGCGTGAGGTTGCCTCCAAGACCAGCGACGTGGCCGGCGACGGAACGACCACGGCCACGGTTCTGGCGCAGTCGATCTTCCGCGAAGGCGTGAAGACAGTGGCTGCGGGTGCGAACCCGACGGCGCTGAAGCGCGGCATCGAGAAGGCCGTGACGGCCGTGATCGGCTCGCGCGACAAGGATGGAAAGTGGCAGCAAGACGGCGCGCTGGGCAAGCTGTCGAAGCCGGTGAACGAGGGATCGGTTGCCCAGGTGGGCACGATTTCGGCCAACGGTGATGAAGAGATCGGCGCCATTATTGCCGAGGCCGTCAAGGTGGTCGGCAAGGACGGCGTGATCACCATCGAAGAGTCGAAGACCATGCATACCGGCCTCGAGACCGTAGACGGCATGCAGTTCGACCGCGGCTACCTGAGCCCGTACTTTGTCACCGACGCGGAGCGGCTTGAAGCGGTTCTGGACGATCCGTACATCCTGATCTACGAGAAGAAGATCAGCGCCATGAAAGACCTGCTTCCTCTGCTGGAGCAGGTGGCGCGCGGCGGCAAGCCATTGCTGATTATTGCCGAGGATGTTGAAGGCGAGGCGCTGGCCACGCTGGTGGTGAACAAGCTGCGCGGCACGCTGAACGTGGCCGCCGTGAAGGCTCCGGGATTCGGCGATCGGCGCAAGGCCATTCTGGGCGACATCGCCATTCTGACCGGCGGCAAGGCCATCACCGAGGACCTGGGCATCAAGCTGGAAGGCGTGAAGCTTGAGGACCTGGGCAAAGCCAAGCGCGTGACCATTGACAAGGACAACACCACGATCGTGGACGGAGCCGGCAAGGCCAGCGACATCGAGGGCCGCGTGAAGGAGATCCGCTCGCAGATCGAAAAGACCACCAGCGACTACGACAAGGAAAAGCTGCAGGAGCGGCTGGCAAAGCTGGTGGGCGGCGTGGCCATCATCAAGGTGGGCGCGGCCACCGAGACCGAGCTGAAGGAGAAGAAGGCTCGCGTTGAGGATGCGCTGCATGCCACGCGCGCGGCTGTTGAAGAGGGCATCGTTCCCGGCGGCGGCGTCTCGCTGGTGCGCAGCATGCCTGCGGTTCAGAAGCTGATCGAAACGCTCCAGGGCGATGAGAAGATCGGCGCGCAGATTGTGTTGCGAGCGCTGGAGGAGCCGCTGCGCCAGATCGTCGAAAACGCCGGCGAAGAAGGTGCGGTGGTTGTGGCCAAGGT
>JASHQH010000084.1 GCA_030037635.1 Acidobacteriaceae bacterium
GTGCCGTCCTTTCCCTGCCGGCTCACGGCCACGCCCTGGTTGTTCACCACTTCCGCCAGCGGCAGCACACGCGCCACGTCGGCAAAGGCCTGCGCCGCCGGCGTGTAATTGCCTTGAAACAGCAGCGAGAGCCCACGGTAGTATCCGGCCTCAAGGCCGTCGGCGCCATTGCGATCCACTTTGGCGAAGGCCGCGGCCGCCTCGGGATATTGCTGCCCGTTATATTCTTCGCGGCCCAGCGCCATCCACGCGGGGCTGAAACCGGGGCTCAACTTTACCGCCTGCTGCAAGTGCCGCAGCCGCTCGGCCTGGTCCGGTTCCGTGATGCCGCGAATGTACTGCTCGAATGCGTCCAGCCTGATCTCTCTTCCCGCGGCGGCAAAAGTCTCCTCGGCTACGTTGAATGTGGGATCGAGCTCCCGCGTCAACCGCCATGCCAGGGAGCTGAAGACACCCATCAGATCGCTCATCTCGCCGCGGATGCTCACGGGCTCCGACATGCGAAGATTCGGCACGTCCACCAGCGAGGCCTCGGCGATAATGCCGGTTCCGTCCGTCGAGTAGCTGCCCACGACAATCGAATCGGCATCCAGCGTCTGCGCCAGCTTCAGCGCGCTCGCCCGCGAAGGCTGGAAGCCCTGCGGTAATCCCAGGTGATCCAGAGCGTACATCCGGTCTGCACGGCTCGTCGGCTGGAATCCCGCTGAGCTGAACCGCGTGCTCAGGATTTCCGCCGCTGCTTCGCGAATCCACTCCAGGCTCGGCTGCCCCGTGCGGTTATCAAACGGCAGCACCAGGAGCACTTTAGCGCTGCCCGGGGCCGCACCCTCCGAGCCGCTCGCGGCCGTAACCTGGGTTCCGTCCTGCCCGCGCGCACAACTCCCTGAAATCACAAGACAAGCGCCCATTACGGCCGCAAACACAGCCATTCTTCGCGCCGCTTGCATCCGCGCTGCATTTCGAAGGTTCACAACAGGAAAATTATAGGCTGTACCGACTCGCCGGCGCGCCAATCCCCTATGCCACTATCGCAGCGCGCGTCAGCAAATCTTTGCCATGGTGATGATTTAACTACTCCCTGATCCCTATTCCCTGCTCCCTGTCTTTCTCAATCCGCGTAGGCCTCTTCTTGCACTTTCGCCATTTCCGCAAGCCGCTGCGGATAGTACGCGTTGCGCGTGTATTGCTTCACCATGCGGTTGGTATTGAAATACGAGCCGTTGAACGCCAGCGTGGTCCGCATCAATCGCGCCCACTTTTCCTGGTCATCGCGGTACAGCGGAATCACCTCAGTCTCCAGCTTGTCGTAGAGGGAGTTCGCCTCGTCAGTGTCGTTTTCTCCATCTTCAATCGCCCATCCCGTCACGCCTTCGATGCACCCTTCGATCCACCACCCGTCAAGAATCGACAGGCTGGGCACACCGTTCATCGCAGCCTTCATCCCGCTCGTCCCCGAGGCCTCGTAGGGTCGCCGCGGCGTGTTCACCCAGACATCCACCCCCGCCGTCAGCCGCGCTCCCAAATCCCAGTCGTAGTTCTCCAGGTAAACAATCCGCAATTCGTTTTCCGAAAGCTTGGCCGCTTCCTCTACCACTTGCCGGATCAGCCCCTTACCGGGCTCGTCCTGTGGATGCGCCTTGCCTGCGTACAGAATCTGCAACCCCCCCGCCTTGGCAGCGATCGCCTTCAGCCGCTCTGCATCGGTCAGCAGCAGATTGGCGCGCTTGTAGGTCGCCGCCCTCCGCGCAAAGCCCAGCGTCAGCACCTTTGGATTCAGCACCAGCCCCGTCCGGGATCCCACTTCGGCCAGCAGCTCCTCCTTGGCGCGTGCATGCGCCGCCAGCATCGGCGACTCGGGAATTTCGATCGCGCTGCGCAGGTACAGATGATCGCGCCTCCACTCGGGTATCCGCTCATCGAGCAACTGCTGCATTGGCTCACTGATCCATGTCGGCGCGTGCACTCCGTTGGTGATGGTATGAATCGTGGCATCCGGGAACATCAGCCGCGACACTTTGCCATGCTGCATCGAAACGGCATTGGCATAGCGCGAAAACCTCAGCGCCAGCAGCGTCATGTTCAGCAGTCCGTCGCGGAAACAACCCTGCTTCTCCAGCCGTGCCGTCCTGTCTCCGCCCAGAATCCTGATCGCCTGCTCCGTCGAGAAGCGGTCATGACCCGCGGGAACCGGCGTGTGCGTGGTAAATACGCATTTGCGCTGCACCGCCTCCACATCCGCGTCCGTCACCGCACCCGGCGGCCCGCCCCCCATCTGGCTTTCCAGCAGGGCCAGGGTCAGCAGCGCCGCGTGCCCCTCATTCATGTGGTAAACGTTCACCTGCAGGCCCAGCGCGTTGGCCATGCGCACGCCGCCCATCCCCAACACAATCTCCTGCTCCAGCCGGTAGTTCGTATCCCCGCCGTATAGGTGATCCGTCAACCCCCGGTCCCAGCCGGAATTCCCCTCAAGGTCGGTGTCCAAAAGAAAAATCGGCACCACGTGTCCAAAGCGGCCTTCCAGGTCATAGCGCCACGCCCGCACCGTTACCGTCCGGCCTTCCACCGCAACCGTCGCCCGTGCCATTTCTTCGGTGCAGAAATCCGCCGGGTTCCACGGCTGTACTTCCTCGCTTTGCATGCCTGCCGGGCTCAAATGTTGCTGAAAATATCCTTTGCGATGCAGCAGCGTGAACGCCACCAGCGGCAGACCCATATCCGCTGCCGAGCGCAATGTGTCCCCGGCAAGCACGCCGAGCCCACCCGAATAGGTCGGCATCGATGGCTGAATCGCGATCTCCATCGAGAAATACGCCACTTGGCCTGTGCTGGGAACGGTCTCGTAGGGGAAGGTCTTCGGATGTGTAAGTTCAACCATAATGGCTTCTTATTGCGACGTGCTCACCCGGCCAGCGGTTGCCTCTTCGCTGCGCCCTCCGCGGGCTGCCTTACGCTATCTCTTCATCTCATCGGGGCAAACATCCCTCAAGTTTAGCAAGGAACCTCGTCCTTACAATGCTCCGTGACTGGTTGCGAGAATGGTTCTTTTGGGTCAGGAATTTACGATTCCACGCGCCGTACGGGGAAGAATTTCCACAGCCTTTCACTGAATGATAAATCGCTTCACCTGTTGGGATAGCCTTCCGCCCATGAATCTCCCTTGTTCCGCTAATCGCGCCGACTTGCTGTCTTGCTGCTCTATTCCACCCGGTGCGCTCCCCCCGATGCATGGCAAACGTGGATCTGGGGAACGATCCCGATCTGTTCGGTGTATCGCGCGCCCAGCGCCTCGGCAAACGCGGCCGCCTCGCTCTGCTCCACCAGGTTGATTGTGCAGCCGCCAAACCCGCCACCCGTCAGCCGCGCGCCGATCAGTCCCGGCAAATCCTGCGCCAGCGCCACCATGGCATCAGCCTCCACGCAGCTGCCCTCAAAGTCCCTGCTGTAGCTGGTGTGCGCCTCGGCCATCAGCCGTCCCAGCTCCCTCATGTTGCCCTTCAGCAGAGCATCGCACGCTGCCACCGTACGCAGGTTTTCGCTGATCACGTGCTTGGCCCGTAGATAGCTCTTGGGCTCCATCTCCTTGCCCCACTTCGCCAGGTCCTCGAGTGTGCAATCGCGCAGGAACTTTACTCCCGGCCGATGGCTCGCGATCACCGCGCACGCCGCCTCCGATTCTCGCCGCCGCGTGGGATAATCCCCACCTGCCACCGAGTGCTTCACCATCGTATTCGCAATCACCAGCGCCACGTGATCGGGAATCGGCGCCAGCTTGTAACTCAAATCGCGGCAATCCAGCAGCAATGCGTGATCTTCCCTGGCATTCAGGCTGATGAACTGGTCCATGATCCCGCAATTCGCGCCGACAAATTCGTTCTCCGCTCGCTGGCACAGGCGCGCCAGCACGGGCCCCGGATAGCTAGCCCCCACCAGCGACAACACCGCCAAAGCCGTCGCCACCTCCAATGCCGCCGAGCTTGAAAGCCCCGACGCCAGCGGCACATCGCTCCAGATGCTCAGGCTGAATCCCGGGAACTTGTGCCCTTCGCCGGCAAGGATCGCCGCTACGCCCATCGGGTAGTCGGTCCAGTGCTTGCTCCGCGCCGTCTGCGCGCCCTCAAAAACCCTCTCCTCGCCCTGATTCTCCGAGTAAATCGCGATCTTCCCGTCCTTCCGCGGCGAAATCCCCGCCAGGGTGGCAAAGTTGATCGCTGCCGGCATCACAAACCCCTCCGCGTAGTCCGTGTGCTCGCCAATCAGGTTTACGCGCCCCGGCCCTGCAAAAATAGCCGGCTCCGCATGAAACCGCTCCCGGTGCATATTCTTGAAGATCTTTGCATCGTGCATGTCCCTAACCTCTGCTTGAATTCAAACCCTCATCGCATTTCAAAGCGCCTCACCCGACGGCCAACCGGGCTCGCTCACCTGCGCCTGGCGCCCCTCACGGGGCGAAATTGAGAACGTTTTCTTTCTGCCACACTTTTTACCACCGCCGTTGCCTGCTCTCACGCTCCGCAAACTTCCTCGCACGCCGCGCTCAACCGCTCCCAGATGGCGCCCATCCACGCCTCGTGCTCCGGTTTCATCAGCACAGAGCGCAGGCACGTAACCACGCCTCCGTCCATCCCAAACCACGACCCCGGCAATTGTACTAAAGCCAGATGCAAACCCCGCGCCGCACACGCGTCAAAAGCTCTCTTCGCGCGCTCCGAAGCCTCTTCGTGCGTGTTTCCGCGGAGCGCCCATACCACGATGTCGTGTTCCGGTAAATGTGGGTGCGGGTGCCCCGGGTTCCTCGCACTTGGGGACCCGGGAGCCCCGCCGCCCAAGCCAACAAACCTTCCATCTAGCTTGATCCGCCGGTGCAGCTCCAGCGCCGCTCTTCGCCCCTTCGACAACCCCTGCGCAAACTCCCCGCCCCTCACCAGCGGCAACAGTCTCTGCGTCGCCCATAGAGCCACCGCTGCCGCTCCCGCGCGCGAGCACTCCAGGCTGATCTCACCTAAATGAAGCTCTTTCGACGTGAAGTATGTGTAGGGCGAATCGTGCTTGTAGAACCTGCCCACTGCCGCATCGCGAAACAACACACATCCGCATCCATACGGCTGCAATCCATGCTTGTGCGGGTCAATCACGATGGAATCCGCCTGGTCTATTGCCGCAAATGCTCGCCGCGCCGGCTCCTCCAGCTCGTCGGCAATCAGTCCGAAGTACCCTCCGTACGCCGCATCCACATGCGCCCGGCAACCATATTTTTTGGCCAGCGTCAGAATCTCCTCCAGCGGATCTACCCCACCCAGCGCCGTCGTGCCCAGGGTTGCAACGATCATGCCCACATCGCCTTTCCGCAGCTCGCCCTCCAACGCCTCCACGTCCATCCGCCCGCGTGGATCCGCCGCTACGCTTGCGTAATCCAGCTTCAACACGCCGCTGATCCGCTGATGCGTGTAATGCGCCTGCTCCGAACCCACAATGCGCCGCCCCGGCGCCAGCTGTCCCGCCATCCACAGCGCTTCCAGGTTGGCAAACGTCCCGCTCGAAGTCAGGTGTCCCAGGAACTCCTTCCATCCGAACATCCCGGCGATCTCGCGCACCGCCTCCACTTCCATCGCCGAGCTTGCACGCCCGCCGTCCAGCGCGTGGTTGTTGGGATTGATCTTCATCGCCAGTGCATACGCCGCCCGCGCCACGGGGTGTGGCGGCTTCAGCATCTGCCCGGCATAAAGAGGATGAAAGTAGGGATAGTTGTCGCCCAGCCGTCGGGCCGTCTCCTCAAGCACCCGCTCCGCAGCTTCTATGCCTGGGTCGGGATCGGTTCTATAGGCGGGCAGAGCGCCGAATTCCGCTTCAAGCGCCTCTGTGGCGCGTTTCAGCATTTCGGGAACCGGATCGTGCGGCATAGCGACCATCCACCTTATCACAGGCTGGCACGCGCCACTAAATCCATTGCTTTCAGCGGCTTCAGGACAAGGTACTCCAGGGTAATGCCGGGCACACCAATTTCTTCGAGGTTTTTATTGACGTAAATGGTACACTTAAACCAGCGTTAGAAACGAACCGGGCGTGAGCAGTACTCGCCCCTAGCGTTTTAGGGACACGCAAGACCTTCCCTGAAACGCCGAACTAAGCAAGATTCTGCCAGTGTTCGCTCCGATTCATCCAGCGCAATTCAAAACCAGGAAAAACGCACCAGTATGGAACAAGGTACCGTGAAGTGGTTCAATGACGCGAAAGGCTTCGGCTTTATTTCGCGCCAGAACGGCGAAGACGTCTTCGTGCATTACTCCGCAATCAACACCAGTGGATTCAAGAGTTTGCAAGAGGGTCAAGCCGTGCAGTTTAACGTCGTAAAGGGACCCAAGGGCTGGCAGGCTGCCGACGTACAGCCTCTCTAAATCGGATCGGCCGGTTTCCGGCAGAATCGAGTAGCATCGCAAAAGGGCTGGGCGCTCCTGCACCGCAGGAGCGATCAGCTCTTTTGTGTTTTTCTCCAGCCATCTCTGCCGTTTATTAGCCTTTTCGCCGCCACACCATCATCCGCGTAGTCGCCCACCCAACCGCCCCCCTGGGCCGCTCTCAGCCGTCCTTCACCCGTCCTTTGCGCCCTCGGCAATCTCAATTTCCCACTTATGCCAGGCCTCTTTTTCGAACTCTGCTAACCAGGCAAACTCTGCCAACCCCGGCCTCTTCTCTCGACTTCGCACCCGCTCAACCTCTATCCTCAAATGTTGGCCGCACTTTCTTCTTCATTCCGCGGCCTTCACAGGGTCTCCACACGCACATGAGCACGAAGAAGATCGCCGTTCATCTGCCCGACGGGTCTGTTCGCGAAGTCCCTTCCGGCACAACTCCTCTCGAGATTGCCAGCTCGATTTCTCCGCGTCTCGCCGGAGCCTCCATCGTCGCCCGCGTCACGCCACTCGCCGCAGCCGCTGCCTCTAAAGCGGCGGGGGAAGGCCAGTCGAGCGACGAACCGTCTGAAGCCGCCATGTACAGCGCCGAAGACGCCGCTGCCCAGCGCCTCGTCGATCTCGCTGCGCCGCTCACCGGCGACGTCCGCCTCGAACTCGTCACCGAGAAGGATCCCGAAGCGCTCAAGGTGCTTCGTCACTCTGCTGCGCACGTACTGGCCACAGCGGTTCTCGAGCTTTTCCCTGAGACCAAGCTCGGCCATGGCCCCGCGACAGACTCCGGCTTCTTCTATGACTTCTACCGGGAAAAGCCCTTCACGCCCGAAGACCTGGCAGCCATCGAAGCCAGAATGGCTGAAGTCATCGCGCGCGACGATCCGTTCACCCACGAATTCGCACCAAGAGACAAAAGCCTGGAAGCCTTCGAGCGCGACGGCGACTTCATGAAGACCCACTTCGTCACCAAATTCACCGCGCCTGGTGACCAGGTGAGCTTCTATCGCAACGGAAAATTCCTCGATTTCTGCCGGGGCCCGCACGTTCCATCCACCGGCCGCGTCCGCGCCTCCAAGGTGATGAGCATTTCCGGCGCCTATTGGCTGGGAAATGAGAAGAATCCGCAGTTGCAGCGCATTTACGGCACCGCGTTTTTCTCAAAGAAAGATCTCGATGACTATCTGGAGCGGCTGGAGGACGCCAAGCGCCGCGATCACCGCCGGCTCGGCAGGGAGCTCGAACTTTTTACCGTCAGCGACGAAGTAGGCGCAGGCTTGCCGCTCTGGCTCCCCAAGGGCGCCACCATCCGCAGGCTGCTCGAGGAGTACATCCTCGACCTCGAGCGCCGCAATGGGTACGAGCACGTCTACACGCCCGACCTCGCCAAGGTCGATCTCTATATTCGCTCCGGCCACTGGGCGCATTACCACGACAGCATGTTCCCGCCCATGAAACTTGAGAACGAAGAGATGGTGCTCCGGCCCATGAACTGCCCGCACCACATCCTCATCTACGAGTCCAGGCCGCGCAGCTACCGCGAACTGCCTCTCCGCCTTGCCGAGCTCGGCACTATGTACCGTTATGAGCTTTCCGGCGCACTCAGCGGTCTCAGCCGCGTTCGCTGCATGACGCTCAACGATGCGCACATCTTCTGTTCGCCCGACCAGATCAAGGAAGAATTCTCCAGCGTGATGAAACTGGTCGAGCGCGTCTACCGCGACCTTGGCATCACCCAGTACAGCTATCGCCTCTCGCTGCGCGATCCCGCCAACAAGGAGAAATACGTCGACAACGACGCCATGTGGGAGCTGGGCGAGCGTGTGCTGCGCGAGGCCCTCGACAGCCTCGGCCTGAAGTACAAGGAAGGCAAAGGCGAAGCCGCATTCTACGGGCCCAAGCTCGACATCCAGCTGGCCGACGTCATGGGCCACGAAGAAACCTACTCGACCATTCAGGTCGACTTCCATCTGCCCAACCAGTTCGGCCTCGAGTACACAGCTGCCGACGGCAACCGTCACCGGCCCGTCATGATCCACCGCGCCATCATCAGCACCATGGAGCGCATGGTCTCGTATCTCATCGAGCTCTACGCGGGCGCCTTCCCGCTGTGGCTGGCGCCGGTGCAGATCGGCCTCGTGCCCATCAGCGAGCGCCACGCCGCCTACGCGCAGAAACTCGAGGCCGCGCTCAAGGACGCCGGATTCAGGGTTGAG
>JASHQH010000085.1 GCA_030037635.1 Acidobacteriaceae bacterium
GCTGGCGCTGATGCTTGCGCAGGCGGTCAACTGCCTCAATCCCACTGAAAGCGATGGCTTGCCCGACTTCTGCGGGGTGTGTGCCAACTGCACGCGCATCGGCGCGGCCGCCGAGCTGGACACGCTGGTGGACGAAGCGGTGGCCGCGCGCGAAGACCTGCGCGAAACCGACAAGCGCGAAACGCGCATCCTGATCCAGACGCACCCCGACGTCTTGATCGTTCCCCCCGATCCGCCGCAGCTGTTGATTAAGGTCGACCAGGTGCGGCAGGCCATACACGCAGCTTATTACCGGCCTCCCGTGGAAGCGCGCCGCGCTTTTACCATTTTCACGTCGTCGAAGTTTATGAAAGAAGCCGCCAACAGCCTGCTGAAGCTGCTGGAAGAGCCGCCCGAGGGCGCCACCCTGATTCTGCTTGCGGAAAATCCCCAGGAGCTGCTGCCGACCATCCGCTCGCGAGCCATTGTGCATCGCCTGGGCGCTTTGTCTGCCGCCGAACTGGAGGCGCTGCTTGCCAACCGGCGACCCGAGCTCAAGCCGCAGCAGCGCGCGCTGGTGGCGCGCCTGGCCGAGGGCGCAGTTGGCCGCGCTCTTACCCTCGATCTGGACGCGTATCTTGCCAGCCGGAGTGAGGCGCTGGTGATTTTACGGACGGCGCTGCGTGAACCGGACTACTCCGCTCTTTTTCGCGTCACGGAAACGTATCGCGGCGGCGCTGACGGACAGGAGAAGACCATCAACCTGCTGCGCGCGTTGGGCAGCCTGGTGGAGGATCTCCTGCTGATGGTGGCGGGCACGCCCGCGCTTATCCGCAACCTGGATCTCGCGGCGGAGCTCACCCGCCTGGCCGAGGGGCTGACCGTGGAGTGGATCGACGGCGCCAGCCGCGCGCTGGTGCAGGTGGAGCAGGGCATGCGCCGCAACCTGCTGCGCTCGCTGTCGCTCGATGCCATGGCGGTGACGATAGGGAGCAGCCAGTAACCAGTGGTCAGTGATCAGTGGTCAGTGCTGAGCAAGAGCCTGTGCAAATCTTCTTCGCTGATCGGCGAAGGCCAAGCCTCCTTCTATGCCCTGTTCCCTGCCTTCTTATTCCCTTGTTCGCTCCGTCCCTTGTTCCCTGCCTTTCTCCCCTTGACGCGCGGCTTGGGATCACAGCACAATGAAAGAGCAACCCCCATTCGGTCTCAGGCATCTTTCGAGTAAGTGCACCCCATGCAGCGCAGGGCGACGGGAAGAGAATTCCCGCCACAGGCGTCGCATCGCAGCCTCCCGGCGGCAAAGGGAGTCGCTCGATTCAGGTGCTTGCCCGGTTTGATCGCCGGGGCCAGCAGAACTCCGCTGGCGCGGAATTTACGGGCCCTCAGGTGACGGTGCTTCTTTTTTTTGAAAGAGGATAGTTCGCCATGAGCATTTCATCGCTTCCGCCTCTACCTGCATCGCGTGGATTGGAAACCGGCCGGCCTCCTGCGCATCCGCGCAAGAGTTATTCGGCGCCTCTGTCGTACCACTTCCCGGCGCAGTCCGTCGATCGCGAGGCTGTAAGCCGGCACGCCGAGCTGTTTTATCTGCAGAAGCAGATTCAGTCGCAGACGCCCATGGTGATCGTGCTGGAAGACGGCGAGCGCATCGATGGATGCATCGAGTGGTACGACCGCAACACGCTCAAGGTGCGCGGGCGCGGCCGCACCCTCATCTACAAATCAGCCATCAAGTACATGTACAAGCTGGGCGACAATGGGTAGAGGCAGGGACCGAGGGTCCACGGGACCGAGAAAACAAGAAGACCTAACGCGCCAGCTTTTTCATCAGGGCAATGAGCATTCTGCTCACGTCGGCAGATAGCCCTTCAGCTGGGTCGACCGCCTTGTCATCGCCGAATCCTAGAACCCGAGCGAGAACCAATTGCGTCTGTAGCTCGCAAATCGAGCCCCTCGCGTGCCCCAGGAACTGCAGATACTCGCCCTTGGTGTTCCTGCCATAACCTTCGGCAATATTGCTTGCGATTGAAACAGATGCGCGCCGCAATTGGTTGATGAACTGTGATATTGGACCTTTCGCCCCTGCTGTCTTAGTGCCTTGGCTCCTCAGTCTCTGAGCCCGTCCGCCTTCTTCGTCCCTTGGTCCCTTGGTCCCTTGGTCCCTGCCTTCCTCAGCCGGTCGCGAATGGCTGCGCCGATGCCTTCTGCCGTCGGGACGGGGCAAAGAATCACCGCGCATCCAGCCGCATCCAGTGCGCGCAACCCGGCGTAGAGGCGTGCGGCGAGTTCTTCCGGCGCGTCCCAGCTTCCCCACGCGAACACTCGCTCCGAGGCAATCCCAGCGGGCGCAGCCACTCCGGCAGGCAGCATCACGCCCAGCCGCTCTTTGGGCAAAGCTTGAGCTGCCTGGTTGAGCCGCGCGCTCAACCCAGCCAGCTCCGCTTCAATCAGCTCGAGGCGCGCGCGTGGCGCGTAGTGCCGCAGCCCCATGCCGGGTGAGGGCAAGGCTTCATTCGGCGTCTCCTTCAGCGGTCCCACTCCACGCTCCACTTCTACCGGACCTGCGATCGCGGCGATCTGCTCCGCCGTGACCGCGCCCGGCCGGTAGATGCGCATGGGGCTCGGCCCCGGATCGAGCACCGTCGATTCGACGCCGCGCGGCGTGGGGCCGGCGTCTAAAACGGCGTCGATGCGCCCATCGAGATCGTCGAGCACGTGCGCCGCGGTGGTTGGACTCACGTGCCCAAAACGGTTGGCGCTGGGTGCGGCCACGGGTACGCCCGCGCGCCGGATCAGTTCCAGCGCCACGGGGTGCGACGGCATGCGCACACCCACCAGCGGCCGTCCCGCCGTGACCGCGTCGGGCACGGCGCGGGTGCGAGGAAGCAGCAGCGTCAGGGGTCCCGGCCAGAATGCCTCCATCAGCCGCCGCGGGGCTTCCGGAACTCTTTCGACCAAACCGTCGAGCATTGCCCAAGAGGCCACGTGCACAATCACCGGATCCCATGCCGGCCGCGCCTTGGCCGCAAAGATCCGTTCGACGGCAGCGGAGTCCAGTGCGTTGGCGCCCAGCCCGTACACCGTTTCGGTGGGCAGCGCCACCAACCCTCCGCCGCGCAGAATCTGCGCCGCGCGTTCCAGCGTTTCGCCTGCTTGCGGGGTGCCCAGTTGCGTGGGATCGATTTTCAGGCGCAGAGTCTTCACCATTTCATTTTCGCCGGTGGAAGCGGGCCGCTGCCAGCGACCGCTATACTCGGCTTACGCGGTTCCTGAACCGCGCGGATTTGCGCAGTTGAGGTTGCTGCTGTCCCATGTTCCAAGAGCGGGACATGGGGCACCCTTTTTCGTGCAGCTCCGTGCGGTCAGGAACCTGGCCCCTCGCGCCATGGCCATCGAAACCGAGATCAAATTCCGCGTTGCCGATCTGGATGCGCTGGCCGCGCGCCTTCCCGGCGCCGGATTTCACCTGGAGACTCCGCGGACTTTCGAGAGCAACACGCTTTACGACACGCCCGACCGGCAACTGCGCGCGCACACTGAAATTCTGCGCATTCGCAACTACGCCGGCCGCTGGACGATGACCTGGAAACGCGTGCCCACTGCGCGGACCGGCGACGAACGCCACAAACACCGCGTGGAGACCGAGACCGCGATTGCCGACGGCGACGCCCTGGCCCAGGCTTTTCTTTCGCTCGGCCTGGTGGCCGCGTTCCGCTACGAAAAGTGGCGCACCGAGTGGTGGGACGGCCAGGGCCATTGCGTGGTGGACGAAACCCCCATCGGCAACTACGCCGAGCTCGAAGGGGATTCGGCGTGGATCGACCGCATTGCAACCCGGTTGGACGTCGATCCATCGCAGTACATCACGCTCAGCTACGGCCGCCTTTTCGACGAGTGGTGCGCCCAGGGCCGCCATTCCGCCGAGCATCTCACCTTCGGCACGGTGGCCGCGTTGCAGCGCGCCCGGTAAGAAAATTCGCAGTGCTTCGCCTGGTTCACAGGCTATCGGTTTCGCGCGCGCGGGTGCGAAAATCAAGTGCCAGAGAGGTAGCGCCCTCGTGGGTTGTCTCTCCCACTCTCGTGTTACTGATCGAGAACCCTCAAGCCCCGCCAAGCAGATGATTTGGAATATCATAAGCACCGGGGAGCATTCATCACTCTATGGCAAAAGATCGCAAGGCCTCTGACGTCGCCGAAGACGCGATCTTGACCGTGGCGCTCGTCGATCCCGACAATGAACGCCGCGGTGCAGCCTTCAGCGCCTTGTCGGGGCGTGAAGAGGTGAAGGTCACGGAGTTTGCCTCCTACCCTCCCAAGCTCGACAACCTGCCCGAGATGCTGGCCCAGGCGTACGACGTGGTCATGATCGACATCGATACTGACCAGGAATTTGCGTTCGACCTGGCTGAAAACCTGAGCGCCAACGGCCGCACCTACGTGATGGCCTATTCGGCCAAAGCCGAGATGAAGCTGGCCGTTCACCTGATGCGTGCCGGAGTGCGGGAGTTCTTCACCCTCCCCTTCGAAGCCACTGAGATTTCCAATGCCCTGGAGCGCGCCCTGGCGAATCGCAAGGCGCAGCGCCATAGCGGAAAAGCGCAGGGCAAGCTGTTCACTTTTCTGGGCACCAAGGGCGGATGCGGGGTCACGACGCTGGCCTCCAATTTCGCCATCGCCCTGGCGGAGGAGTCAGAAGGCAAAACCCTGCTGATCGATCTCGGCCTACCCCTGGGCGACGTAGCCACCAACCTGGGCATCAAGACCGAGTACTCCGTGGCCAGCGCGCTGCAGTACCCCGACCGCCTGGACGCGAGTATGCTGGCCTCGCTGGTGGCTGAGCACAGCACGACGGGACTGGGCGTGCTGGCGGCGCCGACCGAGTTCACTGAAGCTGAGCCGACCGAGGACTCGGTGAACAAGCTGCTGGCGGTGGCGCGCCAGAATTACGAATTTGTTGTGGTCGACGTGGGATCGCGCCTGGACCTCATCAGCTCAGATCTCTTTGAGCGCAGCGCGATTATTTTTCTGGTGGCGCAGGTGGGCATCACCGAACTTTTGAACGCCAACCGCATGGTGAACAAGTTTTTCTTCACGCGCGACCAGACGCTGCAAATCGTGCTCAACCGTTTCAAATCGAGCGATCTGCTCTTCGATGAGAAGACCATTACCGATGCTCTTACGCGGCCGGCACAGTGGAAGATTCCCGATGATTACGCAGCCGCGCGCCGCACCCGCACGACCGCGACGCCCATGGTTCTTGTCGATTCGGCCATTGCGCGCTCCATCCGCCAGATGGCCAAGTCCGCCGCCGGCCTGGTTCCGCAACGCAACGGCAAGAAAGGCTTCCTGGGGTTCCTGCGGTAAGACGGGGAACAGGGATTAGGGATCAGGGATCAGAAAGCCATGGAGAACCGTAGATAAAAAAGAACCAGAGATGGGAAATGCCGTCCTTTGGCGGCGGCGCGGGCTCGATTCACCTTTAAAATATGGCGGAGACGGAAAGTCCAGGCCGGCGCAGCCAAATGGGGAGCCGGAAAGGCCGTCCTCGAAGAGCCGATGCATGCCAAGAGCCATCACCCGAGCTGAGCGGAAAGCGGTTGCCTTTCCCAAAGTGCTGAACATTGCGGATCTGCGGCGCATTGCCGAGCGCCGCATTCCACGCGTGGTGTTCGACTATCTCGACGGCGGCGCCGACGCCGAGGTGACATTGGGCGAGGCCTGCCGGATTTATGAGAAGGTCTTGTTTCGTCCGCGGGGCGCGGTCAGTTTTGCGCAGTGCGGCTTGTGCGTGCGCATTCTGGGCATGGATCTCGAGCTGCCTTTCCTGCTTGGCCCCATCGGCAGCAGCCGGTTGTTTCATCCCGGGGGCGAAGTGGCAGCGGCGCACGCTGCCGGGGAGGCCGGCACAGCCTATGTGCAATCCACGCTGTCGGGGCACCGGCTTGAAGACTCAAAGGCCGCGACGCGCGGGCCGATGTGTTATCAGCTTTACCTGATCGGCGGGCGGGCGGTTGCGGAGAAAACCATTGAGCGCTGCCGCAACGCGGGGATGCATGCGCTTTTCGTCACTATCGACACGGCGGTTTCAGGCGTGCGCGAGCGGGACTTCCGCAACGGCATCAAACAACTGCTGGCGCGCAACGTATCGTCGATTGGGCCGTTTCTTTCGCAGTTCGTCACTCATCCGCGCTGGCTGCTTTCGTATTTCGCCGACGGCGGGCTGATGAATTTTCCCAATATCATGCTGCCCAGCGGGCCCATGAGTTATGCCGACGTGAGCGTGGCTCTGGAGCAGTCGGCGGTGGTGTGGAGCGATCTGAAGTGGATTCGCGAGCAGTGGGGCGGCCGCATTGTCATCAAGGGCGTGATGACCGCCGAAGATGCCTTGCGCGCCATCGACGAGGGCGCAGACGGCATTGTGGTCTCGAACCACGGGGCGCGGCAACTGGATTGTGTCTCCCCGACGTTGCGCGTGCTGCCGGAGATTGCCAGAGCTGTGAATGGGCGCACCGAAGTGATGCTCGACGGCGGCATTCGCCGCGGCAGCGACGTGGTGAAGGCCCTGTGCCTGGGAGCGAAGGCAGTGCTGCTGGGCCGCGCGTATGCCTATGGGCTGGCCGCTGCGGGCGAGGCAGG
>JASHQH010000086.1 GCA_030037635.1 Acidobacteriaceae bacterium
TTACGTCAGAGTCAGCACTTGCGATCAGCACCCCGAGAGCCAGCTTTACGACCTGCGCGAGATGGCTGCCCAGCGCGGCTTCGAGATCGTTGGCGAGTACAGAGACCTGATCAGCGGCGCCCGGGCACGCCGCCCCGGTCTGGATCGCATGATGGCCCCCGCCGCGGCCGTTTCGACGCCGTAATGACCTGGTCGTTTGATCGGCTCGCCCGCTCCGTCGTGCACTTCCTGCAGGTGTTGGACGAGCTGAATCATTTGGGCATTGCGTTCGTCTCCCGCCGGGAACAGGTCGACTCGGAAGGTCCGTTGGGCCGCGCCTTCATCGTCATCGTCGCGGCCATCAGCGAATTGGAAAGAAGCCTGATCGTTGAACGTGTTCGATGCGGCCTGAGACGCGCCAAGCTCGAAGGCCGCGCCATCGGCCGGCCCGCGCTCGTGCTCGACCGCGAGGCGATCCTCCAAGATCGCCGCCGCGGTCAGAGCCTGGGCCAGATCGCCCGCACCTACCGCATCTCACGGACCACGGTGCGCCGTGTCTTGTGCGAGAAAAAGCCCCTCGCCAGCCCTGTGCCAAAAGGCCTCGAAAAACCCGCCGCCTAAACTCCACAGAATGAATAGCCGGATCTTCTCGATCCGGCTGTGCCCAAACCTATACCTTCAGGAACAATGGCTGTTGCCATAAAAAATACCTTGCATTTTGTGCATTGACCGCTCAAAATGCAAAGATGCCAAAAACATTAGAACGACCAGATCTGCTGGCCCAGATTAAATCACGCTTCCGTTCCAATCCAATCGTCTTGCTCCTCGGACCGCGGCAGTGCGGAAAGACGACCCTCGCCCTACAGTTTGCAGCCGGCCGCAAAGTCGAATACTTCGACCTCGAGTCACCTCCTGATCTCGCCCGGCTATCTGAACCCATGACGGCGCTGGAGCCCCTGCGGGGCTGGGTAGTGATCGACGAAGCACAGTTGAAACCCGATCTTTTTGCCGTTCTGCGCGTGCTCGCCGACCGCCGTCCATTGCCGGCACGCTTTCTCGTGCTCGGTAGCGCTTCTCCCGATCTTGCGCGGGGCGTCTCGGAATCACTCGCCGGTCGAGTCGCTCTTATGACGATGGCCGGCTTTGATCTAGCTGAAGTCGGCATAAAAGCGCTTCGCAGGCTCTGGTGGCGAGGTGGCTTTCCGCGGTCTTTTCTGGCAGCGTCGGATCATAACAGCCGACAGTGGCGCGCCGATTTCATTCAGACCTTTCTCGAGCGTGACCTGCGGCGTTTTGGCGTCGAGGTCGCACCAGTCGCGCTACGCCGCTTCTGGAATATGGCAGCTCATTATCACGGCCAGATTTGGAATGCGTCGGAGATTGGCCGTTCGCTGGGCGAGGCGCATACGACAGTCAAGCGCCATCTGGATATCCTCTGTGGCGCCTTCGTAATGCGTCAACTGCCTCCATGGTTCGAAAATGTCGGAAAACGGCAGGTGAAGTCGCCGAAGGTCTACCTGCGCGACAGTGGCCTGTTGCATGAGTTGCTCGGCATTACGTCCTTCGCAGCGCTGGAGGCGCATCCCAAGCTTGGTGCTTCGTGGGAAGGATTCGCCCTCGAAGAAGTGCTGCGTGGAACGGGTGATCGCGAAGCATATTTCTGGAACACCCAGGGAGGAGCGGAACTGGATTTGATGGTATTCGTGAGCGGAAAGCGATTTGGCTTCGAATTCAAATATGCCGACGCACCGGGCGTCACAAATTCACTGCGCGTAGCGCATGACGACCTGAAGTTAAAGCGCGTCTACGTCGTCCATCCAGGTGCGAAGTCCTATCCTTTGAACAATTGGGCCGAAGCTGTGGCCATTCGCGACGTCAGGAACCGTATCGCGAGCCTTCGGTAACCTGCAACCACGTTTAAGGTTGATTATCAGCATTAGGGGGCTCACAAATGTAGCCGAGCCGCGCCATGGCAGCGGTTCAAGCCATCTCGCCGATCGGCCGATCACCGCCAGGCCAAAACCTATACCTTTTAATACAGCCGAATAGCAAAGCGGTTGGTTGCTTGTGCTGTTTTGCACATTGGTATTGGCAAACCACCTCATTGCCCACGTCAACCCCACAAGCAAGACAACGGGGCGGCGAAAAGGCGGTTACCGAAGGGAACGCCTTTATCGCTGTCATAGAGTACGAGTCCCAATTTGAAGTCGTCGCCGCAGGCGTCCGCCAGTTTCCGTAGTCCCTTGAAATCCCCTGTGTTCACGGTTGCGCTTGCTTTCACCTCGATACCTACCAGCGCTCCGGAGTTGTCTTCGACGACGAAATCTACCTCGTCCTGATCTTTGTCTCGATAGTGATACAGAGTGCAGGAATCAGCCATCCATGAAATCTGCTTCAAGACCTCAGAGAAAACGAATGTTTCGAGAAGCATTCCAAAGATTGCGCGATCTGCTGTGATCCGTTCTGCTGTGGCTCCCAGGAGCGTGGCGAGCAGCCCGGAATCGAGGAAGTGGAGTTTCGGTGTCTTAATCAGGCGCTTTAGTTGATTTCGAAACCACGGTTC
Organism: Acidobacteriaceae bacterium; assembly: GCA_030037635.1. Taxonomy (GTDB): domain Bacteria; phylum Acidobacteriota; class Terriglobia; order Terriglobales; family Acidobacteriaceae; genus Telmatobacter. The sequence goes on from JASHQH010000086.1 coordinate 2,543, forward strand.
CACCCGGCGAACTAGAAATAACTGCTCCAGGATGGCAACATATTTTCTGGTCGTCTTGTCGTCAAATCCGATTCGCCCACCCATCTGAGTAAAATTCGTGAGCTGTCCTGAGTGGTGGGCGAGGACCCGAAGCAACCGCGGCATTTGGTCCAGCCTTTCGACCTCGGCAACATCGCGAACGTCCCTATGCACAATGGCTCTGATGTAGTCGCGGGCCCATGCATGACGTCTCTCGGGACGTTTGCGGTGCAGCATCTCCGGGTAACCGCCAATCAATACGGCGTTCACGAGATCTTTGCCTATCAAGCTTTTGCCGGGCCTGCCGAGCTTTCCCTGGAATGCAGTCTTCAGAAACGCCGGAATATGGCCGTAAATTTCGGCTTGCGAAAGGGGCAGCAGGTTAACGACTTCCATGCGGCCTGCCAGACTCTCTGAAACTTGCGGTACTGTCAGAAGATTGGCCGATCCGGTCAAGAGAAACCGGCCCGCCCGGCGATCCCCATCCACAGATCTCTTGATTGCCCGCAGAAGATCGGGCGCGCGTTGAACCTCGTCGACCGTAGCTTTGTCGAGACCGCGTACCAGCCCTACCGGATCGCTGCGGGCCGACGCCAGAACGGTGTCGTCATCCATCGTGAGAAACTCGCGACCTTTCTCAACAAGATCGCGGACCAAGGTAGTCTTGCCGCATTGACGGGGACCGGTCACCATGACAACCGGCGTATCCTGGAGGGCGGTCTTAACGAGCGAAGCTGCGAACCTGGGATAAAGCGCGTTTTCGATGCTGGCCATTTCGGATGCGAATATCATCCAATCCGGAGTAAGGTCCCGTCCAATTCGGATTATACGCCCGTCCAAACCGGAATCTTGAATTCGCATCCGGTACCCCAAGGTATAGGTTAGGGAACAGTCACCAAACCTTGATTGCGGGCGCAATCCCAATGGGTTTGCGAGCTGGCACGCTGATGATCAGCCAGACAATGGTTGATTATCAGCCGGAATATGGCCGATATGAACGGATCATTAAGCGTCTTCTTGTCGGTCCGTTGCGGCTAGCTTCCTGGGGGCCCCGTACATCAGAAAATCCTCCCAATTGATGCTATGAATTCGGTGCCTCTGCGCAATTGCTTCGCTCCCAGGAGCAGTAATCACGAGCGGCGTAAAGGAAGGGTTGCGTCTGCTGAACTCCAATATGCCGCGTAGATCTTCTGCGCCAAACTTACCTGTCTTCACTTCAACCGCCCATTTTCCCCAACTGCCCTGAAGGACCACATCAACTTCCAGCGGTTCTTCTCGCCAATAAGCCACCTGCTGTCCCTGGTTGATTGCGAACGCGAGGCAGGCATTCTCAACCCAGCGACCAAAACGCCCAGGTTCGTGGGCGCGATCGGGAGCGCCATCGGGATGCATAGCTGAAAGAAGCGCATTGTTCAATGTCACCAGCTTAGGGGGTGATGAGCGACGCCGATGTGCAGAGGTTGAATACTTGTCCAGCGCTGCGACCAGATATGCATCCTCTAACAAAGCGAGATAATGGGTGATCGTCTCAAGAGCTCCGCTGTCTTGTAACAGGCCTTGGATCTTTTGGAGTGACACAATCTGCGCCGGCGACGCGGTCGCGACTGCAAAGACCTGCCTCAGTAGCGCCGGACGCCGGACGGCGCCAAGCGCAAGCACATCGCGCCCAATTGCGGGCTCAATGATCGCGTCGCGCAG
>JASHQH010000010.1 GCA_030037635.1 Acidobacteriaceae bacterium
GCGCAACTCACGTTTCCCGTTGTCGCTGCAGGCCAGTCCAGTCCCGCGCAATCAGTCACGGTCACCAACTCCTCCAGCTATGCCATCGCCTCTGTTGCGCTGGCTGCGCCATCCCCGTTCAGCATCACCCAGAACACCTGCACCACTGGCCTGGCGGCCGGCGCGAACTGCTCGGCTTCGGTGGTTTTTCAGCCCAGCGCCGGCGGGTCCGCTTCTGGCACATTGGCGGTAAGCTCTCCCGTGGTCGTCTCGCAGGCCACTGTCACGCTCTCGGGCACCGGCTTCGATTTCAACCTATCTGTCTCCGGCCCGTCGAGCCAGACTGTCACTTCCGGCCAGCAGGCCAACTACACACTCGTCGTCACCCCGGCAGGCTCCAGCGGTACCTTTACTTTTGCCTGCGGCACGCTTCCCTCCAACGCGCTCTGCCTCTTCAGCCCCGCCAGCGAGTCGCTGGAGCCAGGTGTTCAGGGCAATGTCACTGTCGAGATTTCCACCGGCAGCGGTTCCACTGCTCGATTCGAGCCGCCAGTCTCCGATCGTCTCCGTTTCCGGCGCGCTCTGCCAGTGGCTTGCGGCTTGCTCCTGTTGCCTTTCGCTTTTTGGCGCCGGCGCAGAAGCTTCCTGCTGGCGGTGGTGATCGTCATTCTAGCCGGCGTCTCCAGTTGCACCAGCTCCAGCGGGGGTGGCGGAGGGACTGGTGGACAGGGCGGCGGCTCCGGCACGCCGGCGGGCACCTACACCATCCCCGTAAGTGTCACCTCCACGGGCATCACGCAAAGCGTCAATCTCACGCTGACCGTTGACTGAGCCCGCGGCTTCACCCTTCACATCTCCACCGCGGCGCTTGGTTCACTCCGCCAGCCGCTATACTTGTTCTTCGGGAACCCGCGGAAAGTGGCCTACTTTGGGGCTGCGGAAGTCCCGCCAACAGGAAATCCAGCGCATGACTGCCAAAGTCACCGTCGAAGATGTCAACCGCGTCGCCGAGTTGGCTCATCTCGAGCTTGCGCCCGGGGAAACGGAGCGGATGATGCGCGACCTCAACGCCATCCTCGACTACGTGGCCGAGCTGAATAAGATCGACACTGCGGGAGTGGCTCCGCTGGCCCAGGTGAGCGAGCTTGCACATGCCGCCGTTGTCCCGCTGCGCCCCGATCGCGTGGAGCCCTCGCTTGACCGAGCCACCGTGATGGCCCACGCGCCCGAAACCGATGGCGCATTTTTCAAGGTGCCGAAGGTGATTGAGCGATAGGCAACAGGGAACAGAAAGCCGAAAAGGAACAGCATTTGCCTACGGGGACGAAAGCAGCGGAAAGCTACATCGAAAAACCGAAGACGCTCGCTGCCTTGCGCGACGGAATCGCCAATGGCCGCCTCAAGGCCGCCGATCTCGCCAACGAGTATTACCAGCGCATCGAAAAACTCAACCCGCGCCTCAACGTTTATCTGAGCCTGACGAAAGACCGCGCACTGGCCCAGGCCGAGCGCATTGACGCCATGGCCGCCAAAGGCGATCCCCTCCCCGTCCTGGCTGGAGTTCCCGTGGGCATCAAAGATGTGCTCGTCATGCAGGGCGCGCCCTCGACGGCCGGCTCCAAAATCCTTCAGGGTTATCGCCCGCCTTACGATGCCACCGCGGTCGCCCGGCTTGAAGCGGCCGGCGCCCTCCTGCTGGGCAAGCTCAACTGCGACGAGTTCGCCATGGGCTCTTCCAATGAGAACTCCGCCTACGGCCCGGTGCGCAATCCCGTCGACCCTGAGCGCGTTCCCGGCGGATCGAGCGGCGGCTCAGCCGCGGCCGTGGCCGCCAACCTCGCCGTGGGCACTCTCGGCTCCGACACCGGCGGCTCCATTCGCCAGCCTGCCAGCTTTTGCGGAGTCGTGGGCGTGCTGCCCACTTACGGCCGCGTCTCGCGTTACGGACTCATCGCCTTCGCTTCGTCGCTCGACCGCGTCGGCCCCTTTGCGGCCAACGTGCGCGATGCCGCTACCCTGCTGGGCGTCATCGCCGGCCACGATCCCAAAGACGCCACCAGTTCCCTGGCTCCCGTTGAAGACTACGCTGCCGAAAGCGACAAGCCCCCCGCGGGCCTGCGCGTCGGCGTGCCGGCCGAATACTTTGCCGAAGGCCTCGACCCTGAAGTGCGCGCCCCCATCGAAAAGGGAATCGCCGCGCTCGAGCGCGCCGGATGCGCCATCAAGCCGGTATCGTTGCCGCACACAAAATACGCGGTTCCCACTTACTATCTGGTCGCCACAGCCGAGGCCAGCGCCAACCTAGCCCGCTTCGACGGCGTGCGCTATGGCTATCGCTCGCCCCGCTCGGCCACGCTTTCTGACATGTACTCGCACTCCCGCAACGAAGGCTTCGGTCCCGAAGTCAAGCGCCGCATCCTGCTGGGCACTTACGCGCTCTCGGCCGGCTACTATGACGCTTACTATCTGAAGGCGCAACAGGTGCGGCGCCTCCTGGCCGAAGAGTTCCTCCGCGCCTTTGCCCAAGTCGATGCCATCGTCACACCCACCTCACCCGTTCCGGCCTTCAAACTGGGCGAAAAGACCGGAGATCCGCTGGCCATGTATCTCGCCGACATCTACACGGTGACCGCCAGCCTTGCCGGCATCTGCGGCGTCGCCGTTCCCTGCGGTGCGACCAAAGCCGGCCTGCCCGTGGGCATGCAGATCCTCGCCGCGCACCTGCGCGAAAGCACGGCGTTTCGGCTGGCGCGCGCGATGGAAGCTGCAGATTTGATTTTGCGCTAGAATGATCCGCAAGAATCTTTTCAGTTGCAGTTGTTGCCGCCGCGCAAGCGGCATTCCTCCAGGCGCGTGTTTCCAGGAGTCCGGATTCGCGAAGAAAAGCCACCGCAGATCCTTCGGCTGTGTTTGGCCGGCTTCCCGGCCAAACTTCGCGGGATGACAGCGGGTTGATTCGAGAGACTTCAGGCTGAGAGATCGACCCTCAGACGAAAAATGCGATCGCGAGACGGATTCATCATCCATCAGGAGAAACACCCGTCATGCACGCTCGGCGGAAGTTGGTTTTCATCGCCTTCCTTTTCGCAATCCTCCCGGCCGTTACCTCCATAGCTTCCGCCGAGCCACGCAAGCATACCGTGGTCCTGGGCGCGGTCCGAAAGGTGCCCTATTCCAGGGCCGGCGATCCGGCAGGCGCGGCTGCAGGCGAGGACTCGCTCAAAATCCGCGCTTTGCTTGTCGACGGCTCGCTCAAGGAATGGACCACAGGCGACCCTCACGACGTGACCGACCGCAGCTTTGTGGTGCGCCGCGTTATTCGCCTCAACGATGCCTTGCCAACCGACACACCAGACCAAAAGTCTCCGGGAAGTCGCTGGGTGTGGCAGCGCGGGCCGTGGCTGCTCGTCGATCGCGTCACTGGCCATGTCACGGCTCTCCATCTGCCCGATTACGATCCCGGCGTCAGCCAGGTGAGCTGGTTTCGCGATTACGCGGCCTATTGCGGCCTGACGCCCAGCGGCAAGAGCCTCTATGCCGTCGTGGCGCAAGTGGCTGTGCGTAAGCCCCTCTTGGCCAAAAAAATCTCCGCCTTCGACGCCGAAAACCACCCCGACCCTGCCTGTGCTTCACCGGACTGGCAGCGACAGCCTCTTCGCATCGCCTTTCATCCCGCCGGCATGGACGCAGTCAGCTACGACTTGGCCCCCGGATCGGCCGCCCTCGTCGAAGCCGGCGCAGACGACGATGAGACGCCTGATGCGGCGGCTCCTAAAACTCCGAGCACAGCAGTTCCGAAAACCCCTGACGCGACTGCCCCCAAATAGCGCGCCGGCAGCCGGAGCCCCAACCATTGGCGTCCTTCGCGAAAGGCAGGGGAAAGTTGTACAGTGCAAGCACGGCGCTCGAACGATCGCGGCCGGACTCGGGCCATCCGGCAATTCAACAACATGGAATCCTTCGACCAACTTCTCCTGGAGGCCGAAGCCGCGCACGGTCACCTCTGCGCAGGCCAGATTCTCGGCGTACGCATGGCGCTGCTGGGCCTGAGCCGTCTTGGCCTCGCGGCCCGTCCGCAGGGCCCGGATCGCAAGCGCCTTGTCACCTACGTCGAAATCGATCGCTGCGCTACCGACGCCATCGCGCTCGTCACCGGATGCCGCCTGGGCAAGCGTGCCCTCAAATTTCGCGACTGGGGCAAAATGGCCGCCACCTTCGTCGATCTCGCCGCTCCTCGCGCCATCCGCATCGCCGCCCTCGAACAATCCCGCGACCTGGCCGACCAACTCTATGCGCACCTTGACACCAGGACCGGCCGCCAGATGCAGGCCTATCGCGATCTGCCCGATTCCCGGCTTTTTCGCGAGCAGTGGGTGTCGGTCGCCGTCGGCCCTGTTGACCTGCCGGGCCACTCCGGCGACCGCATCGTCTGTCCGCGCTGCGGCGAAGGCGTCAGCTTCGGCCGCTTGGCACCCCTCGAGGGTGAACTCGTCTGCCTCAGTTGTGCCCATCCTGAGCTGCGCTATTGGCAGCCGTGCGATCCGCCCCGGTAGGGGAGCGACGGAGCGGCATGAGCGAAAGGTGCAGCTCCTGCTCGCCGCCGGCGCGGCTAGGATGCGGCTTTCTGGCTCCCTTGCTCCCTCGCCCTCTCGCTCCCTGCTTCTTGACACCGAACCCGCCGCACATTTCTTATCTATTCAGGCATTCTTTTGGAATCTTGAGGGGGGAAGAATGGGCGTAAATCGCCCTTCCCTCATGGGATGGCCACAGGGGTGCTGTGTCGAACAGGAAGCAGGCGGTAGTGGGTTTCAACGTGCCGCTGAGCAGGACAACGACGGGTTTGTTCCTGCGCGGCAAAACCCTCCTCGCTGAACCCGGGCCGCGGGCAATCGGGCCTGGGACCTTTCCCGGAGACAAATCTTTTCAGACAAGCGCCGGCAACAGTGGCCGGGTATGCTTGTGCCCGAAATCGGCAAATGCCGCACGCGGGGAGTAAAGGAAGCAGACCAGCTATGAACGTGGCCTCAAGTTTTGCATTTTGGGCGGCTCCGGCCAGCCCCGCGGCGGGCGGCGGTTTGGGCATGCTGCTCCCTCTTTTGTTGTTCATCCCGCTGCTCTATCTGTTCATGATCCGTCCCCAGCAAAAGCGGCAAAAGCAGTGGCAGCAGATGCTGGGCAACATCAAGTCGGGCGACCGCGTCACTACGGCGGGAGGCATCCGCGGCATCATTCTCGCCATCAAAGACGATTCGATCATCATTCGCGTCGCGCCCGACAACCTCAAGCTCGAAATCGCCAAGAACGCGATCGCTTCGGTCAAAACCGAGGAGGACTCTTCAAGCTCTTAGCGTCCTCCGCATCCCGGACCTTCGCAGCTGAGAATCGAAACCATGAAGAAAAACCTCAAAAACAAAATTGCCCTCATCTTCGCAGTTCTTCTGCTTTGCCTGTATGGCATTTTCGGTATCCCATCCGGCATAAGCGGTCACGCACTGCTGAGTGCGATCGGCAACCAGATTCACCTCGGCCTCGATCTGCGCGGCGGTGCGCACCTGATCCTTCAGGTGCAGGTCTCCGATGCCGTCAACGCTGAGACCGATAACTCCGTGCAGACCATCCAGGCAGATCTCAAAAAGGCCAACCTGAGCTTCTCGCAGGTCTACAAGCCCGACCCGTCGAAGCCCGATATCATCCGGATTGATGGCACGTCGGCCACGCAATCCGACGCCGTGAGTACGCTGCTCGAAGGCAGCAAGTACGCAAATGAGTACGATCTTTCCGGTGGCTCCCAAAATTCATGGACGCTGACCATGAAGCCGACTTACGAAAACGACCTCGACCGAAGAACCGTGGAGCAGGCCATCGAAACCATTCGCGATCGCGTCGACGCTTTAGGCGTCAGCGAACCGCTGATCGAGGAATATAGCCTGGGCGCCAATCAGATTCTGGTGGAGTTGCCCGGGGTGAGCGACCTGGACCAGGTGAAAAGCATTATCAAGGCTACGGCCCGTCTTGAAATTCACCCTGTCGAGGGAGGTCCCTTCCAGGATGAGCAATCTGCATTGGCCAGTGTGAGCGGCGCGCTTCCTCCCGATCAGGAAGTGCTGCCCACCTCCGGCGACCTCGCCGGCGCCAACGGCGTCTCCTATTACATCGTGGACCGGACCGCAGTAGTAGCCGGCAGCGACTTTCGCTCCGCCGTCCCCAGCGTGAATAGCAATACAGGCCAGCAGATCGTCCAGTTCACTCTCACCGACGAAGCCGGCGACAAGTTCTGGGATTACACCAGCGCTAACGTCGGCAAGTCGATGGCCGTTGTGATGGGCGGTACCGTGCGCAGCGTTGCCGTCATCAAGAGCGGCATCCGGGACAGCGGCGAAATTGAGGGGTCGTTCACGCAGAGGGAGGTCACAGAGCTCTCGAAGCTGCTCAGCAGCGGTGCGTTGCCGGCTTCGCTGAATTACATCGAGGCCAGCACAGTGGGCGCGACCCTGGGAGCGGACTCCATCAAAGAGGGAGTTACAGCGGCCATCGTGGGATTTGCCCTGGTTATGATTTTCATGCTCGTTTACTACCGGGGCTCAGGCATCAACGCCGATCTCGCGCTCGTCCTTAACCTCATTATTTTGTTAGGGATCATGGGCCTTTCCACCATCATGGCGAGGGCCTCGGGTGGGGGCGGGCTCACCCTCACTCTTACCCTGCCCGGAATTGCCGGAGTCATTCTGACCATCGGTATGGGCGTCGATTCCAATGTTCTGATCTTCGAGCGCATCCGTGAGGAGATTCGCGCTGGCAAGGCGGCATCGGCAGCCGTGGATCAGGGCTTTGCCCGCGCCTGGGTCACCATCGTCGACACCCACGTGACCACCATTGTTTCGGCGGCCATCCTCTTCATGTTCGGAACCGGTCCGGTGAAGGGCTTTGCCACTACTCTGACGGTCGGACTGCTGGCCAATCTCTTTACCGCGGTTTTTGTTTCACGTGTCATTTTCGACGCCCATTTGAATCACTTGAAACCCGGCGAGATGGTGTCGATTTAGAAAGCAGCTTTTGGCTCTTAGCCATTGGCTTTTGGCTCCTTCTGCGATTCGGACGTCGACGTCGGGTTTTCGCGGCAGGAGGCTGACAGCTAAGAGCTAAAAGCGAAGAGCTAGGAGAAAAAAGTGGAATTCTTTCGCAGCGTCAACGTGAACTGGCTGGGATGGAAGTGGTACTTCCTGGCCTTTTCCCTGGTTTTCAGCGTGTCCGGCATCATTAAGATGAGCTGGAACTGGAAGCACATCGGCACGCCGGTACCATTGAGCGTGGACTTTCGCGGCGGCACTGAAGTCCAGGTGCAGTTTGCCGACCGCCCCGACATTGAGGCCATTCGTAAGGCCATTGAGGCGGCAGGCATCAAGGATGCGAGGATCACAACCTTCGGCGAGCCATCGAGTAACGAAGTCCTCATCAGCCTGCCTGAGGAGATGAACGAGAACGCTCTCGATGTGGGACGGGCGACTGTCGTGAACGCCCTTGAAGCGCACTACAATAACCACTTCGACCCGGCTGCGGGCGTGCAGGTGCACGTGGTGGGGCCCACCGTTGGCGAGCAGCTCAAGAAAAAGGCGGTACAGGCTACGCTTTTCTCCCTCGCCGGCATGCTCGTCTATCTCTGGTTCCGCTTCCAGCTGATCTACGGCGTGGCCGCGGTGGTGGCCTGCTTCCACGACACGCTCATCACCTTGGGGGCCTTCGCGTTGACGGGACGCGAAATCAGCCTCACCGTGATCGCCGCCATCCTCACCCTGGTTGGCTATTCGATGAACGACACCATCGTGGTGTTTGACCGTATCCGCGAAAATCTCCGCCTGAGCCGCCGCGAACCGCTCCCCGATCTGGTCAACCGCAGCATTAATCAGACCCTGAGCAGGACCGTGCTTACCTCGGGCCTGACGTTCATCACCGTGCTTTCTCTCTTCGTTTTCGGCGGCCAGGTATTGAACGGCTTTTCGTTCGCCCTGGTCATTGGAATTCTCATTGGTACGTATTCCTCCATCGCAGTGGCGGCTCCCATGCTGGTGGCCTGGCAGGAGTTTCGCGCGGGAAAGGGTAGAACGGCTTCGCTGCCGGCGGCCAGGCGCTCAAAAGCGTAAGCTCAATGAACCCCTGGGGCGCTCCCTGCATCCAACCGCAACTGGGGTGCTTGCCGGCGGCAGACAAAACGCTTCCGCTGGAGCAACCTGCGGCGGTGGCAGCCCCCGGGATACAGGACGGCGCAAGGCAAGGACAAGGATTTGGACCTTTGCACCATTTTTGCAGCAATTTTTGCAGCGGAGCCACAGGGTCTGATAAGGTTGTTTCGCTTCTATATGGGGGCTGACGCCGTCGGGAACATTTGGACTCGCGGCGGTGTCTAAAATAGAAGTAACCAATCCCGATCACCGAGGCTGGCCATGTTTGAAGACTCCACATTCGAATCAGGGAAAAGGATCAAGACCAAGAGCGGCCGCTGGATGTTATTCACGGCCGGGATCAACGGTGGGATTCTCATTCTGTTGATTCTGATTCCGCTGATCTACCCAGAGGCGTTACCCGATGCATTAATGGCGACAGTGTTAACCGTTCCCCCTCCTCCGCCACCGCCGCCACCGCCACCGCCTCCACCCGAAGTGAAGGTGGTGCACGTGCAATCTGAGATGATGAACAACCAGCTCACAGCACCCACGAAGATTCCCAAGAACATTGAGATGGTGACCCAGAAAGAAGCGCCGCCTTCGAGCTTCGGCGTGGCCGGCATGGAAGGCATGGGCGGCAGCGGCAACGGCGTGATGGGCAGCATGTTTGGCAGCGGGAACGGTCCCAAGGTGCAGGCTGCTCCCCCCAAGAAAGTCAACATTTCAGCCGGTGTGGCCGTGGGCATGCTGATCCAGAAGACGCAGCCCATCTATCCGCCCATTGCCAAAGCTGCACGGGTCTCGGGCACGGTGGTCTTGCAGGCCACCATCTCCAAGCAGGGAACCATTGAAAATCTCCGCGTCATAAGCGGACCGGCCATGCTGCAGCAGTCGGCCATCGATGCAGTCAAAAGCTGGCGCTACCGGCCATACCTGCTCAACAACGAGCCGGTGGAGGTTGATACCACAGTGAATGTCATCTTCACCCTGGGTGGGTGATCGAAAACCTTGGCCCCCTGCGGATTGGGCAGGGGGTTCTCCTTTTGACCCGAATGCGCCCTCGCCCGGCCTGGTGTCGCGTTCCTTAACTTCGCCCGCCGCGGCGGGTTCAACGCAGTTTACAAGAATCTCCTTAGGAGGAACGATTCAGTGATTCTCGCTCAGCTCGCACATTTCACTTCGCACGCGGCCAACAGCCTGGCTCTTTTTCAGGAAGAAGGCCAGTCTGTCGGATTCAGCCCCATGCAACTTTGGGAGCACATGGCATGGTTGGCTCGCACCGTGGCCTTCATCCTGTTTGTTGAGTCGGTCTGGTCCCTGGCCGTGATGATCGACCGCTACTTTTACTTTTCCGCCGCCCGCAAGCAGTCGCGCGAGTTCGCTCCCAAGGTTGCCGGCGCACTGAAGGAAAGCAAGCTTGAAGAAGCCATCAAGATTGCCGACCGCAACAAGAAGTCCCATCTGGCCGAGGTTGTGACCGCAGGCCTGCAGGAATTCCGCGCCTCCGCCGGACAGGCGACTGACGAAACCATCGCCAGTGCGGGCCGTGCGCTGGAACGGGCCGAGGCGATTGTCCACGCCAAGCTCAAGAGGGGCCTGGCGGTTCTGGCCACCATCGGCGCCACCGCTCCTTTCGTGGGCCTGTTCGGCACCGTGGTCGGCATCCTCCACGCCTTCGACGCCATCGCCACCCAGAAGATCGCGGGTATCGGCGCCGTCGCTGGTGGTATTTCCGAAGCTCTCGTCACCACGGCGTTTGGCCTGCTCGTGGCCATCCCTGCCGTCATGGCGTTCAATTACTTCACCGGTCGCGTCGAGGCGTTTGACGTGGAAATGGATAACTCCTCGAGTGAATTGGTGGACTACTTCATCAAGCAGAGCCACAAGCGCTAAGAGCGAAGCCGATGTTGGCTCGAGCGGGAATGCGGCCGGGCGGTGGAACTTAAAACTCCTCCGCCCGGCATCCGATTCCCGGCTCGGGCGGCTCGAATCTTTGAGCAAGCCCGGAGAGCATCCGGGAGAAAAACCAGAATTACGGAGTCCCTATTATGGGAGTAGCAGTTCGCGACGAAGGTAGAAAAGTCAATTCCAACATCAACGTCACCCCCATGGTTGACGTGATGCTGGTGCTGCTCATCATCTTCATGGTCATTACGCCCATGTTGCAGAACAAGGTGGCCATCGACCTGGCCAAAGCTGATAATGCCACCGCCATGCCCGATGCCGACAAGGAAGACGCGGTGGTTATCGCCGTCACCCGCGACGGCGCCATATACCTGGGCCAAAACAGAGTCGATCCCTCCCAGCTGGGAAGCCAGGTGCGCGATAAGCTCGAGGACAAGACCGATAAGACTGTCTATTTCCGCGCCGATGCACGCGCACAGTTCAAGGTCGTTGAAGACGCCATCGACGATGTGCGCACAGCCGGCGTTGAAGATGCGGTGCTGTTGACGCAAAGACGGGAAGGCAACCAGATTGGCGGCGAGTGAGACCGCGCTGGTACGGCCTTTTCGATGAAATTTCAAAGAAGCGAGGAATTTTAAGTCATGGCAATGTCTATGGGTGGGGCGGGCGGCAACATGTCTGAGATCAATGTGACGCCCATGATCGACATCCTGCTGGTGCTGTTGATCATCTTCATGGTGATTGTGCCGGTTACACCGAGGGGTCTTGACGCTCTGGTGCCCCAGCCGCCCAAGAACCCGCAGCAGCAGCAGCAGCCTAACGACCGCACCATTGTGGTTCAGGTGCTCTATCGCCCCGGCCAGGCTCCGGCGTACAAAATCAATGAGACCGACAGTAACGGCGGCGTAGGCGGTCCGGCGGCAGACCGGGAGCTGGAGCAGAAGCTGACCGAGATTTACGCCAATCGCGCCGAGCGCGTTATGTTCGTCAAGGGCGACGACGACGTCAACTTCCAGTACATTGCCACCGTGATCGATATCGGCAGGGCGGCCAATGTGGACCACATCGGGTTGATGACCCCCAAGATTCAGCAGGGCATGTAACCTTCGCGCAGGACGTGCCTTCCTTGGGGCTGTAAAGACTCAGCCATTGTCCACGCGATGGATATCGGCAGAGCGGCCAACCTAGACCACATTGGGCTGATCGCGCCCAGGATTCTGGCCGGCCAATAGAAAGGCGTCTGCGCGCCGTCACAGCGTTAAACGCGCGCTGGCGCGGTACAATTTCTTTTCTGGTCTCGGAAGCCCCCCGCCCGCGGCCGGTTGCAATGATTACCAGGCCATGCCCTTCGGGACTATGCCTGCAGGAGAAGGGTACGAAGATGAATCGAACAGCACGAATTGGGGCGCTTGCGGTGGCTTTGGCCGCCATGGCGATTTCCGTCAGCGGCTGCAAACAGCTGATGGCCCGCGACCAGTTGAACAAAGGAGTGGACGCATTCAAGAGCGGACACTACGACGAGGCCGTCGAGCACTTCCAGAAGGCCGTGGAACTCGACCCATCGCTGCCTACCGCCAAGATCTACCTGGGCAAGGCGCTGGAGCAGGACGTCGTCCCCGGCGTGACCACGCCCGATAATCTGAAGGTCGCCAACCAGGCCATCGACATCTTCAAGGAGGTTTTGGCCGGTCACCCCAACTCCGTCGACAGCATGAAGGAAATCGCGGGCATTTATTTCAACATCAAGGACCTGGACGACGCCGAAGTCTGGCAGAAGAAGGTTCTTGCCGTTGATCCCAAGGATGCTGAGGCAGCCTATACCATCGGCGTCATCGACTGGACCAAGGCGCATGAGAACAAGCTGAAGGCGCTCCAGGATGCCGGACTTAACGATGATGGCAAGGGCAACACCAAGGCTCCCAAGAAGGTGATGGAGCCGCTGGCCAAGGAGAATGCGCCACTGGTTGATGAAGGCCTCAAGTATCTCAACATGGCCGTCGACGATCGCCCCAACTACGACGCCGCCATGCAGTATTTAAACCTCATCTACCGCAACAAGGCGGACGTGGACTACGGCAATCCCCAAGCCGTGGCCCAGGATCTGGCCATGGCCGAGGATTGGACGCACAAGGCTATGGATATGCGCAAGGCCAATGAGCAGAAGAAGAATGCGGGCCCGGGCGGCATCCAGATGGATCAGAACGGCGAGATGCACTGATCCCATGCGTTCCCGG
>JASHQH010000087.1 GCA_030037635.1 Acidobacteriaceae bacterium
CGGGAGTGATTCTGCATGACATTGGCAAAGTACGCGAGCTCACCTGGGAGACGGGCTTCGACTACACGGTGGAAGGCGTGCTGCTGGGGCACATCCAGATGGGCGTCGATCTGGTGGAGAAGACCATCGCAGCGCAGCCCGGTTTCCCTCACCGCCTCCGAACCCTGGTGCTGCACATGATCCTGTCGCACCACGGCAAGCTCGAGTTCGGCTCACCCAAGCTGCCCATGATTCCCGAAGCGCTGGTGCTGAACTTCCTTGACGATCTCGACGCCAAGATGCAAGCCATGGCCAGCGAGTTTGAGCGCTCGGCGCGCGAAGGCAAGGCGCCCGACGAATTGACCGGCAGGGTGTGGGCGCTGGACCAGCGGCAGTTGCTGAATACGAAAGCGTGGCTGGACGCAGGATCCAAAGAGCGGGCGTAACCGAAATGCGGTAGAATTGCCGCACCTCAATGTGCCGCCGTGCTCTCATTGCTTCTCTCGTTGCTGCCGCCCTGTGCCGCCCTGCGCTGTGTGCCACCGAGCAATGGACCGAGATTCGCAGCGCGCATTTCACCGTGCTGACCGACGCCGGCGAAAAACAGGGCCGCCATATCCTCGACCAGTTCGAGCGCATGCGGTGGGTGTTTCAGACCCTTTATCCCAAGGCGAGCATCGATCCACCTGAGCCCATCATCGTCATCGCGGCGAAAAGCGAAAAGGTATTCGAGACCATGGAGCCCGCGGACTATCTGGCCAAAGGCCAGATGAAGCTGGGCGGGTACTACATGCATACGCAAGACAAGAACTACATTCTGTTGCGCCTCGACGCCGAATATGAGCACCCGTTCGCTGCGGTCTACCACGAATACACACATGTGCAGTTCGCGGGAGCGGCGGAGTGGATGCCTATCTGGCTCAACGAGGGCCTGGCCGAGTTCATGCAGAACACCGACATCCACGACAAGGACGTTGTGCTTGGCGAGCCAAGCAGGGACGACATTCTGTATTTGCGCCAGAATACGCTCATTCCCCTCGATGTGCTCTTCAAGATTGACGCCACTTCGCCGTATTACCACGAAGAGCAAAAGGGATCGGTTTTCTACGCCGAGTCGTGGGCGTTAACGCACTTTCTCATGGTGAGCGATCGCGAGCGCCATTTGCACCGGATTGACGACTACATGAATCTCTTGCGGCAACACGTGGATCCGGTCACCGCAGGCGAACAGGCGTTCGGAGACCTTAAGAAATTCCAGATGCAACTGGATAGCTACATTCACAACGGAGACTACAAACAGTTCGTCTTGTCGAGTGCCGCCGCACCCATCGATGAATCTGCGTACAAGGTCAGATCGCTGACGGCGGTCGAGGCGGATGCCGCCAAGGCCGACGTGCTTGCCTACGTCGGTCGCAGCGACGATGCGCGCGCATTGCTCGAAAACGTGCTGAAGGAGGATCCCAACAACGTGCAGGCGCACGAGACCATGGGATTTCTCGAGTACCGCGCGCAGCACCGGGAGGAGGCGCAAAGGTGGTATGGCGAGGCAGTAAAGCTGGACTCGCAGGATTTCCTGGCGCATTTTTATTTCGCCGCCCTTTCCATGAGCGATCCAGGAGCCGCCACTGACCAGGAGATCGAGGACAGCTTGCAAGCTGCCATCCGATTGAATTCGCGCTTTGCTCCCGCGTACGACCGCCTGGCTGCTTTCTACGCGATGCGGAGAGAAAACCTGGATGAGGCGCGCCGCATGAGTGTCTGGGCGGTTCAGCTCGACCCCGGTAATGTCGTATATCGCATGAATGCAGCAAGCGTTCTCATCGTCATGGAAAAGTACTCCGACGCAATCGCTGTGCTGCAGGCCGCAGCCAAAGTTGCCAAGAACCCCGGCGAAGTCGAGATGGTGCAAACGCGGATCGATCAGGCCAAACAGATTCAGTCAGCCCGAGCACGGGCAGCAGCATATGAAAGCGAGCAAAACACCCAGACCGCGAGCACTTCAACCGTAGAACAGGTCAACCAGAAGGTGGCCCCGATCGACGTGGCGCCAAAGCACCCAACGATGCCTGTTACGGGCCCGAAACACACAGTGACCGGCGTCATTCGCGGCGTGGTCTGCAGCTATCCCGCCGTGCTCGAGTTCCGCGTGGAGACCTCGGCGGGGAAAACCGTCGCCCTCTACAACAACAACTTCGCCAAGATCGACCTGAGCGCATGGGGATTCACGCCCAAGGGCACCATGAATCCCTGTCAGGACTTCGAGGGCATGAAGGCGCAAGTGCAGTACGTCGACAGCAGCGATAAGACGGTCGCCGGTCAGGTGCTCGCAATCGAGCTGAGGAAGTAATCGAGTCGCGGCCCCGGGGGAATTCAGCTCAAGAACCAGTCCCACTGCTCCTGCGTCAGCGGCACCACGGAGAGGCGGCCGATGGTGACGAGCGGAGAGTTCTTGAAGATTCTCTCGGCCTTGACGGCGTCGAGAGTCTTGGGGTGCTTCAGGGGCTTGCCGGCCTTGACGCGGACGATGGGGACTTTCGGGTCGGTCGCGTCGACACTGACCACCGTGCCCGTGCCCACTGCGGTGCGCTCATCGCCGGTGTGGTAGAAGATCCACTTCGTTCCCGGCTTCATTTCGCGCAGGTTTTTCACCGCGGTGGGATTGGTTACGCCATCCCACACGGTTTCGCCGTCGCGCACGAGATCGTCGAAGGAGTAGACGCCGGGTTCGGATTTGAAGAGATAGAACTACATGGGCAACATCCTACACGAGCGGCTGGTTTTCCCGATTCACGTGAGTGCGGCCGCCGGACGGAAGCCGCTTTGCCAGCCGGCATCCGATTGGCGCAAGGGAACTGCAAGCAGGGCATAGTAATTGTCGGTCAGCAGACCCTCGTAGCCCATGGCCGTCCCGTCCCATCGCCGCCAGTCGTTCGAGCGCCCCTTGGCATCGCGCCCTTCGAATCCGCAATCTCCATACGCCTTGAGCATCGGAAAAAGAATCATGTCCGCCTCCTCCTTGCGGCCAAGGTCATAGAGCGCGGCCAGAGTAAAGAAGGCAAATGACGCAGTCGCCCCGCCATTCTCGTAATTCTGCCAGCCATCGGAGTTATCGGGAAGCACGCCGCCGCCGTAGCGCCCATCTTCCATCCGATGCACGTAGTCCTTGAGCGCCACAGTGATCAAATTGCCGGGCAGGCCCATATTGAATTTGTCGTAGCCGACGGCCTTCATTTTGGCCATAAGCTTGTCCATGATGGCATTGGCCTGCGGCTTCTCCACCAGGCCGTAGTGAATGGCGATGCCGTTGACCCAGAGGAAGTAGTAGTCGTGCAGCTGGCCGTCAGCGCTGCGCCAGCCGCCCAGCACCCCGGTCTCTGGATCGTAAAAGCGATCATAGAAAACTGCGCGAATCTTTTCGGCGGCGGCCTGGTAGCGGCGGGCATCGGCCGTTTTGCCCAGCCTGTTCGCCATCGCGGCCATGTTGCCATACGCGCGGTAGGCCAGTGCATTGGCGTAGGCATCTTCATAGCCGAAGCCGATGGTGTCCCACCAGTTGGACGGGCGGATTTTGGGTGGGCCTATCGGACCCCAGGAACCGGAGTTGCCGCTGGCCGCATATTTAGTCAGTCCATCGCCGTTGGTATCTGTGGCCAGCATGGATTCCGCCCAGTCGCGGATGCCGGCATAACTGGCTGCGAGCCACGCATCGTCCTTGGCGGCGCGCGCAACGCTGGCCGCGGCCATGATCATGGAGGGGTAAGTGTCGGAAGCAGTGGCTGGATGATCGGGTATAGCCGGCATTCCATACGCATAACCACCGGCCAACATGCGATCGAGCGTTTGCCGAACCAGGTCGAGGGCGGTCAGCGCGCCGGC
>JASHQH010000088.1 GCA_030037635.1 Acidobacteriaceae bacterium
TGTCACGGAAGGCCGCAAGCGCATTGCGCAGCGCCTTGGTGTTGCGGGCAACGATTTCGTCGCGGGTGAGCCTGGCTGCCGAAGCGGGCGTGGCTGCGGTCAGGTCGAGCGAATCGAACTCAAAGAGGCGAATGCCGCGGTCGTACCAGGACTGCATGTCGGCCGTGAGGTCGGAGAGAAATCCACCTTCGAAGAACGAAAGCGAGCGGCCATTGTGGCTCAGCGAGCTTTTCCATGCGGGTGCGGGTTGCATCACGTCGAGCGAATTGCCCGCAAAGTGCAGGCCGGGCCGAATTCCAAGGGCGCGGCAGCGGGCGATCCAGGCATCAGGACCGCTGGGCCAGTCGGAGGAGCGGCCAATGCCATAGCCGCCGGCAGGCGCAAACGAGGTGGCGTCGAGCAAGTCGAAGTCGATGCGCACGCCATCCCCTTTCAGCCGTTCCAGCTGGTTCAGATCGCTCAAGGCCAGTTTTTCAGTCAACGGGTTTGCGGCGGAAAGCCCGTCCTGAGCAAAGGCATGGCTGTAGACGGCGACAGGCTCAGGAAGGGCAGATGAGTCAGCGGGTTGCGCCCAGCCGGCAGCGGAGGCGGCGAGGAACGCCAGCAGAAGCGCGCCTGAACCCTGGCTGACACGGATCACTGCAGCTCCTCCGGAATGAGTGAAGTTGGGCGCATCGGCGTTCAGTACCTCATGTGTATCACGTTTCTTGGCGTTCCGATGCAGCCGAAAATTGAGAAAGGATGGCATTCTGTTCTCCCCCGTCCATTTTTTCCTCAGCAAAGGCACGAACGCGCACCAAGCCGGCGCAAATTCATTTGATGCAGAGACGATTTCCCGGGGAGAGGCGGCAGGCTGCGCTGCTTGTTGGTTATGTTTCATGCGGCACGCAGCTCCAGAATGATGGCGGCGCCACGGGGCTGCAGGTTGACGGCAGAAGCTCGCCCGTTCTGGTCACGCAGGATTGAAGCGCATAGGCTCAGGCCCATTCCTGCCGTTTCCTCCCCTGGTTGAGCAGGACCGAACGGATCGAAGGCTCGCTCAGGATGCAGAAATCCCGGCCCCGAGTGGCTTACCGAAATATGGACCAGGTTTCCCTCCCGGGCGGCCTCGAGGCGAACGGCTTTTGTCTCGACCTGCTCTGCGGGCATGCGCTCACGCTCCACAGCGCTCATGGCGTACTGCAGGCAGTGCAGAACGGCCTGGCGCAACTGCTGGGCGCCGCACAGAATGCGGGGCAGACCCGCGGCCACGTTCACCTGAAATTCAATCGAGCGCTGCAGAAACTCGGGACGATAGAGTTGCTCCATGTCGGCCAGCAACTCGCTGACCGAGACGGCAGCCGGCAGATCGTGCGCATAAGAAACGCGCGACAGACTCTGGAGTGTGGAGCGAATGCGGCGCGCTTCGCCCACAATCGACTCCACGGCTTTGCGGTCGTGGGCTTCGAGCGCGGAAGAATCCTCGAGCAGCGACGCGTAGCCCAGAATCACCGTGAGCGGATTGTTGAGCTGCTGGGTCACGCTGCCGGCCAACTGGCCCAACCCGGCGTACTTTTCTGAGTCGACGAGCTTTTCGAACAGCATGGTCTGGCTGCGTGTCGCCTGCACGCGCGCGGCGAGCATTTCGATGGGCAGCAGATCGTCGGCGCGAGGCTTATCAGCAGGAGGGTTCAAACCGCGCTCATCGGCGCCGGGAAAGCCTTTGAGCAGAAGAGCGCCATCCACGGCGATGCGGCCGGCCATGGGGATGGCCAGCACCGAAGTGAAGTGCAACCGCTCGAGGTCATCGCCGGGAATGAGCCATGGGGTCAGATCGAGGCGCAGCGTCTGGCTTCGTTCGACGACGTGTGGCGCCGAACCCGGTTCCAGAAATCCGGCCACCGGAATACGCTCGGCAAGAGCGCCGAGAGCCTTGACGACAGCCGGCTCCAGGCCCGCCGATCCGGCCAGACGGTACCTTCCCCCGCTTTCAAGCAGCAAAGCGGCCTGGCTGAACTGGCTATGGGCCACAATGGTTTCGCAAATTTCCGCTCCCTGGTTGTCGAAGTCCTCTACCCTGCGGCGAGTGAGGATCAGTTTGGAGTAGGCCTCAAGCTGATGCCGCACCTGGCGCTCGCGCTCCTGAGTCACTTTATTGGCATTCAATTCATCCTCGAGCGCGAGCAGAATCATCCCGACCGCGGCCACGATCTTGGCCATCACAATCACGCGCGCCAGATCCAGGCCGAATGTTGCATGATGGCCGACCCAGGGAATCATCCGCAGGAAAAAGAGAGACCAGGCTACAAAGCCGAGCACGCTAAGGAAAACGCCCGGAGAAAAGCGGCGGAAGACGAAAACGAGGAGAACTGCCGCCATTTGCAGGTTGACCGATTCAATAAAGATGAGGCCCTGATCGGCTCCCCATATGCAGCACACCCAGATGGCGGCGCAGCCCAGGATGCCGCTGAACGACACTCCCACCCACGTGGGCACAGTGCCCTTGACCGTGCCCCACAAGACACCAATCCCGAAGCACAGGGCGGCCAGAAAGGGAAAGACGTAGAAGAATGGCCCGCGCGGCGCAATTCCGTTAAAGACACCGTAGAGCAGAATTGAATAAACAACGAGTACGAGGATATAGGGCACCACGAAGAGAACGTGGAATCTCCCCATGCGAAATTGCAGCGCCGAGAGCGAGCCAAGAAACATGGCGGCGCTGATTTGAATGGCCGTCTGTCCGGTGGCGCCCACCCAGGGGTGGTTCACGGCCAAAGCTGCCCTGGAACCTATGGGGTAGACCAGCACCATGTAAACAAGGGAGAACAGAAAACCCAGGAACCACAGCAGCGAACGGGTATTGCGGTAGCGGAGATAGAGATAGCCGAAGGCAGGCAAAAAAAGCGCCGTCAAGATCAACGCATAGGCATGATCATACTCGGGCATGCAGGCTGTGCATCTCCTTCTCCTGAGCGGAAGGTACAGATATGAAGGCTTTTGCGGCTCCGGGCACCCGGTTCGCCCTAACCCTGCGGCGCCAGGAACACCTTCCTCGCTTGCGCCGCAGCAGGCACTGCCCCTCTTTAGCTTGAGGCGCCCGAAAGGCAAAGTACATGCGTCTAAAGTTGCAAGGGGGATTAGCTGAAAGTGACGGGCGCCCCGATGCGCGAAAATCGAAGCAGGAGGGAATTTACGGTGCGAATGCCAATGTGGATCGCGGCTCTTGCCGTGGGGGTCTGCGCGCTTGGCGCGCTCGCGCAGGACAAGGACTCGTTTACGCCCATGCCGCTGGATTCGGGCTTCGGGCGCATGGACATTTCCACACCCTCCATTCCCCCGGAGCAGATCATCAAGAATTTTGCGGCCAAGGAGACGGAGTTTCAGGATGCTCTGGACCACTACACCTATCGCCGCGTAGCTCGCGTGCAAACCCTCGACGACGATAACAAGGTCGACGGTGAATGGTACGAGGTGGACGACGTGATCTTTGATCCCTCAGGCAAGCGCACAGAGAAGGTGGTCTTTGCGCCGGCCAGTACCTTGCAGCGGGTGATGATGTCGGAATCGGATTTCCAGGACATTCAGCACGGCTATCCGTTCGTTCTCACCACGGCCGACGTGCCTGAGTACAACATCCAGTATGTCGGACGCCAGAGAGTCGATGAAGTGGATTGCTTCGTCTTTGATGTGAGCCCCAAGACGATCGAGAAAGGCAAGCGATATCTCGATGGGCGAATCTGGGTTGACGCCACCGATCTGCAGATCGTGGTGACCAACGGCCGCATGGTGCCGGACGACACGCGCAAGGGCCACGAGGATCTGCATCCTCCGTTTATGACCTGGCGGCAGCAGATTGATGGGCACTACTGGTTCCCCGTGTACACCAAGGGCGAGGGCATTCTGCACTTCAGCGGCGGCAACGGCTATATGGCTGAAGATGTGCACATCCGCGACACCATCAAATACACCGACTACAAGCGCTTCGGCTCGACCTCAAAAATCTTTTACGCGGGGCAGGACATCACCAACAACGGTCAGCCGCAGAATTCGCAGCAGCCCAAGCAGCAAAAGTAGGCCGAGCGACGACTAGGGAGCGGCCGAAAGCAACCCAGAGTATGCGCAGTGACGCGAACTGCGCATGGGCATCGTTGCGCATGCCTGGCGCATGATTTACTGGAATTTGAGACGGGCCTCTCGCTCTGAGCGCCCCGCTCCGGAAGACATGAGGCGCATGCGCAAGCAGCACATATGGCAGCTCGTCCGCAGCCTGATCGTTGCGGCATGTTTTTGCGCGTTCCGCACCACCGCCCAGCCGCCGGCATCGAATGTGCCCGCTCGGCCGTCAGCTTCCCAGCAAACCCAAACCGGCGATCCCGATGCAGACGATTCCGACACCGTGTTCCCACATTCAGAAACCAGCCGCTACTGGATCTCGGGGCAGGCGAACATCGTGGTGCAGGGTCACGGGGCCTTCCCGGCAAAATACAGCGGCCCGCATAGCCTGCCCAATTGGGCGCAAACCACCACCACGCACCTGTTAACTCTCTTCACCGGCTACGAGCTCACGCGCACCACCGAAGTCTTCCTCGATGTAGAAGACGCTACGGGCACCGGTGTCGGCAATACCGTCGGCCTCGCCGGCTACGTCAACCTCGACGCGGTGCGGATCAGGCTCGACATGCCGGGATCGAAAGACGACCCTTACCTGGCGCAATTCATGCTGCGCCAGATCATCCCCCTCACCAAGGAGCGCGTTGCGGCGGACCGCGACGAGCTGGATCTGGCTACCTCGCTGCCTGCGCGACGCATTGAATTCCGCCTCGGCAAGATGGACCTGACCGATTTCATCGATGCCAATACTTACGGCACCGACAGCAACCTGCAGTTCCTCAACTGGACGGTGGACGATAACGGCGCCTACGACGTGGCCTCCAACACGCGAGGTTATACCGACGCAGCCATGCTGGAGTACGACGACCACTGGTTTTCAGCGCGATTTGCCGAGGCCATGATGCCGAAGGTTGCAGACAGCAATTACCTGGATGCCGACCTGGCGCGGGCGCGGTCGGAGAATCTGGAACTGGAGGCGCAAGGCAAAGCCATCGCGCATCGGGCGGGCGCTGTGCGGCTCCTGGGTTATCTGAATCAGGCCGACATGGGAAACTACCGCGAGGCAATCGCGGAGTTTCTCAATCATGAAACGCCCACCCCCGACATTACGGCGACGCGCCAGCAAGGCCGGCATCGCTACGGCTTTGGCCTGAACATGGAACAGTCGATCAGCGACAACTTCGGCCTGTTCGCGCGGCTGGGTTGGACCGACGGACATAATGAGACCTTCTGTTACACCGAAGACGACCGCACGGTGCAGGTTGGCGGCGTAGCCTACGGTAACCTGTGGCGGCGCAAAAGCGATCGCGCCGGCGCGGCTTTTGTCACCAACGGAATTGTGGCCGCACACCAGCAGTATCTTGCGCTGGGCGGGCTAGGCATCATGCTGGGCGACGGCGGATTGAACTATCAGCACGAGAAGATCGTGGAGGGTTTTTATACCGTGCACCTGTGGCGCGGCTTCTTTGCCTCTTACGACTTTCAACACGTGAACAACCCGGGTTACAACCAGGCGCGCGGGCCCGTTTCCGTCTCGGCGTTCCGATTCCACACGGACTTTTAAGAAAACGAAGTGGCCGCGTGCCGGGCCTCGGTTCAGGAGCGAAGCGGTTGCGGCTTTTGCGGCAGCGGCCCGCCGGCGCCCATCAGAACCAGCGCGCGTTGCGCGAAGGGTGAGTAGACCAGCAGCGTGGTACACGCCAGCGCCAGGCCGAAGTTGATGTGGTGCTGGAGCAAGAGCGGCGACAGCGACCACAGTTCATCGCAGAGCAGGAGGAACGGCCAGAGGCGAAGAAGCTTTTCGCGGACTGCGGGTGCGCGAAATAGAACCGCACAGAGCAGGAAGGCGCGCACAGGAATGAGAACAGCGGCCGAGACCACCAGCGCATCGAGCACCAGCGCCGCTTTAGGCAAGGGCGCGAGCAGACCCTGAATCTCCGCAAGATTGGCCAGAGCACCGACATAGAAAGCCAGGTACATCAGTTGGAACAGAGTAAAAAGCGTCTGCACCACGCCGTACGAGGTTTTAGGAAGCTCCCGCGTTGTAGCCAGAATGCGGTTGCGAGGGCCGGTATCCGCTTCGGAGGAAACCTCAGCCGGGTCACTCGCCGCCCGAGCCGTGGATTGGTCAGGGCGCTGTGAAGATTCTGCGACAGGTTCGATGCGCTCAACGGGCGCCAGGAAACGATAGCCGCGTCGAGCCAGTGTCTGGATGAAACGAGGATTGGCGGCGTCATCGCCCAGGGCCTCGCGGATGCGATTGACGGCCGAGTTCACACCATGTTCGTAGTCAACGAAGGTTCCGTCGGGCCAGAGCTGGCGCGAGATTTCATCCCGCGTAACCACGTCGCCGGGTCGTTCGAGAAGGATGAGGAGCACCTGAAACGGCTGTGCAGCGATCCTGACCAGCGTGCCTTGGCGGCGAAGTTCCTCCGTGTCTGAATTCACTTCAAAAATCCCGAAGCGATAACGGCGGGCTGGCCGCGGTCCGGTGTGGCTCTCTGCCATATCTTTCAGATCAGTTTAGACGATTGGAGAATGGATGCGGGCCGTCAGCCTTAGGAACAACATGTTCGAAGTGCAACGTGCAGAAAGCTTTGCCCGGTGAGAAACAAATATCGATCCGTGAGACGCCATGCATTGCTTTCCAGGGCTGCGCACGGTAAGGTGCGGAGCATGAAGCAAGACCAGCATTCCCATTTGCGAAGATTTCACGCGGCCGTCGCCTGGCTGCTTCTTTCTTCGGTTGGCGCCGCCATGGAGCCTACGCCGGCGGCGATGGCGGGATTCAATTCGTACGTAGCGCGCGTGGAGGCGCGGCTGGCTGACGAGCACCGCTCCGCCGATTCCTTCCTGGCTCCGGTGGATCGGGCGCGGCTGCGCCGCGGCGAAGTGATCATCGACCAGCTCTCACCGGTCAATGGCGCTGAACTGCCTCGTGCCCTGCTGCACGACTGGCGAGGGACGGCGTTTGTTCCGGGAGGCAGAGGAGCCGATTTTCAGAGGGCCATGCAGGATTTCGGCGCATACCCCCAACTCTATGCCCCAGAGGTGATGACCGCCAGGGTGATGACGCACGAAGGCGATCGCTACCAGGTGGCCATGCGGGTGCGCCAGAAGCACGTGCTGACGGTGGTGATGGACACAGCCTACGACGTGACCTTCAGGAGCGTTGACGAAAAGCGCGGATACAGCGTTTCGCGCAGCACCAGCATTGCGGAGATCGACTCGCCCGGTACCAACCACGAGCGCGTGCTGAGCGCCAGCGAGGCACACGGATTCCTGTGGCGGATGAATACCTACTGGAGCTACGAAGAACGCGACGGAGGGCTGTACATCCAGATCGAGTCGGTTACGCTCTCGCAATCCGTGCCCACCGGTCTGGGGTGGGCCGTCGACCCGTTCATCGAAAGCATTCCGCGTGACTCACTGGAGTTCACGCTCCGCGCGACACAGACTGCACTGCGGAGATAACAAACCCTATTCCGAAAAACCGATTGAGACAGGATTCGCCATGAAAGCGATGATGATTCCGGAGATTTTTGTCGCCATTTTCCTGCCCGCGATCGTACCTGCACAGACAAGGAGAACTCAGTGAGTACCCAAGTAACACTGGCTCAAAATGAAGCGAGGTTCAAAAGCGCGCATCGCGTGAACCAGTCGTTGACGGCGCAAATTGAGAAGCGCGCGTTGCAGTGGATGGCGCAGCACGCGCCGCGCTGGGTCAGCTCTGACCAGCTCACGCTGCTGGGCCTGGGCGCGCAGATGGCTGCCGGCGTTGGTTACGCGTTGTCGCGTTACGATCGGCGCGCGTTGCTGCTGGTGATTGTATGCGTGGCGCTGAATTGGCTGGGCGACAGCCTCGACGGCACCCTCGCGCGTGTGCGGCATCAGGAGAGGCCGCGCTACGGATTTTACGTCGATCACATGGTCGATATTTTCGGCGCCGTTGCGCTGATGTGCGGGCTGGGCGCGTCGGGGCTGCTCCACTGGCCCGTGGCGATGGCCATGCTGATCGCATTTTTGCTGCTCTCGGCTGAGAGCTACCTGGCTACCTACACGCTTTCGCGTTTTGAGCTTTCGCAAGGCATCTTCGGGCCAACGGAGATTCGCATTCTGCTGGTGATGGGCAACCTGGCAGCGCTGCGCAGCCCGTTCTCGACAGTCTTCGGGCATCGCCTGCTGCTGTTCGATCTGGGAGGGACGACTGCAGCGCTGGGCATGGCGGCCATGGCAATTGCCGTCACCGCGCGCCATACCGCGCAACTCTACCGGCAAGAAACCCGGAAATCGGAGCCGCTCAAATGAACACACTGGTCCGGTGGGGCAAGTTCAACGCGGTGGGCGCGGTGGGCATGGCCTTGCAGCTGGGGGCGCTGGCGATTTTCAACCGGTTGTGGCCGGGCCATTATCTTGTGGCCACGGCTGCGGCGCTGGAGATAACCCTGGTCCACAACTTTGCCTGGCACCTGCACGTCACCTGGCGCGATCGCTGTCACCGGTCCGCTGTGGCCGGGCAGTTCATCCGCTTTCATCTTTCCAATGGCCTGGTCTCGCTGGTGGGAAACCTCGCGCTGATGCCGTTCCTGGTCGAGGGAGCGCGCATTCCCATAGTGTTGGCCAACGCAATCGCAATCCTGATCTGCTCGATTGCGAATTTCTGCCTGGGGAACAACTGGGCGTTTGCCTAAGACGCGAACGATCGCTCTCTTATTTCTCTACGACGGCTTTACTCAGGTTGCGCGGCCGGTCGACATCGACACCGCGTTCGAGAGCCATAAAATAGGCGAACAACTGCATGGGGACTACCTCTGACAAAGGCAAGAGGTACTCGGGTGCGGGCAGAACAGGAATACAGTCGGTGACCAGGTCGGGCACGGTTTGGTCGCCAGCATTGGCGAGCGCGATAACCTTCGCTCCCTGCGTTTTCAATTCGTGCAGCAACTGGAGGGTCTTCTCGTAGCGCACCACCGACGCGTCTAAGCCGGGATCGAACGTGGCCAAGACAACCAGCGGAACGCTGTCACTGACCAGAGCGTTTGGTCCGTGCTTGAGCTCGCCGGATGGATAGCCCTCGGCGTGGACGTAGGAAGCTTCCTTGAGCTTGAGCGCGCCCTCGCGCGCGATGGCGTAGTGGATTCCGCGGCCGAGGTAGAGGAATGTGGTAGCTTCGCGATACTTGCGTGCGAGAACGGCGATCTGCTGGCGCCAGCCATCCAGCTGTTCCTGGATCCCTTGGCATTGGGCGCGCAAGTCCGCGATGTGGCAGGCCAGAACCGCATCGTCCATCTGCATGAGGCGCACGCCTTCATAAAGAGCCAGGATGAAGAGGACTGTGAGCTGGCAGGTGAAGCTCTTGGTGGCGGGAATAGCCAGTTCGGGGCCGGCTGCAAGGGGCATGGAGACATTCGCCTCGCGAGCCATGGTCGAGTCGGGGGCGTTGGTGATGGCGAGCGTTCTCTCTCCACGGCGAGCGGCTTCGCGCAGAGCCGCCAGCGTGTCGGAGGTTTCGCCCGACTGTGACAGGACGAGGCAGCTGGAATGGCGCAGTTCCCTGCCGCCGCGGCAACTGTACTCGCTCGCGTATTCCACGTCCACGGCCAGGCCGCAGAGGTCTTCGAGCAGAATTTCGCCTGCCAGGCCGCTGTGCCGGCTTGAACCAGAGGCGACAATCAATACCTCGCCCTGCGGGATTGACCACTTTCTGAGCAGCGCGGCGATCTCGGGGCTCAGCCCCTCGCCGCATAGATAGAGCTCCGTGGTGCGGCGGATTGCTTCCGGCTGCTCGTAGATCTCGCGCAGCATGGCATGATCGAATTGATGGCTTTTGTTCACGTCAGCAGGCAAAAGACAAAAGCGTCAGCGACAGGTCTGCCTTGGTCATATCATCGCACAACGATCACAATTGTGAGTAATCTCGCCGAGAATCGTCCGAATTTTCCTCAACTTGGGCGGATTTAGTGGTGTAATCCGAGTGAAAGAGTGTAGAATCTTCGCGAGAATGTCCGAGTCCATCAATCGCCGCTCTGAGCAGATTGTGAAGCATCTGCTGAGGACGGGGACTGCCAGCATTGAAGATTTGCTGACTGTGGCTGGATCGTCGGCGCCCAGTATCCGGCGCGATCTGGCGCGGCTTGAAAATCGGGGCCTGATTCGGCGCACCCATGGCGGCGCCGAGCTGGTTGAGCCGCTGCTTTACGAGCCGTTTCGCTACGACAGCACTTTTCTGGCGCGCGAACAGCGTCATGCCGCGGAGAAGCGCCGCATCGGTTTGGCTGCAGCAGAGCTGGTGCAGACCGGCGAAACCGTTGGGCTCTCGGCCGGCACCACCACCACGCACATCGGCCGCGCTCTGCGCCATCGCGAAAAAATCCAGGTGGTCACAAATGCCATCAACATCGGCATGGAGCTGTGCGACCAGACAGCGATCCGGACTTTTCTGACCGGCGGCGTGGTTTTGTGGGCCTTCGCTTTTGCGCTGTCAGGCAACGCTGCGCTCAGCTTTCTCGACAACGTGTATATGGACAAGGTTTTCCTGAGCGTGACCGGGCTGGATGCCGAGCGCGGTGCCACTTCGCTCGAGGCCGATGAAGCGCTGGTCTATCGCAAGATGATCAAGCAATCGAAGCAGGTAATTGTGACCGCGGACTCGAGCAAGCTGGGAAAGGTGGGCCCAGCGTTCATCTGCGGAACGAACGAGATTCAAATCCTGATTACCGACCACGGCGCCTCACCGGATGCGGTGGCTCCATTCGAGCGGCAGGGTGTCCGCGTGATCCGCGCATAAACGAATTACGGCATTTTCGGAAATACTGTGAACATTTAAGGGCCGTACAGGTGGATTTTTCCTAGAGCGTGTTTCATAAATACCTGCCGGTTACCAGACAGCAGCTTAACTGTTGTAGATCCGGCCCTCAATGAAGCCCGGGAATCAAGATCGCCAATATTTGAAACACGCTCTAAGGAAAAATCCACTCAGCGGTTGCGGTTTCGGTCTACAAAGCTTCCGAAAAGGCTCTAGGGTTGGCTGAAGCGGCGAGCCGGCCGGTATTGCGTAGTTATGGCGGACGCCGCAACCCGGCGTCTCTATCAA
>JASHQH010000089.1 GCA_030037635.1 Acidobacteriaceae bacterium
GAGTTGAGCGAGCCTGCGCCTTGATGCCGCGGCATTTGACACCAACCGGCGCGTTTGCGAAACTCAAAATTGCTGCCTGCTCGGCGGATCCCGCTGGAGCGCTCGCGTGCCGAAGTGGCGGAATTGGCAGACGCGCATGGTTCAGGTCCATGTACTCGCAAGGGTGTGGGGGTTCGAGTCCCTTCTTCGGCACCAGATTGTCAAGCAAATTCTTGATTGTGCTGCAAATACATCAAATTCAGCCATTTAATGGCAATGCCATAGGTATCCGTGTGTGGTCTAATCCCACGTCTTGTATTAAAAAAACCGTCCTGTATTAACACCAAATTCCCGCACCTGGAATTCCTCAAATCGGAACCTGTTTTGCTATGGTCCGTGGGTTGCGCCGCTGGTACCGAACATGTAACAAAAAGGAATGGCTTCATCCGCAAGCTTGGTTCTTACTCCCCCCACTCCCCGCCTCAAAGCGAGCGGCGCCGCCGCTACAACATATGAACCGATCAGCAGCGTTTGGGAAAGCGGCGATGGTGAGCTGCTCGAAGCGATGTTCAATTTTTATCCAACGATCCCGGTTGAGCCAATTTTGGATGCAACCTATAACGCCGGACGATTCTGGAAAGAGTCCACGCGGCAGGTCGTCTCAATGGACATCGATCCGCGATACAAACCAATGATCGTTGGCGACAATCGCAAAATGAAGGGCGTTCCCTCTTCGAAATTCGGTGTTGTTGTTTACGATCCCCCTCACGTTGGGCCACAGGGAAGAGACAAGAGCAAGAAACGATTTGACGTAGACTTTGGCGCAATGGTGGAGTGCGGCAAGGAACACGACTGGAGTTTGAGCTACCTGTATCCGCCGTTTCTAAAGCAGGCGAAGAGAGTCCTGAAGCCGAATGGTCTCTTGCTCGCAAAGATCACCGATATGGTGAACAATCACAAATCAAAATGGCCGCACTGCGATTTCATGCGAATGGCTGAAGAAGCCGGGTTTACCGTGTGCGATCTGATTGTCAAAATCAGAAAAGGGCCGATGGTCTCTACGAAGTGGAAGGAAGCCCATCACGCACGCAAGCGGCATTGCTTTTGGATTGTCTGCCGCAACAGCGAGGAATGTGAGCGACGCGTCCCCGTCACTTCTCAGGGTAAAGTGCATTCCATCGACTCACGCGTTCCGTACCGGGACGGCCAACACCCGGAACCTTGCTGCCAAAGCCACTCTCGTTCCATTCGGGCCGATAATGCACCATGAGCGCGAATTCGGCTGCGAACACCCACCATTCGCTTTCAAACGT
This sequence comes from Acidobacteriaceae bacterium, assembly GCA_030037635.1. Classification (GTDB taxonomy): domain Bacteria; phylum Acidobacteriota; class Terriglobia; order Terriglobales; family Acidobacteriaceae; genus Telmatobacter. Next base: position 1,293 of record JASHQH010000089.1, read on the forward strand.
CAGATAGCGGCATTTCATTTCGGAAAGGGTGATGTTCTGCCTTTTGCTGATCTTGCCGACATGCTCGTTTAACCGAGCGCGTAACGTTCGCCCGCTTGAGGTCATTCCCTTCGATGCTTTGCCGATGTAGACGAGCACATCCTTGAAGTAAAGGGCGTAGATTCCGCTGTCCGGCGGGCCGACTTTCTTTTTTAGTGGAAGCATCGGACTCGCCTCAAGTTTTTCGACAACCTGTTCGCGGATTCCTCTGTCCAGGTCGAAATCGAAAAAATGCGGATCGGTGGCTGCGACGTCGGGCATGGCTTATGGGACAAGCGTAGTGAATGGAGCCGTCACAGGCCAGAGGGTGAACCAGATCAATCAACCCCCGAACGTGCGCGAACTACCTGCCGTAGATTTCTTCTTTCGCCCGCCAAGGCTATTGTGTCCGACGAGAGAATTGTTTATTTCCTTTTGAAGGAGCTCTGCCTTCTCTTCGGCGGTCGGCACGTGCATCGGGATCTTCTCTGCGAGTTCTGCTCGAAGGGCATTGAATCGAGCCACTGCGATGCGTTGCGATTTTGAGGACAGGATTTCTTGACCGCTCATCGTCACAACAAAATCTCCGCTCGTGTTTTTCTTGAGGTGCAGATCGCCGGGAATAAACGATAGATTCATGGCGCTGCTCAAAGATTAACACTGTCAGTCTTTAAATGAAGCCGATCTGAAACTGCAAGAGGCTTGCCTTCCAGTCAGGGAACCGAAGCTCAACCGCCTCAAACCGAGTCTTTGTTTGGGCCGCTGATCAAAGCCGTCGCAAGGCATCGAATCAGTTCGTCGCTGCGGCGGATGGCGCGCTGGCTCTGATAAATGGCAATTCGTGTTCTCAGGAACGCTGCTGCTGTGCCGCGATCGTTTCGCTCTGAATCAGCTGCGCACAACGAAAGCTGCATGGCCCGGACCGCATAGTCGCCCATTCTGCTTCCGACCGATTGGACTCGATCTGGTGGCATCTCGCGTCCGATCATACCCAAGTGCCCCCCCTCGGAAACTAGGAGAAATCCCAGGTCCGGGCTGAGGAAAAATGCAATCCGCCACCATGGACAGAGCGCCGGCGCCGCCCTCCGTCTCTGGCCAAAGATTCACTTGAGCTTTGCCGCGCTCGCCGGTACCATCCTTGCACGCACCGCAAGGAAGGCACGCTATGAACACTCCTCTCGATTCCGCCAAGGCGGCTTTCTACGGCCAGTTCGTCGCCGCCGCCTACGACATGTACGCCGCCGACAACAACGATCTGCGGCCCGCGCCCCAAAGCATTCCTCCCGGCTGGGAGCTCTCCGCATGGATCAACATGTCAGACTTTCTCTTCCAGATTGAAGCGCCCAAGTTTTACGGCATCGTGGTACACCAGACCACCAACCCCGACAACCGCATCATCGCCATCCGCGGCACTGAAGGGCTTGTCGAGTGGCTCGACGATGCCTCCGCCATTGTTATGGTGCCGTTTAAGCAAGTGCCTTCGGCCGGCCGCGTGGCCTTCGGGTTCGACAACATCTACTCCACCATGAAGGTGGTGCCCGTGCCGCGCACCGCGCCTGGCCAGGCCGCTCTGGCCGAACCCGAACTTACCGGCTCTTTCGCCGATCAGCTCGAGCAGCTGGCCCTGCGCCGCGAAACCGAGCGCGGCGTCGCACGCCAGTTCGCTGCGGGCCGAACCCGCCGCGACCGTCCCACCATTGTCACCGGTCACAGCCTCGGTTCGGCGCTCGCCACCCTCTTTGTCCTCGAGAACAGCGTCAAGGGCAAGTTCGACATCTCGCTCATCAGCACGCTGGCTTCGCCCCGGGTCGGCAACCTCGAGTTCAAGCAGGTCTTCGCCGCGCTGCCTCTCGCTTCCTGGCGGATCTTCAATACCCGCGACGTCGTGCCCAAGATTCCGCCCACCATCCCCTTCATCCTCGACTATGAGCACGTCGACGCACCCTATAGCTTCGACTCGTGGCTGCTGGGCGCGAACAAGAATCTAGGCTGCTACCACAGCATCGACACCTACCTGCACTGGCTCAACAACAATCTGCCCCTGGCTCCCGAATGCGCGCCGGCGGCATCGCCGTAGGGTGTATCGGCCCGGGCGAGCTGAGAATCCAGCGGGCCAAGGTGCCAGGTGTCACATCCCCCGGCTGAACGATCCGGCTACCCTCTCTGCGTTGCATTCTTCCTCACGGGACTGGAGCGCAAAATGGGCCCGATTTTTCGCAGGCTGAGGATCACGGCAACCAAGGCCAGAATCTGGGGGCTGCGGCTCCATCGCCGTGCGCTGGCCAGGGAGTTTGCGTCCGCCTCCAACGTCACAAAGAAAGCCAATTTCGCCGAAAAGTATGTCGAGACGTCGAAGGGCATCTACACCTTCCAGCA
>JASHQH010000090.1 GCA_030037635.1 Acidobacteriaceae bacterium
TATTCCGCTCGCGCGCAGCAGGAGCTTCCGCCCCCGCATGGCAAAGGCCATGTGGTTGTGCTGCTCTCAGGAATCAAAGGGCCCAGGCACGATATGACGCTCGCCGAGGCCATTGCGGCGCTTGGATACGACGTGTACTACTGCGACGGGCGCAAGATGGCGCGATCGCAGGGCGAAGCCATCAAGGAGGCCATTCAGCAGGCCCAGCAACTGCCCAACGCGCTTCCCGGAAAGGTGGCGCTCATGGGCGTCTCACTGGGCGGCGGATTTGCGCTGGGCTTCGGCTCCCACTGGCCCGATCTGGTGGCCGTGGACATCGTCTGGTATCCGGCTACCGGATTCGCCAAAAGAATTCCGGAGTTCGGCGCCCGCATCACCGTTCCCACGCTGATGTTTGCCGGAGAGGCCGACCACTATCATGACTGCTGCCTGATCGACACGGCGCGCACCCTGGCCGCCGATGCCGGCGTGGCCGGCACACCCTTCGAGCTCGTCACCTACCCGGGAGTCGACCACGATTTCATCAAGGGGGGCAGCGGCTACAACGAGCAGGCCTACAACGACGCGCTCAGCCGCACCGCGGCCAGATTGAAGGCCGTTTTCGGCGATTGAATGCCGGGGCGAACAGCGGCAATCCATCAAAGGCCGATTGGCGCGAGTTGCCTGGAGACGCCGGCTCAGCTCCGCCGGTACCGCAAGTACAGGTGGCCGGCTCTTTCCCTGGCGGTGAGTATTTGAAACCGGGGCGCAGAATCCGGCTGAAATTCGACCCCTTGCACGATCGCCGGCCGAGCACCACTCTGCCGGCGGCCCGCGATTTGCGGCGACAGGGTGAGAAAGAGTTCGTCGACAGCTCCGGCCGCAAGAAATTGCCCGAACAGCGTCGGGCCGCCTTCGTGGAGGAGCCTCCTTACCGCAAACTGCGACTGCAGCAATTCGAGGATCGCCGCGGGGGCGATCTTGTCACCACCCGAATCCAACGCATGGATCTCCACGGGGCCTGAAGCTGCGGCGCCAAGGCGCCTGAGCTCATCTCTTCCGGCCGGGGTGGTAATCACCACGGTGCGCATGGGTGATGGCCGGAAGATCGCTCTGTGCAACTCCAGTTTGCCGCTGCCGCTCACCACAACGAGAAGCGGATATTCGGGCTTGCGCAGCATGCCGGTGCGGTATTGGGCATAGAAGCGCTTCGCATCGGGGTAAACGTAGCCGGGAGTCCAAAGGCTTTTTGCGCTCACGGACTGTGCCGTTCGAGAGCCGACCATCACCGCGTCAGCAGAAGCTCGTAACAGGCCCATGATGAATCGATCTGCAGGATCGGGGTCATTGACGGTTGAGCCGGCCCACTTGCCTTTGGTCTCGTAGCCGGCGATGCCGTCAAGAGTCGAAACAAAATTCGCAATCACCAGGGGCCGCGCCGCCGGCGATGCGCGAAAGTGCAGATCTCCGCCGTAGAGCTCTCTTAATTCCTGCGGAAGCGCCGGCTCAGAATGCTCCCGGTCCTCATCCACAAGCGTCCGCACAAGCGCCATGCTCTGTCCTTCCAGAAGCTCTCGCGATGCCGAAGCATCCCATGGGCCGAGCGTCAACCGTGCGTAAGCTCCGCCCCCTTACACTTGCGACTGCTCGCATCGGCCGCAGCTTGATGATGCCGAAGCAGGAAACGAGATTCTATCGGGCGGATGGATGAGAGTATGGAGTGGACATAACGGCGAGAGTGGTGCATACTCCATGCCACGCGGCTCGACCGAAGAATACCATCTGAAGCACCCAACTCCATGAAAGGGGATGAGTGGAAATGACGAAGAACCAGCGCGGGATTAACCCCGCGTCGAAAGCAAGCGGGGATGGATGTGTGGAATGCCTGGCGTCGGCGAACGGCTGGTGGCTGCACTTGCGGCGATGCGCCGAGTGCGGGCACATCGGATGCTGCGACAGCTCCCCAAGTCAACACGCCTCAAAGCACGCCGCGGCCACCGGGCATCCCATCATAGCCAGCTTTGAGCCCGGCGAGCACTGGTTCTACGATTACCGGACGGAGCAGATGGTGCAGGGCGGCGAGCTGCTTCCGCCGCACGCGCATCCCCAAAGCCAGCCCGCACCGGGGCCGGCTGGAAAGGTGCCCGCCAACTGGGAGTCGCTCCTCAACTAGCCGCCGTCCCGCGGGCGCAATCCAATGGCAAGCGCCCTGCTTTCGCTCGATGCGTTTGGCGAATCGATTCTTCGCCGCGACTTCAGCCTGATCGATTCCAGCAGGTACGAGGCCCGGATTGCGCGCGGAAGAGCGGCGATATGCCCCAATAGGCATCGAACCAAATCGGGGGCTGCATAGGAGGAGGTGCGTTGACCACAGTGAGGCACTTCGACGCGATCATTATCGGGACGGGCCAGGCCGGCCCGCCGCTGGCAGCGCGGTTTGCCGGCGCAGGCAAAACCGTGGCGATTATCGAACGCGATCAATTTGGCGGCACCTGCGTGAACACGGGATGCATCCCGACCAAGACCCTGGTGGCCAGCGCCTATGCCATCCATGTGGCCCGGCGGGGCGCCGATTACGGGTTTGATGTGGGCAATCTGCGCGTCAACATCGAGCGCGTCAAGGCCCGCAAGGATGAAGCCTCGGCAAGATCAAGCAGGGGAGTGGAGGCGGGACTGCGCAGCACGGCAAATTGCACGGTCATTCAGGGTCACGCCCGCTTCCAATCGCCGAACACGGTCGCGGTCAACGACGAAGTTCTCGAAGCCGGCCAGATCTTTATCGACGTGGGCGGGCGCGCTTCGGTTCCTGAAATGCCGGGGATTCACGAGGTGCCGTTCCTCACCAACTCCTCGATGATGAAGATGGATTTTCTGCCCGAGCATTTCATTATCGTGGGCGGAAGCTATGTGGGGCTGGAGTTTGCGCAGATCTATCGCCGGCTGGGAAGCGAAGTGACGATCGTGGAAATGGGGCCGCGCCTGATCGGGCGCGAGGACGAAGACGTTTCGCAGGCTGTGCTGGAAATTCTCGAGGCTGAAGGGATCCATGTCCGGCTGAATGCGAAATGCGTCTCGCTGGCGAAACGCGATGGCGGCGTGGCCGTGGGTGTGACCTGCGAGGAGGGTGCGCGCGAAGTTGTGGGCAGCCACATACTCCTCGCCGTGGGACGCACGCCCAACACGAGCGATCTGGGGCTGGACCGGGCCGGAGTTGCGGCCGACCAGCGCGGCTACATCACGGTTGACGATCAACTGCGAACGAATGTGCGCGGCATCTGGGCGCTGGGCGACTGCAACGGCCGCGGCGCTTTTACGCACACTGCCTATAACGATTACGAGATCGTTGCCGACAATCTCTTCAATGCCGACCATCGCCGGGTTTCGGACCGCATCCAGGCCTACGCGCTCTATATTGATCCGCCGCTGGGGCGATGCGGCATGACGGACGCGGAGATCCGGAAATCCGGACGCCCTGCCCTGGCTACGAAATATCCCATGAGCCGGGTGGGGCGCGCCTACGAGAAAGGTGAGACGCAAGGATTCATGAAAATCTGCGTCGATGCGGAAACGAAACAAATTCTGGGAGCTGCAATTCTTGGCGCCGGGGGCGATGAGGTGATTCACGTTCTGCTGGACATCATGTATGCCAAGGCGCCGTATACGGTCATCCAGCGGGCCATGCATATTCATCCAACGGTCGCGGAGTTTCTGCCCACCATCCTTGGCAAACTGGCGCCGTTTGCGTAGAGCGAGCACGCAGCTTTCTGAGCCGCGAGTGGTACGGCTGCGAGCTGCGGATTATGCGCGCGCCCTCGGCAGGATGAATTGGTGAAAGACAACTGCAGATCCTTCGGCCCCTTCGCGCCGCTCAGGGTCCTCGGGATGACAACCCTGTGGGAAAGTGAGTCTGGGAGCTCTACATTGATGGCGAATCGCCGCCAACCTGGGGTGGGTCGCTGGCCGGCTATTTGAGGAGCTGCTTCGCCACCTGAACGTACATCTCAACCGCCTCCAGCAGCTCCTTCGTGGCGAGCTTCTCCTGCGGCGTATGCGCGAGGTGAATGTTGCCGGGGCCGAGCAGCAGCGGCTGGCCCCAGTGGGAAAGCTGCGGAATGTCGGTGGTGAACTTGGCCACCATGGTGGGAAAGCCCTCGACGGCGCGCAGGCGGGCAAAGGGAATTTCGAGCGTGAAGTCCACTTCGGCCAATCCCTCGGCCGCCTGGACCAGGGCCGCGCGCACCGGCGCCGAATCGCCCACCAGCCGCACGAGCACCTGGGCCTCGGCATGATCGGCGATCACGTTGGGCGCGTGGCCGCCGTGAACCTGGCCGATGTTGAGCGTGCTGGGGCCGACGTCTTCGGCCGCGGGCAGTTCGATTTCAAGCAGCCGGGCCAGCACCTGCACCAGTTTGTGAATGGCGCTTTCGCCCAGCTCGGGATACGCCGAGTGCGCCATCTTTCCGGTGGCGCGAAACACCGCGCGCAAGGCGCCTTTTGACGCCAGCGCCACGCGATTGCCGGTGGGCTCGCCGTCAATCAAGAAGCGGCTGCCCTTGGGATGCAGATTGGCGACCTTGGCGCCCGCCGAATCGCGCTCTTCGCCGCTGACGAACAATACCCCAATGCAAAACCCGAGAGTGCGGAGCGCCTCGGCGGCGGCGATCTGCGCGGCCATGATGCCCTTGGCGTCGCAAACGCCGCGCCCATAGAGAAATTCCGCATCCTGGCTGAAGGGAATGTAGGGCGGAACGGTGTCCATGTGGGTGGAAAAAACCAGGTCCGGCGCGTGTCCGGCCGGCCCGCCGTATACGTTCCAGCGCGGTCCGGCATTGGCGCTCTCAGCCGGCTGCGGCACCGGAGTTTTCTCCACCTGCCAGCCGCGCCCGGCGAGAAACTCGGCCAGAAAATCGCCCACCGCACCTTCGTGGTAGGTGGTGGATTCAATCTCGCACAACCGGCGCGTGAGCCCAATGGGGTCAATGGCAGCAAGCCTGGAGCTGTCTTTCATGTTGCAGCCAGAATACCGTAGCGGTGGCGCCTGTCCCGCGGCTGCGGACCGCGCCGTTGGTTTCAGCGTAAAATGGAACATGGCATGAGCCCTGCAAACGCAACGGCCCAACTGGAGACTCACCCAGACGGCTCACGCTCGAAAGAGCTACCGATCACAGCCTCTCAAGATAAGGCACCGGGTTGTACTCCGCCTCGTGCGGAGTCCACGTTGCCCCGGCAGGCCGCTGCAACACCACCTCCCGCGAAGCGCAGCTTTCGACCCGGCGCCATCCGCAGCCTTTCCCTTGCCGGTCCCGCCGGCCGGCTTGAAGCCATTCTGAACGAAGGCTCGCCCGACGCGCCCTTGGCTGCGCTGGTCTGCCATCCGCATCCTCTGTTCGGCGGCAATCTGCACAACAAGGTTGTGTATCACGCCATGAAGGCGCTCAACAGCCCGGAGTGGGGATTGGGCTGGCCGGTTCTGCGCTTCAATTTTCGCGGCGTGGGGTGCAGCCAGGGCCAGCACGACGGTTTTGCCGAACGCGGCGACGTGCTGGCGGCCATCGATTGGCTGGCGCGCGAGTTCCGCCTTCCTCTGGTGGTGGCGGGATTCAGCTTTGGTTCGGCCATGGCTCTGCGCGCCGCGGCCGCCGCCGTGGCGATCCCCGATCGGAGCCGCCAGGTTCGCGCCGTGGCCGCGTTGGGGTTGCCCGTGCAGCCGCAAGGTCCCGCTTACCACTACGCATTCCTCAGGAATCTCACCATCCCCAAGCTTTTTCTGAGCGGCGACCGCGATCAGTTTTCCACTCCCGCTCAACTGGGGCAGGTGGTTGCCGAAGCGGCTGAGCCCAAGCGTCTGGTCCTTCTTCCCGGCGGAGATCACTTCTTCGTCGATCAACTGGAGCCCATGCAGCGCGCGCTTGCCGGCTGGGCCGCCGACTCAGCCGCTGATTCGGCCAAGGAGCAGCTCTGATGGCCCCGGTGAGCGACGCTGCTCTCGATTCTCTGCACGCCACGGCCACGGAGATCTTTACCGGCGCGCTGGCTGCCTGCAACATCGCCTCGGCCTTCGACCGGCGCCTGGGCTTCGAAGGCCAGCTGATGCACAGGCTGCTGCCCGAAGGCAGCGGCCCCGACACGATCGATCTTTCTGCCTACAAGCGCATCTTCGTGGTGGCGCTGGGCAAGGCCGCGGGACCGATGCTGGAGACGCTGCTCGACCGCATGAAGCGGCGCAAGGGCCTGCGCGGCATCTGTTGCTCCAACCAGTTGCCCGAAAAGCGCAACTGGCGCTTCCGCTACTTTGAAGGCGGCCATCCCCTGCCCAACGAAGACTCGTTCGCCGGAGCGCGCGCCGCCCTGGCGCTGCTGCGCAAAGCCAGGAAAGACACGCTGGTGTTCTTCCTCATCTCCGGCGGCGGCTCGGCCATCTTCGATCTGCCTCTCGACCCGCAGGTCACTCTCGAAGACACCATCGCTTTTCATCGGCTGCTGGTGGCTTCGGGCGCGCCGATCAACGAGATCAACACTCTGCGCAAACATTTTTCCGCGGTCAAAGGCGGGCGGCTGGCCATGGCTGCGCCGGAAGCGGTGAAGATCAGTCTGCTGGTTCCCGATGTGCCGCTGCGCTCGCTGGATGCGCTTTCGTCGGGCCCCACCACGCCCGATCACTCCACGGTATCCGAAGTGCGTGAGCTGCTTTCCAAATACGATCTCGACGAAAAGCTGCCGGCGCCGATTCGCGCCTTTTTTGCGCGCAAGGACCTGCCGGAGTCGCCGGGCAACAAGAGCTGGCGTCCCACATTTCTTCCCAAGCTGCCGTGGGCCGATGCCGCGCGGCCACGCCACATGACCTCGGCTACGAACATGAGCGGCGAAGATGAGGCTTTTCGCGATTCTGTTTTCGAGCTGCTGCTCTCGAGCCACGACCTGGTGGAGAATGCACGCACGCTGGCGCGCAAGGCCGGCTATCACGTGGTGGTCGACAACAGTTGCGACGATTGGGACTACGCCGCGGCCGCGCGCTACCTTCTGGAGCGCTTCCACGCCCAGCGCGCCAGGCACGATCGCTTCTGCCTCATCTCCGTTGGCGAAGTCACCGTCACGCTCGATCGCACGCCCGGCGCGGGGGGCCGCAACCAGCAATTTGCGCTGGCTTGCGCGCTCGATCTGGCGCAGTTTCCCGGCGAGCATCTGACCGTGCTGAGCGCCGGCTCGGACGGCATCGACGGCAACACGCAGTCTGCCGGCGCCATCGCCGACCCGACCACGGTGACACGCGCCCGCGTCTTCGGCTACGATCCCGCGCAATCTCTGGGCGCGTTCAATGCCTGTCCGCTATTCACGGCTTTGGGCGACTCGGTGGTGACGGGACCCACAGGACACAACCTGCGCGACCTGCGCCTGCTGATTGCGGAGAAAGCATAACACCATCGGCATGCGCGCCTCCGGGCCGCCGCCGCTTGAGCCCGGCAACACCGTCCAGACGCCTTCGCAAATCGCTTCGCGTCCGCAGCAGTCCCGTGGAAATCGTCCCAAATTTTTCCGCTTGCTCAAGGGTCAGCCTGCATTAGGATTGGTGGGTGGCTCGAAGAGGAACGCGCAAGACGGCAGGCAGGATGCCGGACATTCGTGCTGTCGCGGCCCTGGCAAAGGTCTCCATCGCGACGGTCTCCCGCACCATCAACAGCTCTCCCCTAGTGAGCGAGCGCTTGAACAAGCGCGTGTGGCAGGCGATCAAGCAGCTGAATTACCTGCCCAACACGCATGCGCGCACGCTGGTTTCAGGGCGCAGCCGGCTGCTGGGCATCATCGTCGAAAACATTACCAACCCTTTCTTCCCCGAGCTGATTCAGAGCTTTGAAGAGGTAGCCGTGGCGCGAGGCTACGAGATTCTGGTCAGCTCAACCAACAGCGATCCCGCGGTGCTGGCCGCCTGCGCGCGCCGCATGCTGGAGCGCAAAGTAGACGGCGTGGCGGTGATGACCTTCGGCGAGGAAGAGCCTGTGCTCGATCAGCTGGTGCATCGCGGAGTGCCCATTGTGCTGGCCGAGTTCAAGCTCGACGACCCCAAGGCCAGCACCATCCTTCTCGACTACTCCACCGGCATTCACGAGGCCGTCCGGCATCTGGCCGGCCTGGGGCATCGCGCCATCGCCTTCCTGGCCGGGCCGCACAAACTACACTCGGCCATCACGCGTGAAAACGACTTTCGCGCCGCCATGCAGTTGGCCGGTTTGCCGATCCAGAAGAAGTGGATCATCGAGTGCGACCACATGCTGAAGGGCGGCGGCGACGGCTACGAGCAGCTGCGCCGGCAGCCCACGCGCCCAACGGCTATCATCTGCTCCAACGACATGACGGCCATCGGCGTGCTGCGCGCCGCCTACATGGAGGGAATGCGCGTGCCGCAGGATCTTTCGGTGATCGGGCTCGACGACATCAGTTTCGCTGAGTACACGCTGCCGCCGCTCACCACCATCCGGCTGTCGCGCACTGACCTGGCGCGGGCGGCCTTTGAGGCGCTCCGCACGCAGGCTGAAGATCCGGGAAACCCCAAAATGCAGCGGGAGTTTCTGGTGTCGACCAGGCTGGTGGTGCGCAGCTCAACTGCGGCCCCGGCGGTCAAACCCTAATTCCCTCAGGCGCATCCAAAATCATCACTCTGGGCGTACGCGCGCGCCGGCCTGCGCTTCGACGACAGTGTGACCTTGGGCACGATATGCTGTCCAAAGAGCACACGGGCCGCGAGCCTCGTGCCGGAGCTACGATCATGACGACCGCCTATCTGAACCGCATCGCCACGGCCGTCCCTCCGCACGACATGCACCCGTCGTTTATTCCCTTTGGCGAGAGCCTGCTGCCCGAAGGCACGCCGCGCAACCTGTTTCGCCGCATGGTGCGCATGGCGGCGATCGAGCACCGCTACACGTTTTTGAAGCCCATCGTCACCGAAGACGGCACCCTGCGGGAAGAGAGCTCGCTGTTTGTGCGCGGCCAGTTTCCAAATACGGCCCGGCGCATGAAGGCTTTTGAGCTGTTCGCTCCGCGGCTGGCCCACTGCGCGCTCGACAGGCTCAAGCTGACCGAAGAAGAGCGGCGCGGCATCACGCACGTGATCGTCACCTCCTGTACCGGCCTTTATGCGCCGGGGCTGGACTACGATGTTGTCGATCATCTCGGGCTCGATAGCACGGTGGAGCGCACCATGATCGGCTTCATGGGCTGCTATGCGGCCATCAACGCGCTCAAGATGGCGCGCCACATTGTGCGCTCAGAGCCCGACGCCAAGGTGCTGCTGATGAGCCTGGAGCTCTGCTCGCTGCACATGCAGGAGACCGAGAGCCTGGATCAGTTGCTGGCGTTTCTGGTCTTCGCCGACGGTTGCGCCGCGTATCTGGTCAGCGCTGAGCCCGTGGGCCTGGCGCTCGACAGCTTTCTGGCCGTGAATCTCTCCGGCACCAACCACCTGATTACCTGGCGCATCGGCGAGCAGGGCTTCGACATGAAGCTCTCGGGCCAGGTTCCGGGCGAGCTGCGGCAGGGTGTGGCCGCCGCAGGCAGCGCCATCACCCACGGCAAAGACCCCGCATCGATCGATTTGTGGGCGGTGCATCCCGGCGGCCGCACCATTCTTGATGCCGTGGAGCAGGGCCTGGCACTGAGCCCCGATAAGCTCGCCGATTCGCGCTGCATCCTGGCCAGCTTCGGCAACATGTCGTCGGCGTCGGTGATGTTTGTGCTGGAACGGCTGATGCGGCGCGCCCGCCCTGGTGAGCAGGGCTGTGCCATGTCGTTCGGGCCGGGAGTGACCGCGGAGACGATGCTGTTTCATGCCGTCTGACGCACTCGATTTTCGTTCGCGCGCGCAGCTCACTGAATGCATCGATGGGCCCTGCACCCGCTCAGAGTTGCGCGCCTGCCTGCGCGATATCGCGCGCCTGAACCGCTGGACGCTGGCTTACCGGCCGCTGCTCAAATGGCTCGAAACGGCCATGCCTCGGGCTGGAGCGCAGCCCATCCATATTCTGGACGTGGGTTGTGGCTACGGCGACACGCTGCGCCAGGTGGAGCGATGGGCTCGGGCGCGCGGCGTGGCGGTGCAACTAACCGGTCTCGACATCAACTCTCATGCCACGGCCATCGCGGCCGAAGCCGGCCGATCAGCGGGAGCTATTGAATGGGTTTGCGCCGATGTGTTCGAGTACCAACCGGAGCGGCCAGTCCACATCGTCATCAGTTCCCTGCTCACGCATCATCTTTGCGATGCCGATGTGACCCGCTTCCTGAGGTGGATGGAGGCGCATGCCGAAGCGGGGTGGTTTATCAGCGATCTCTCCCGCGCTGCGATTCCATATCATCTCTGCCGACTGCTGGTGACCGTGACGGGCCTTCATCACTTCGTGCAAAACGACGCGCCGGTTTCCATTGCGCGTTCTTTCCTGGTTGCGGACTGGCAGCGGATGTGCGCCGCCGCCGGCTTCGATGAGAGCAGCGTTTCCATCCGTCCTTACCGGCCGGCCCGCATCTGCGTCAGCCGGAGGAAACTCAAATGAATTCGGCGCCCTCGAGCGTGGAGCACCTGGTGATTGGAGGCGGTCCTGCCGGCGCGATGGCCGCCATCCGGCTCGCCTGTGCCGGCCGGAAAGTGAGGCTGGTCGAAAAAGAGCCCGGCCCGCACCACAAAGTCTGCGGCGAGTTCCTCAGCCGCGAAGCCGTGGAATATTTGCATCAGGCCGGCATTGTGCCGCGCGCACTGGGCGCCGCTCCCATTGGCAGCCTGCGCCTCTCGGCAGGCCGCAAGCTGGTTGAGGCTCCGCTTCCCTTTCAGGCGCTTTCGTTGTCGCGCCGCGTTTTGGATGAGGCCCTGCTCGCGCGCGCGGCTGCTGTGGGCTGCGTGATCCAGCGCGGCGTGGCTGCGGCCTCACTCAGCCAGGACGGCGGCGCGTGGTTGGCCGCACTTGGCAGCGGCGAGACGCTGCGCGCTGAACATGTCTTCTTGGCGACCGGCAAGCACGAACTGCGCGGATTCGCTCGCGCTCCGGCGCGGCAAGCGGATCTTGTCGGCTTCAAGCTGCATTGGCGTCTTGGGTCCGCGGCAACCGCCGCGTTGCGCGATTGCATGGAGCTTTTTCTTTTTTCCGGCGGCTATGGGGGAATTGCGCTGGTCGAAAACGATGCGGCGAATCTCTGCCTGGTGGTGCGCCGCCAAACCTTGCGCGGGCACGGCGGATGGCCGCAACTGCTGGCGGCGATCTGCAGCGAAAATCGCCGCCTGGCGGAGTTTCTCGAAAACGCCCAGCGCTTGTTTGCAAGCCCGCTAGCTATTTCGCCCATCCCTTACGGCTATCTTGCGGGTCAATCGCGCGGTTTGTGGTGTATCGGCGATCAGGCTGCCGTGATTCCGTCGTTCACCGGCGACGGCATTTCCATCGCCCTGCACAGTGCGGCTCTGGCTGCGCAGGTGTTCCTCGCCGGCGGCAGCATCAATGATTACGAGCGCATGCTGCGCGCGCAACTGCGGCGCTCCATGGCGCTCGCGATGTGGATTTCAAAGGCTGCGGTGACGCGCGTTGGGCGCGTCGTGGCGCTGCCGGCGTTATCCTTGTCGCCGGGCGCCATGCGCTGGGTCGCCGCTCGGACGCGCATTCCTGCGCCGGCGATGCTTTGCTTGCGGCCCGGCTGAAGCGTGCCCTTGTTACAAAGCCCACCACGCAAGGCCGGTGTGAATTATTTCAGCGCCAGGGCGCCGGCTTCGCGCATGGCTGCGACTTCGGCGCGGGTTTCTGCGGCGGCAATGCGGCGATGCGAGTAAATCTGCGGCTCGCCAAAGCAAATCTGCGCAGTGATTCCATTCATGCCCAGCAGCTTCCACACGTTGGGAAGAAACTTCTGATCGCCGAACCAGCAAACTTCGCGTTCGTCGATGTCGCCCTGAACCGCGTAGCGGATGGCCGCGGCCGTGATGGGCGCACCTTCCTCGACGGCGGGATGAATGAGCCGCGAATGAAAAGGCCGCACCTGAGATCCGTCGGTGCTGGTGGCCTCAGGAAACAAGAGCACAGGAACCGGCAGATCGAGCCGCTCGGCAATCACCTTG
>JASHQH010000091.1 GCA_030037635.1 Acidobacteriaceae bacterium
CCGAAGGCCGCAACGTGACGCAGTACCAGATCAACGACGATGTGAGCTGGACGAAGGGCAAGCACACGGTGAGCTTGGGCATGCTGTTCAAGCGGGATGACGTGACCGACGCCGACCTGGGCATTCTCCAAATCCCGCTGGGCGTGGAGATTGGTGCGGCGGAGGGTGCGTTTGGAGCCGCCGATCTTTACAGTGCCGGGCTCATGTACGAAGGCATTCAGAACTTCGCGCAGCGGCTGACCGAGCCCATCCGGCTCTACAACCTGGGTTTCTATGGCCAGGACGAGTGGAAGCTGTTGCCCAACTTCCAGGTGACGGCGGGCGTGCGCGTAGAGCACAACGCCGATCCGGTGTGCGTGCTCAGTTGCTTCGGCTATCTGGGACAAACCTATTCCAGTGTGACGGGGGGTGTCGACACGCCGTACAACAGCGTGATCAAGAGCGGTCAGAGGGATACGTTCCCCGACCTGCAGAAGATGACGGTCGATCCGCGTGTGGGCTTCACCTGGTCGCCGCCGCGGCACGATCGCACCGTGGTTCGCGCCGGATTCGGGCTTTTCACCGACGTGTTCCCGGCCACCATTGCGGACTCGATGCTGGACAACGCGCCATTAAATCCCCAATTCAACAACCTCTTCTCGCAGGACGATCCGTCGCAGGCCGGCAGCTTCACCAAAGCCCTGGCGGCGACCGACGCGACCTTCAAAACCCAATTTCCGGCGGGCGGCAGCTACGCCAGCATTTACGCAATCAATTCGAGCTTCACGCAGCCGAACCTGATCAATCCTGACTCCAGAATCCACTACCCGACCTACGAAGAATGGAGCCTGCAGTGGCAGCAGCAGCTGGGCAGCCACGACAGCTTCTCGCTGGGCTACGTGGGCAACCACGGCTATCACGAGCCGGTACAAAACAACGGAGTGAACGCCTCGCTGGCGGGATCGAATTTCGCTTCATTTACGGGCCTGCCGGCCAATCCGGCACTGTCGGCCTTCGATGAGGTCACCGAGATCGAAAGCGTGGCCACGTCGAACTACAACGGGCTGGAGGCATCGGTCAAGCACGAATCGAAGATCGCCACGGCCATGCTCAACTACACGTGGTGCCACGCGCTGGACGAAATCTCGAACGGCGGCATCCTGGCCTTCGGCGCCAACGGCATCAATCCCATCGATCCGTTCAACCTGGCGCTGCAGAATTACGGCAACGCCGATTACGACGTGCGGCACAACCTGAGCGCGAGCTACATTGTGCACCTTCCTTATTGGGGAGGGCCGAAGTTTCTCACCGATCAGTGGCAGCTAGGCGGAACGCTGTTCTGGCACACGGGCTTCCCGTTCAGCGTGACCGACAGCTCCGCGACCAACAACCTCAATTACAGCGGCTCCTATGGCGGGACGCTGCTGGCGCAGCCCACGAGTGCGAACATTCCGCATCACTGCGGAAGATCCGCAGCCGGGGCTGCCGGCACGCCGTGCTTCGCGCTTACGGATTTCACCGACCCGACCGGGTTCGGAGGCCAGCGCCGCAACCAGTTCGTCGGGCCGGGGTACTTCGACACCAACTTCAACCTGGTGAAGGGATTCAAGCTGCCCGGACGAGAGGGCAATCTGCTGCAGGTTGGCTGCCAGGGCTTTAACATTCTCAACCATCCCAGCTTTGCGAACCCAGTGTTCAACTACAGCAATCCGGCGTTTGGAACGATTCTGAGCGCGGTGAGCGCACCCACCAGCGTGTATGGTTCGTTCCTGGGCGGCGATTCAGCGCCCCGCATTCTGCAGCTCACGGGGAAGATCACCTTCTAACCTAGAGCGATTTGCCGGATTACAAAGGGCGTCCGCATGGCGGATGCCCTTTGTTTTGAGCGATGGCGCGGAGAGGTTTGTTATCGGCGAATCCAGGGTTTTTGTACGGGGTTGTGTCCATTTTCGGAAAATCCACACCGCATATCTATGGAAACTCATAGGGAAGTGGGCGAATTCGGTCACAGGTTCATCGCTAATCCGTTTATTTTCTGTGAAAAAGTGGTTCCTGACTTCTACCCCGAAAGTGGCACGACTCGTGCTCTAACAGATCACGAAATCTTCCCCGTTCCGCGTCGATCACTTAGCGCGTAGCGTCTGGATGCGACAAACCTTTTGGGATCCTTATTCCGTAAGTCAAGTGATTTGTTTAAGTTCCCGATAGCGAGGTTTGCTCGTCGGCGGAGAATTCCAGTTCCTAGTTGCCCTGATTTCCCTGGAGGTAATTCCATGAAGAGTAGTTGCGCGAAAAGGATCGTTCGGGTCCTTTCGCTTTCCGTTTTGGCTGTTTCCTGTCTGCTGTTGCTTTTTGGCCGCACGAGCGCAGCACAATCGCTCATTTCAGGCGATATCGCCGGCTCAGTCGGCGATCCAACCGGCGCGGCGATTGTGAATGCCACGGTAACGGCCACAAGTACCACGACCGGCACGGTGAAGGTAGTGAAGACGGGCGCGGCCGGCGAATACCGCATTGGGCTGCTGCAGCCGGGGCCCTACACGGTGAAGGTTGAGGCGCCCGACTTCCAGACGGCGCAGACAACTGCAGAGGTTGCGGTGGGCCAGACGGCAACCGTGATTATGACTTTGAAGGTGGCGAAGGGGGCGACGACGGTGGAGGTATTGGGAACCGCCGTGCCACTGATTGAGCCGGAAGACTCGAATATGGCCACGACCATCACCGAGGAGGAAGTGCAGGATCTGCCCAACCCGGGCGGCGACATCACCTACTACCTGAACATGACGGCGGGCACGGTGATGAACACGGAGATGGGCTACGGCAACACCGAAGCCTTTGGGCTGCCGGCGACCTCGAATAACTTCACGATCAACGGAGCCGAAGACAACGATCCGTTCCTGAACCTGAACAACTCCGGACCGAGCAACCTGCTCCTGGGCAGCAACGACGTGGCGGAAATGAATATTGTCGCCAATGCCTACAGCGCGCAGTATGGAGTGCTGGGCGGCATCCAGGAGAACGTCACCACGCGCTCTGGAACCAACGATTTTCACGGCAACCTTACCTACTATTGGACGAACAGCGACCTGAACGCCAACGACTGGTTCAACGACAATTCCGGCGCGCCGGAGGCGTTTGCCAACGCCAACCAGTGGGGCGCCGCAGTGGGCGGTCCCATCAAGAAGAACAAGGCGTTCTTCTTTGTGAACTACGAGGGGCTGCGCTTCGTGACGTCTCCGGTGGACGCGACCTTCCTGCCGACCGCG
>JASHQH010000092.1 GCA_030037635.1 Acidobacteriaceae bacterium
CAGCACAACGAGATGGCTTACCTGCCCGATCCGCCGAGAGCCATGGCGTTCTTCTGCCAGATTCCGGCAGAGCAGGGCGGTGAAACTCCGCTGTCGGACGCGCGCTTGATTTACAAGCTCCTTCCCGACGAGGTGCGCTCGCGATTTGAAGCCAAGGGGGTGCGCTATCATCGTCATCTTTACGGGCCCAGGCGCAATCCGGTTTCGCGTGCGCTGAGCAAGCTCACCGAGCTGCATTGCTCATGGATGGCGGCTTTTGCAACCACCGACCCCGCAGAAGTGGAGCGGATTTGCGCCCAGCAAGGCGCCACGGTGCGCTGGAATTGGGAGCAGGGAGCGCTGATCAGCAACTCACTTCCAGCCACACGCGAACATCCCGAGACCGGGGAGAAAGTCTGGTTCAACCACGTCTCAACGTTCGTGACGACGCCGCAGCTTACCGGCGCCGTGCGCTGGCTGCTTTACCACGCCATCTACCCGCGATGGCAGCGGAGACCCTTTCACGCGGCCTACGGCGACGGCGAACTCATCATCTTGCGCGATCTGAATAGCATCAACCGCGCCATTGAGGCCGCAACGGTACGCTTTCCGTGGCAACGCGGAGATTGTCTCTTCGTCGACAACTTCCTGGTAGCGCATGGCCGCATGCCCTTCCGCGGCCCGCGCCGGATCCTGGTGGCGATTCACTAGGTTGTGCGCGCAGCGCCTTGGCAGGCGCGCTATGATTTCTCTCACTATGCTTTCGACTCATCGCCTGTCGCGCTGCGGAACTCGTTTCACGTCCCGAGCCATGCTCACCATTTGCGGCAAGAAGATGGCATGGGGCTTACTTTGGATGGCTGCCGCAGCATGCGCACCATTCCTGCATGCGCAAATGGTTTCGCCGGCGATCGACCAGCCCGATCAGCCTTTCTCCTATTTCTCAAAACCCACCGATGAGATCGGCATCATGGGCGCCGAAGCCGCCACCGAGATCACGCCCGAAGGCTATCTGCGCACCGGCTTCGCCGAGATGATGTTCTTTTCCGGCCCCGATCTGGAGCCGGTCAGCGTCCGCATCCGCACCCTCGAACAGGGCCACCTGCCCATCGTCCATTACGAGTGCACGCGCGACGGGATTGCCTACGCGTTCACAATTTTCGAGGCCGGCCTCAAGCCGGATCAAACCGGCCCGCTTGTCAACTTTGTCCGCGTGACAATGAAGAACACCTCGCGCCAGCCCACGCGCGCCATCTTCTCCACCGGCATCCGGTACGATGCGCTCTCGACCACCGGCGAACCGCATGGCGACAATCGCTTCACACGCCCCGTTGAAGGCAAGGTTCCCGGCGCCTATCGTCAGATCGGCGAGCCCTTCAGCCGCGAGTGGACCTACTCTTTCACTGCCGACTATTTCTTTCGCGACGGCCGTCTTCTGTACAGCTTTCCCGGCGGCTACACTTCGCGCAGCTTCACTCTTCGCGATCGCATTGGCGACATGAACCCGCCCAACGTCGACAAACCTGCGCAGCTCCATGTCGAGCCCGAAACGCCGGTCGGCATTGTCACCTGGTCCAGCCTGCTCCAACCGGGCGAGGAGTGGACTCTGGATTTCAAAATGCCTCTGATTCCCATTGCCGAGCCCAACCTTGTCTCCGACGTCGATCGGACCTCGTTCGACACAGCGAAGGTGCAGGTCATCGCTTACTGGAATGCAATCCTCGCCTCCGGCATGCAGATCACGCTTCCTGAGGCCAAGGCTGTCGACACCTTCTACACCAACCTGATCTACGACCTGATGGCCATCGATCACATCGGGCCGGATTATATCCAGACCGTGAACAAGCTCCACTATCACGCTTTCTGGCTTCGCGATGGAGCCGACATTGTCCATAGCTACGACGTCACCGGCTATCCGCAGATCGCCAGGGAGTGCCTGGACTTTTTCGCCAAATCGCAAAAGCCCGACGGCAACTTTCTCTCGCAGGCGCAGCAATATGACGGCTGGGGCGAAGCGGTGTGGGCTTACAGCCAGCACTACCGCATGACGCACGACAAGGCTTTTGCCGAATGGGCGCTGCCGCAAATTGCGCGCGCCGTCGACTGGCTGCATCAGGCGCGCGCCGCCGATCCGCTGCACATCGTACCGGCCAGCGATGTGCGCGACAACGAATATGTCCAGGGGCATCTCACCGGCTACAACTTCCTCGCGCTCGACGGCCTCAAGCTCGCCATAACAATGGCCGCCGATACCGGCCACGCCGATCTGGCGCAGAATTGGCGGGCGGAATATGACAGCCTGCGCCAGGCATTTTTCAAGGTGCTCGATGCCCAGGCTGCCGCACACAACGGATATATTCCGCCTGCACTGGATGGACAAACCGGTGGATACGATTGGGGAAATTTGCTGTCGGTTGTTCCCGAGCCCACGCTCGATCCGCACGATGCGCGGGTGACCGCAACCCTCAAGGCGACGCAGGCCAAGTACGCCGAAGGCATCATGACCTATGCCGATGGAGCCTCGCTCCATCATTATCTGACCATCAAGAACACGATGACGGAAACCATCCGCGGCGACCAGCAACAGGCGCTCAGCGAGTTCTACGCCATCCTGCTCCACACCAGCTCAACCAACGCGGGCTTCGAGTGGAACATCCGCCCCTGGGGCGACCGCAATTTCGGCAGCAATCTCTCTCCGCACGGGTGGTTCGCGGCCGAATACCGCACTCTGCTGCGCACGATGCTGGTGCGCGAAGAGGGAAACCAGCTCCACTTGCTCTCAGTGGTTTCACCGTCCTGGATTGGCAAAGGCAATACGATCGCCGTGCGCCAGGCGCCCACATGGTTCGGGCCGATTGATTTCACGCTCGATCAGCCGCAGGAGGGCGAAGCCGTTCTGCGCATCAATGCTGCGTTCACCACGCCACCGCGGGCGATCGTCGTGCATCTGCCGTGGTTTGTCGATTTGAAGTCTGCTGCAGCCGACGGCAAGCCGGTCCAACCGGTGGGCGGCCAACTCTGGGTTCTCGCCGGCACGCACACCGTCCAACTGCATTGGACGGTGAAGCCCAATACGCCGCGGCTCAGCTACCAGCGCGCCGTGGCCGCCTACAAGGCCGAGTACGCGCGCAGATTCCAGCAATTGATGCACGGCCAGCCTGCGTCGAATCCATGACGCTCCGGCAGTGATTTGGATGGGGCCCGAAGAAGATGGCTCTACGCCACAGGTACGGCCGGCCTGCTTCCTTTTGGGCTCAGACGGTCCGCGACGATCGCCAGCAGATCCTTGGGCGGCACAGGCTTGCTGAGCAGGGTGAATGAGTGCCCAGCGCACTTGGCCCGAGTGAGCAAATCGGCTGTCGATGCCTGCCCGGAGAACAGCAAAATTTTGCAATCCGGGTAGACGCGTTTGATGGTGATGGCGAGGTCGATTCCGTTCATGCCCGGCAGGATCACATCCGTGATGAGCAGTTCCGGCGGCGAAATCAAGGCAAGTTCCAAAGCGCCGTTTCCGTCGTACGCGGCAATGGCCGGATAACCGCTCCGGCACAAGATCTCTGTCAGCGTATCGGCGATCGCAGATTCATCGTCGACGACCAGGATTCTGGGGAATCCACCATTCGATTGAAATGAGGGTGCCTTGCCGGTCGACACGAGGGGGGAAATTCGTGTTTCGTCCATGGTCAAGTCTCCAAACTGCAGGCATTCAAGAATTATGAAGCAAATTGCGTTCCATTTGAACGCTTTTTTTCATATTCTTGAAAATCCTCGGGGGATCTCTGAGATTTTCGGCGTTTCCGGCGGAGAAATGGCCAATCCTGTATTTCACGCCATGAACTTTTTACCGGGGCCCCGACGTTTTTTCCCTACGTTTGCGATTAGATGCAAAACTTTTCAAGCGCGTGCAAGGCGCGGCCGCAGGAAAAGGAGTTTTTTCTCCAGGAAGGGGTATTAAGATTGGGCGAATTTTCAAAATGAACTCGCCCGGCCGAAGCGGGAGCCGTGAGGATTGTCCGGCTGGCCTTCTTTCATGAGCTGCGGGGACTCGTGCGTAGCCCGCGCAGCTCAAGCAGTCCTTTCCCCGGGCGTTGATGTCCTAGGCGTTGGCTCTGCTTTCTACCTCGAGGCTCTCCGCCACCTTTGCCAAAAGCTCTTTCGGATGCAAGGGCTTCTGCAGCAGAGTGAACCTGTGGCCCAGACCCCACGCCTTTGTCATCAGGTCGGTCTTCGATACCTGGCCTGAAAAGAGCAGGACTTTGCATTCCGGAAAGATGTGCCTGACCGCAAGCGCAAGTTCAACGCCGCTCATGCCCGGCAGCACCACATCCGTAATGAGCAGCTCTGGCGGCGTAACCATTGCAAGATCCAATGCTTCTTCACCGTCGTAGGCGGTCATTGCCGCGTATCCATTCCGCGACAAAATCTCGGTCAAGGTATCGGCAATCAGCGATTCATCGTCGACCACCAGAACGGTGGGACGATACGGACTCGTATCAGCAGGTGGAACTTCGTGAAGGGGGACGACAGGGGATTTCGGTATTTCAGGCATACGAGCTCGACCTCTGGAGCGCACCGTAGCACCTTTTTCCCGCGACGGGTTAAGTCTTTTTGATTGACGAACCTTACGGCCACAGAGCATGATTCCTAGGAGTCGAACAGGAACTTCTAGCTTGAATCTGCGAGATTGTTTTGTCAAATAAGCATACGTTTACGATTGATTTGCATCAGATTGTTCATATACAGTTCTTAGATTAAGTTAGGAATAGAAGTTCGGGCCGAGAAGCGAGGGGCACATGGCAAGCAAAAACCGCGACGCACAAGTACCGATGACCACGGACCATGCCGCAGAAGAAGCGAGTTTCGATTCGATCCTTCAAGGCGATGTGCCCAAGGGTCGCGATGGCAAACACAAGCGGATCGTGACGCGGCTCCTGCGCGATATTGCCAACCTGAAACCGGGAAATGCTCTGAAGGTTCCTCTCACGCAACTGCCCGACTCCAAGGAAAACATCCGCGCTGCGCTCAACCGCGCCACACGGCTGCGCGGCGTTGCGGTGGCCACGTCGAGCGACGGCGATTACCTCTACATCTGGAAGACGGAGCCCACGGCATAGCACCGCAGCGCCAACTATAATCGCCATCATCGCAAGAACCATCAGCGATCTTCGATGACCCCAGGCTTAGCTATTCAATCGCTGCGCCTCGACAAGTGGCTGTGGGCGGCTCGCTTCTTTAAAACGCGCGCGCTCGCTTCGCGCGCGTGCGACCTGGGCCGCATTGAATGGAACGGGCTCCGCGCCAAGCCGGCGCGCGACGTGCACATCGGCGACCGGCTGCGGATCGAGAATGAAGGCGGCATCTTCGAGATTGAAGTCCTGGCCATCGGCGCCATGCGCGGCCCAGCATCCGTTGCGCAAAGGCTTTACCGCGAAAGCGACTCCAGCCGCCTGGCGCGTCTGCACCTTGCCGAAGAGCGCAAGGCCATGGCCAACTACGTCAACCTGCCGCCGCGCCGCCCCTCCAAGCGCGATCGCCGCCGCATCATTCAATTCCGCGGCCGCGGCTGATTGCCGACGCAAAAAAGAAGCCCGGCACTGGCCGGGCTTTTCTCGCTCATTGTGCTCAAACTTCTGTTTTACGCGATCAGGCGCTTGACCTTCTCCTCGATCACTTCCTGACGCTCGTAGCCCACTATCTGGTCGGCCACCTTGCCGCCCTTGAAAAACAGCAGCGCCGGGATGCCGCGAATGCCGTAGCGTGAAGGCGCAGCGCCATTCTGATCCACATTCACCTTTACTACCTTCAGCTTGCCTGCAAACGCCGCGGCTACCGCGTCGACGATGGGTGCAATGGCCTTGCACGGGCCGCACCACACCGCCCAAAAATCCACCAGAACCGGCTGGTCGCTGCGCAGCACTTCCTCATCAAAATTTGCATCGCTTACTTCCACCACTCCAACCTCGGGCATGATCCTCCTTGCGAACGCGCAGGGTTCATTGTAGTACAGGAAACCGTATACATAATGTGATGCGACCGCAAGCGGAAAGTCGCAGAGCGGGCAGCGCTGGGTGGAGGCGTAAGCGAAGGGGTGAATCGATTAAGTAAGGAGCTCTGCGTACAAAGAGAAGCGCCCGGATCCAGATAAGGACCTCGGGCGCTAGAGCAGCCCTCCCCCAGAACTGCTCACGCAGCGAATGTAGTTGCTCATTCAATAAATGGCAAGCAATCTTAGGTAATTTCAGCGGTAATCACTAACTGGTGACTGCTGATTTGAGCAACGGCCTTAACTCCTTGATAACGCATACCGTTAGGTACAGTGCAATTTTGCCGTTACGGAAGTGATTTCTTTTCAATTGATTGGCTGGCACCTACCTGCGAAAATCGGCAGATTGTTACCTCCGCTTCCACTTGGTTTGCCGTTGACCTCTGAATGGCGTCAGAAGCTGCCGCAACGTTCATTTCATGATCGACAATCGCGAGCACTGCAGGTCCCGCTCCGCTCAATGCCGCGCCCAGAATGCCGTGGCTGCCGACGAGCGGCAGCAACCGCGGCAGCAAGGGGCAAATCGATTCACGATAGGGTTGGTGGATGCGGTCGTTCATCGCCCATCGCAGCAACTCTCCACGCCCCTCGGCAAAAGCCAAGGTGAGTAAGGCCGCAGCTTGCAGGTTGGCGACCACATCGTCGAGGGAATATCTCGGCGGCAACACCGCGCGCGCCTGGCTGGTGGGAACCGGTTGCGCCGGCAGCACGATGATGGCGCGCCAGTCTGCCGGAGGCCAAGCCTGCGCAACGTGCACCTTCTTTCCCTCGCACACCGCCGCAACGAATCCGCCCAGCCAGCACGCCGCCACATTGTCGGGGTGCCCCTCGAGGGCATACGCCTCTTCGAGAATGCGGCCGGCATCCCAGCCAAGCTGACCGAAATGCACCGCCAGCCCCGTGGCAGCCAGCCGTGCAGCCGCCGATGAGCCGCACCCCATGCCGAGCGGGATTTGATTCACCATGCGCAGCGCCAGCGGCACAACCGGCCGCTCGCAGGCGCGCAGAAGCGATTTGTAGGTTTCCAGGATCAGGTTATTTTCGAGATGCCCGCACCGGTCAGCATCGCGCCCCGTAGCCACCACGGAGAATTCCGCTGCCGGCTCCGCCTCAAGCTCCAGCGCAAAATCCAAAGCTACGGCCACGGCGTCGAAGCCCGGCCCGAGGTTGGCCGAGGTTGCGGGCAATCGCAAGCGCATGCCTTCAGGCTTCCCTTTTCCGTTCATCCCACTTCGCCCTTTAGCGCGGCCAGCACTGCTGCCGCCGTAGCCTCAACCGTGACCGCATCCCGGCGCAGTGCGTCGATCTCCGCATCGTGCCCGCGCTTCTCTTCGTCGGTGAGCAACGTGCCGCGATGAAACTCGATGGTATAGTCTGCATCCTTCAGCGTGTGTCCCGTTAGCACCAGAACCACCGTATCGACCGGCCGCACCGCACCCTGCGCGCGTAATTTCTTCAGCCCGGCCAGCGTCACGGCCGAAGCCGGCTCACAACCCAGTCCCTCGGCACCCAGCTCCGCCTTGGCGATGGCAATCTCCGCCTCGGTCACGTCAAGGCAACATCCGCCGCTCTCCTGGATGACGCGCGCCGCCTTGCGCCACGAGGCCGGATTGCCGATGCGAATGGCAGTGGCGCGCGTTTGCGCATCCACCGGCTCAAGCCTGGCGCCCTGGGTCTGGACGAGGCTGCGCACCAGGGGATTGGCTCCCGCGGCCTGAATCACCGAGATGTGAGGCATCCGCGCCACCATTCCCAACTCGCGCAGCTCGCGAAATCCCTTGCCCAGCGCCGAGCTGTTGCCCAGGTTTCCGCCAGGAACGATCAAGTGATCGGGCACATTCCAGTCAAACGCTTCGGCAATCTCGAATGCCGGTGTCTTTTGTCCTTCCAGGCGGTAGGGGTTAACGGAGTTGAGCAGGTAGATCGGCGCTTGCCGCACGATCTCAGTGAGCAAACGCAGGCAGCCGTCGAAATCACTCTGAACCTGCAGCGTTCTTGCGCCGTAGTCCATGGCCTGCGACAGCTTGCCCCACGCAATCTTGCCTTCGGGAATCAGCACCAGGCTGCGCAGCCCCGCGCGCGCCGCGTAGGCTGCCATTGATGCCGACGTGTTTCCCGTGGACGCGCACGCCACCCATTCGAATCCCCGCTGGCGCGCCACGCTCAACGCCGCGGTCATACCCGTGTCTTTGAACGAACCGGTGGGATTCATCCCCTGGTGCTTGGCGTAGAGCTGATCGATTCCGAGGGCCTTGGCCGCGCGCGGCAGGTGATAGAGCGGCGCGTTGCCTTCGCGGAGCGAAACCGCATCGCCAAAATTGTCGAGGATGGGCAACATCTCGCGATAGCGCCACACCCCCGACTGGTCAAGCGCCTCGGACGAAGAGCGCCGCTCGCGCCACAGCCATTTCAGCGCCCCAGGATTGGGCCGGTCGTGCCCGCCGCGCTGGCTCCAGCCCGGATATTCCACCTCGAACAGCTCACCGCAGTGCGCGCAGCGAAAATCGGGCCGCACCTCGGCCCCCGCGATCCGGTTTCCGCATCCGAAACAGCGCAGCTGGTGCAGATTTTCGCCCATATCCTGGTGATAGCCTAGCAGGTGGAACGCGATTTCTGCTGTGATCAGGAGGGCCAGCCGCGCACATGCTGAACAGACTCTTCCCCGCCCTGCTCGCGTCGATGCTGGCCGTTCCGGCCCTGGCGCAAACGCCCCTTCGCGTGGCTGCGGCCGCCGACCTCGAACCCGCTCTGCCGCCCATCCTGGCTGAGTTCGAGCGCTCTACCGGCATTCACGCCGAAGCCACCTATAAGGCCTCGGCCGTGCTGACCACGCAGATTGAAAACGGCGCGCCTTTCGACGTGTTCTTTTCCGCCGATCTGGGTTATCCCAAGCGCCTCATCAGTGATGGTCTGGCCGATGCCGCCGGCTCATCCGACTCCACCACGCCCATCACCTACGCCAAAGGCACGCTCGTCCTGTGGGAGCGGAAAGACTCGCACCTGCCTGCGCCCTCGCTCGATCTGCTCGGCTCGCCGTCCCTCAAGCGCCTGGCCATTGCCAACCCCGACAGCGCGCCTTATGGCCGCGCCGCCGTGGCCGCATTGCAGAGCCTCAAGCTCTACGACGCGCTCAAGCCGCGTATCGTGACTGCCGAAAACATCTCGCAGGCTGCGCAGTTCGTCTACTCGGCGAACGCCGACGCCGGCCTCATCTCGCTCACCTCAGCGCTCACGCCGCGCCTCACTGCGGATGGCCAGTACTTCGTCATCCCGCGTGATCTGTATCCGCCCATCGAGCAGGGTGCGGTCATCGTAACCAATACCAAGCAGCGCGATGCCGCGCACAAGCTGCTC
Source organism: Acidobacteriaceae bacterium (assembly GCA_030037635.1). GTDB lineage: Bacteria > Acidobacteriota > Terriglobia > Terriglobales > Acidobacteriaceae > Telmatobacter. The sequence continues at coordinate 9,377 of JASHQH010000092.1, forward strand.
GATTTTGTGCTCTCGCCGCCGGTGCAAGCCGAACTGGCCAAGAGCGGGCTGACGCCGGTGAAGTAGAAGCAGCGGAGATAGCGGTGTTGGCGGAGTCAGGTCCGGCCCGTTGCCCCACCCTTTTCCGCGTTCTTTACGGAAAAGGGTGGGAATCTCCAATTCCGCGAAATGGTTGGGAATCCGCGCGCCGGGCCGTTAGTCTGTTGATTGACCCTCATGGACTGGCAAGCCTTCGCACTCTCGCTCCGCTTGGCCACGGTGACCACCGTCCTTCTTCTCGCCATCGCCGTGCCTCTGGCGGCGCTGCTGGTGATGGGCCGCAGCCGCTGGCTGGCTGCTCTTGAAGCGCTGACCTCCCTGGCCATGGTCCTTCCTCCCACGGTTCTCGGCTTTTTTCTTCTTGTGCTGCTCGGCCCACGCACTGCGTTTGGCCGAGGCATTGCGACCCTGCTCGGTCATCCGCTGGCATTTTCCTTCGATGGCCTCGTCGTCGGTTCCGTGATTTACAGCCTTCCCTTTGCCGTCCAGCCGCTCGTCGCAGGCTTCGCCGCAGTCGACACCGGCCTGGTCGACGCCGCCCGTCTGCTTGGGGCCGGCCCCGCGCGTATCGTCTCCAGCGTGCTCATTCCGCTGGCCCGCCGTTCTCTGCTCGCGTCCGTCATTCTCAGCTTTCTGCACACCATGGGCGAATTCGGCGTAGTTCTCATGCTGGGCGGCGACATTCCCGGCGCCACGCGTACGCTCTCCATCGTGCTTTACAACCAGGTGGAGAACTTCGACTATGCCGCGGCCAACCGCACCGCCGGAATTCTTGTCGGCATCAGCGTTCTTGCCCTGGCACTCATTTACTCCAAAGCCAGAAAGCGCGGAATGCCGCCGCCGCGGAGAGAACATGCTTGAGCTGGCCCTCGATGCACGGCGCGGCAGCTTCCATCTCTACGTGGAATGCTCCTTCACCTCCAGTTGGACGGTCATCTTCGGACCCTCCGGCTCTGGCAAAACGACGTTGCTACGCTTGCTCGCCGGTCTTGACCGCGCCCGCCGCGACGAGGGGGTCCGAGTCACGTTCGACGGCCGCGACCTGGCTCAGACCAAGCGCAGCCTCTGGCTGCCGCCCGGCCAACGCCAGGTCGGCTTTGTTGCACAGCAGCCCGCGTTGTTTCCGCACCTGAGCGCGGCGCAGAATGTGGCGTACGGCCTGCACGGCATGGCGCGCGATCGCCGGGCAACCAGGGTGGATGAAATGCTGGCTTTGGCCGGCGCCACCGACCTCGCCGCTCGCCGCCCGCAGGATCTTTCCGGCGGGCAGGCGCAGCGCGTGGCGCTGGCTCGCGCTCTGGCGCCCGGCCCGCGCCTTCTGCTTCTCGATGAGCCGTTTTCCGCGCTCGACGGCACGGCCAGCGATGCCCTGCTCGATCGCCTGCAATTGTGGTTGAAAGAGAATCAGGTTCAGGCCATCATGGCCACGCACGATGCGCCCGACGCCCTCGCCACCGGCGCCGAGGTTCTCTTGCTGACCGAAGGCCGCCTCACCGCGCTCGGTCCCGCCGCGCAAGTACTCGCCGCGGAACGCGAAAGGCTCTTGAATCGCCTCAAATCACGCTGATCCCTAAGATCTGTTTCTATTCGAGGTTTTCTAATCCCTAATCCCTATTCCCTAATCCCTGTTTCTCCCACCAGCACCGGCTCCATCTCCAGCCGGATGCCGAATCGCTCCTTAACCGCATCGCGAATCCTCTCGGCCAGCGCAAGAACCTCCGCAGCCGTCGCGCCTCCACGATTCACCAGCGCCAGCGTGTGCTGGGACGAGATCGCGGCGCGGCCCATCGCGTATCCCTTTGCGAATCCCGTCTGCTCGATCAGCCATGCCGCCGGAACTTTCACGCAGCCTGCTTTCTCTGCATCCCCTCCCGCCGGAAAACCTGGCGGCGCGCTCGTGCTGCGTGCGCCAATCTCCCGAAAAACCTCCGCACTCACTACCGGATTCTTGAAAAAGCTACCAGCACTGCGTGTATTCGGATCACCTTCGACGAGAAGCATGCCTTTGCGCCTGCGAATCCGCCTTACCGCCTCCGCAACCTCTGTCAGGCTCGGCAGCGCGCCCACAAACCCGCTTGCCGCTAACTCCCTTTCCACGTCCGCGTAGCGCAGTGCCGGCTTGCCGCCTTCCGTCAGCCGGTAGTCGACCCGCGTCACTACGAAACGTCCGCGATCCGCGCTGTTGAACCGGCTGCGGCGATACGCAAATCCGCACTCCGCATTGCCCAGCTCCGCAAACCTCCCCGTCTCCCGGTCGAAGCCGCGCACGCACTCGATGACGCTGGCCACTTCCTGCCCGTACGCGCCCACGTTCTGCACCGGCGTGCCTCCCACGGTGCCAGGAATTCCGGCCAGACACTCTATCCCAGCCAATCCAGCTTCCGTGCTCTGCTGCACGCAGTGCTCCCACGGTTCGCCCGCAGCTACGCGAAAAACCGCGCCGTCGCGCTCGATGCCTTTCAAGCCGATGCGCAGCACCAGCCCGTTGAAGCCCGCATCCGCGACGACCAGGTTGCTGCCGCCGCCCATCACAAACAGCGGCACGCCCCGCTTCTGCGCCCAGGCGCTCGCCTCGGCAATCTCCGGCTCGCTCGCCGCCTCGGCAAACCACCGCGCGGGACCCCCGATGCCGAGGGTCGTCAGCGGCGCTAACGAAATGTTCTCAAAAATCTTCAAAACTCAAGGTTACCGCAATGCCCAAAGATCGCAATCGTCCGTCTAATCAGGCGTATACTGCAGTCGAATTCTCCGGAGTACTTCCGTGCGGACTTGTCTCCTGCGAGCATTTGTGCTCGTTTTGTGCCTTGTTTCCAGCTCGTTCCTGATTGCTCAAACCGCATCCGCATCCGTTCCGGCGAGCGCCTCCGACGTCCAGCACGCTCCCGATCCCGATAGCGGCATGATCGGCCACGTCGACGGCCTTTTCATTCCCCTGGTTCCCGGCGCGCCATTCCACGCGAAAATCGTGGTCCACCTTACGCGGCAACTGCCCGACGGCGCCACCGTGGAGCAAAAGTACTACACTCTCGCCGCGCGCTCGAGCGACGGCCGTACGTATCGCGAAATGCGCGAACCTGTGCCCGCCGACTCCGACCTTGAGCCGGCTCTGGTTCACACCCAGGTCTACGACCCCAAGACCTCGCTGATCACCGGCTGCGTGCCCGACGAGCGTATCTGCCGCCATGGCACCTTCGATCCCACGCAGCATCCCGTCGACGAGCCCGCCGGCCCGTCGAGTGATGGCAAATCCGTGCTCACGCGGGAGAGCCTGGGCACCAAAACCATCGACGGCCTGGAATGCTCGGGGACTCGCGAAACGCGCACTTTTAAAGTTGGCGCATTCGGCAACGACAAGCCGCTGGTGGTCATCAAGGAGATCTGGTACTCACCGCAGTTGCAGTTCAATCTTTCCGTCACCCGCCTCGATCCTCGCAACGGCACGCAAAAGCTCGAAGTCACCGACCTCAAGCTGGGTGATCCCGGCGAGGCGTGGTTCACCATGCCCGATGGCTTCCGGCTGGTCACAGGCCGCGGCATGCAGACTCGCCCCGTCTATCCCGCCGAACTCGAGCCGCTTATTGAGAAAGACGTGAGCGGCATGACGCCTGACGAGCTCAAGACTGCTCTCGACCCCGTTGAGGCCGCAATCGGCACCTACACCAAGGTCCACGCCCAGGCCGCACCCAACGACAGGAGCGACGAATTTGCCGGCAGGTTGCGCCAGCGCCTGGCCAACGACCTGCGCATGCTGCAACAGAACTCGGGCCCGCGCGCGGCTCAGCTTCAGGAAGCCGACCTGCGCATGAACGAAAGCTTCCGCACCGTGGTGAATTCGCCCTGCATCGACAAGCCCGCGCCCGGCGACCCGCCCAATATACCCACCAGCGCCGAAGGCGTGCGCGCCGAACAAACCGCGTGGCTCGCGCTGCGCGATGCCTGGGTCGCGTTTCTCGTCAAGCTATTTCCCAACGCCAATCCTGCCAGCTTGAGCTGGACGCTTAGCAACGAGCGCGAATCCGATTTGCGTCACCTGGAGAACATCGAGCGCAATCGCGGCTGCGAAACTGAAGAGTCCATCGAGCCCCTGCTTGCCCGCTATGTCACCGGCCTCACCCCCGATCAGCTCGATGCCGCGCTCAAGCCCGTCGACGCGGCGATCGCAGCCTATGCCAAAGCCCACGCCGCCGCCTCACCTAACGACCAGAGCGAGAACTTCTCAAACCAGTTGCGCGCCCGCTTCTCCGGCGAACTGAATATGCTGCAGCAGAACGCGAACAGCAATTTCCCCAAATTCCAGCTCCAGGACGCCGACCTGCGCATGAAAGAAACATTCCGCGAGGTGTCAACCTCGCCCTGCATCGACAAGCCGCAGCCCGGCGATCCGCCCAACCTTCCCACCAGCGCCGAAGGCCTGCGCGCCGAGCAAACCGCATGGCTGGCGTTGCGTGATGCGTGGGACGCTTTCCTGGCCCAGCTGTTTCCCAAGGCTGACCCCGCCAGTTTCGGCTGGATGATGACCAACGAGCGCGACGCGGAGCTGCGCCGCCTTGAAAACGCCGAACGCAACCGCGGCTGCGAGATTGAAGTGTCCATCGAGCCGCTTCTCGTCCGCTACGTCCCCGGACTCACTCCCGGTCAGCTCGATGCGGCGGTCAAACCCGTCGACGCCGCGATCGCAGCTTACGCCAAGGCCCATGCCGACGCCGAGCCCGGCGATCTGAACGACAATTACGCGCGCATGCTCGAGCAGCAGCTGGCCAGCCAGCTCCAGTTTCAGCAGCAAAACCCCATGCCCTCGCAGGACAACTTTGAAGAGGCTGACCTGCACTTGAACCAGGCCTTCCGCGCGGTCATCAATTCATCTTGTCTCAGCAAGCCCGTCCCCGGCGACCCGCCCAACGCGCCGGTGAGCGAGGAGAAGCTTCGCGCCGAGGAGCGCGCCTGGATCGCCATGCGCGATGCGTGGACAGCGTTCATGGCCACCGTTTATCCCAGTGCCAATCGCGCGGCTCTCGGCCTGAATCTCACGCAGATTCGCACCGGCGAGCTGGAGCAAATCCGGAACATCGAGCGCAACCGCGGCTGCGTGCCTCAGGAGTAACCTCCGGTGCCGCTTGGGTGGCGTTCCGCCGCACGAATCCGTAAAATACAAACAGGCAGCTTCTCCTGCCGGAGGTATACATGTATCCAGAACTGATGGTGATTCCGATGCGCGAGGAGCTGGTACGCGCCGGCATCAAAGAAACCCGGACGGCCGAAGACGTGGATGCAGCACTCGCTGAGCCCGGGACCACGCTCGTAGTCGTCAATTCCATATGCGGCTGTGCGGCCGGCAAAGCGCGCCCCGGCATTCGTCTCGCTCTGGCCCATTCTGCCAACCAGCCCGATCGCAAAATCACCGTCTTCGCGGGCCAGGATCGCGAGGCCACCGAGCGCGCCCGCAGCTATTTCGAAGGCCATCCTCCCAGCTCGCCCTCTGTCGCTCTGCTGCGCGATGGCAAACTCCTTTACCTGATGCAGCGCTCGTTCATCGAGCAGTCCACGGCAGAGAACATCGCCGCCGAACTCGCACGCGCCTTCGACACCTTCTGCGCCAAGACGACAGCCTGACCACCTCTCGACAGCTTGCAACGCAAAACGGCCTCCCGCATGGGAGGCCGTCGCATTCTGAGCGCGAATCGCCTTGCTAGTCCGCCGCCTGCATTTTGGCCTGCTTTTGCACTTTGCTGTGCTTGCGGCTGTAGGTGAAGTAAATAATCTGCCCCAGGATCAGCCAGCTGCCGAAGCCGATCCAGGCGGGAGCATCGAGCGAAAGCATGAGCGCCAGCGAGACAACCATGCCGCAAATGGGCACCAGCGGAACCAGCGGCGTGCGGAACGGCCGATGCAGCTCGGGATGCCGGACACGCAGCACCCATACTCCCAGGCTCACAATGGTGAACGCGAGCAGCGTGCCCAGGCTCACCAGCTCGCCTAACAGCGTGATCGGAAAGAAGGCGGCCAGGAAGGCAGCCAGGATCCCCACCACAATGGATGTAATGTAAGGCGTGCGAAAACGCGGATGCAGTTTGCCCACCCAGTTCCACAGCAGGCCGTCGCGCGACATGGTGTAGAGAACGCGCGATTGCCCCAGCAACATCACCAGCATCACTGATGCCAGGCCGGCGATGGCGCCGAGATCGATGAGCAGTACACCCCATCGCACGCCGATCGCCGCCGCGCCATCGGCAACCGGGGCCGCAACATTCAGCGTGGTGTATGACTTGATTCCAGTCAGAAGGCCAGCCACGAAAATGTACAGGGCGGTGCACACAATCAGCGAGCCCAGAATGCCAAAGGGCATATCCTTCTGCGGATTTCTGGCTTCCTGCGCGGCCGTGGAGACGGCGTCGAACCCGATATAGGCGAAGAACACCACCCCTGCCCCGCGCATGATGCCCGACCATCCGAACTGCCCGAAGTGGCCCGCGTTGGGGGGAATGAATGGGTGCCAGTTGGCAACCATGTGCGGCCAGTGGCCGAAGGCATAGGTTCCGGCCAGACCGATAAAGAAAATAACGATCGAAACCTTGATCATGACCGCTGTGCTATTGAAATTGGCCGACTCGCGCACGCCGATCACCAGCACAATGGTGATGATGACAATGGCGGTCAACGCGAAGAGATCGACCTGCGCTGTAAAGGGATGGCCGAACAGCGACAGGGTCAAGCCGGGCGTGGGATTGAAGGGCAGCTTGGCGCCGAAAAAGTGCACGAGACTGTTGACGAAGCCGCTCCAGCCTACGGCCACCGTTGCCGCTCCAAATGCGTATTCGAGTACGAGGGCCCAGCCGATGATCCACGCCACAAACTCGCCCATGGTCGCGTAGCCATAGGTGTAGGCGCTGCCGGCAATGGGCAGCATGGAGGCGAACTCCGCATAGCAAAGTCCCGCGAAGATGCAACCGATGCCCGCGATGATGTACGAAATCACAATGGCGGGACCGGCAAACTGGGCCGCCGCCGTGCCTGTCAAAACGAAAATCCCTGCACCGATGATGCCGCCGATTCCGATGGTAATTAAATTAATCGGTCCCAACGCCCGGCGCAGACAATGTTCGCCTTGCTCGTTGGCCTCGTTAAGAATCGAGTCGATTGGCTTTGTGGCCAGGAGATTGCCTGCCATTCATTTCCTCCGCAATAGCTTTTCGGTATCTTTGCGCTCGCAGCACCGCGTGCCCATCACGTCCCATCCGGTCGCGTCGATTTGGAGTTTATGGATTCGGGACACAGCAACACGGAAATCGCGATAGGGGAACTTGTAACGCCATCATACGCTACACGATCCGCCCGGCCTCACGCCAGCACTTGTAGCGCCGGCCGCCCTGATCTTCCCTGCCCTGTCCTTTTCGCGCTCTTTGCGAAAAGGGCGGGATGGCCAGACCGCCGCATTCCTGTTCGCCCTCCCACCCTTTCGCCATGAGACGGCGAAAGGATGGGGCACGGGGATTAGGGCAACATTTTCATTAAGACTGTCGCGATTTCAGACAGTTCGTGTCTGGACTTCGGGCAGGAATCGATTTTCGGTCAAACGTCTGCCCGAGAAACGAACAGCGTTTGTCTCATTTTGAGACAGTTGCTCCCGCCGGCGCGACAGCCAGCGCCTCCATCCACCGGCTGAATTCCGCGGCCGGATCGGCGGCGCGGAAAATCGCTGCGGAAACAGCGACCACGCTCGCCCCAGCCGCCAATGCGCCTAAAGCTGTGGCCAGCGTGATTCCTCCCACAGCTACCAGCACCGCATCGGAGCCGGCCTGCTTGCGCAGCCGGAGCACGCCTTCTATGCCGATGGGTGGCTTCTCCGTCTCCTTGGTTGTGGTGGCGAACACGGGCCCGATCGAGAAATAATCCACCGGCTCCTTCAGAATTCCCGGCAGCAGCGCTTCGCCCCCGCCGAATGTTCCCACAACGCGTCGCGCGCCAACCAGCCGCCGCGCCTCCCGTGGGGACACATCGCCGGCGTCCACGTGCACGCCGTCAAATCCCGTTTGCTCAACCAGGTCGGCACGGTCGTCGAGAATCAGCTTCACCGTTTGCGTGGGCATGGCCGCGCGCAGAATGGCAGCGTCGGCAAGCAATTCAGCCTCCGCACCCGCCTTGTTTCGATATTCGAGCAGCGACACGCCGGCCGCGGCCAGCTCAGTGCCCAGCCGCCGCAGAAATTCCACCCGGCCCGTCTTCGGAATGGTCGACGCGTCCAGGATCGGGTAGACCTTTGGAAAGGAAAATGGCATGCCTCCAGAGTAGACCTGCGGGCAGGGGGCAGGTTTCAGGGATCAGCGGTCCATTTTCAGCTCTTCGCTGCTGGCTGTTCCCTGCCTTTTACATTTCGTCTGCGCTGGGCCCATAGATCCCGGGAACTTTGGCTCCCATCAGCCGCAGGTACACGCAGAGTTGGCCGCGATGATGAATCATGTGGTTCAGCACTGCGTCGCGGAATATCTTGTGCTTGGGATCGTTGAGGTAGGCAGTGCCGGCATACACAAACTGCCAGTTTCTGTCCCATGCGGCCCCGGTGGTGGCCACCAGCGCTGCCCGCGTCCCTGCCAGGTTCTTGTCGAACTTCTCCAACAGCTCCTTTTTGCTCGCGGGCACAAATGGCTCCCATTTGTGATCCGCCCCAAACTCAACCTTGTCCTTGGTCAGCGTGCCCATCGCCCACTCGCCGACAAAATCGGTCAAATGGCCGGTCAACCGGCCCAGGCTCATTGATTTGGCGTGAGGTTTGAAATTCCAATCGGCGTCGGCCGGGACGGCATCGAGCATTTTGCGGGTGTTTGCCGCTTCCGAGTCGAATTCGACGATTAAGTCCTTTTGAAAGTCCATGCAGGCAACCTCCATGTTGCCCACACAGCATAGCCCATTTGGGCCTGAAAAGGCGAAGAAAAAGCGATAAATTTCGCCCCTCGACTCTTCCGTCCCGCCCCTTCAGGCGGCTGAGCTCTCGGCCTCGGCTGCCGCCAGGAACCGCTCCACGTACCCGGTGTCGAACCTGCCCGCGCGGAAATCCGCATCCTGAAAGATGGCCTCATGCAGCGGGATCGTGGTCTCGATTCCGCGCACGATGAACTGGCTCAGCGCCCGCTCCATCTTGGCGATGGCCTCAGCGCGGCTCACGCCGTGGGTAATCAGCTTGGCAATCAGCGAGTCGTAATAGGGCGGAATGACGCCTTCCGCGTACATGGCCGTGTCCACGCGGACACCGTTCCCGCCCGGAACATTGAAGGCCGTGATCTGTCCTGCCGAGGGCGTGAATTTGACCGGATGCTCGGCGTTGACGCGGCACTCGATGGCGTGTCCGCGCATCTCCAGTTTCGCCGGCAGAATGGCATCCAGCCGCTCGCCTGCGGCAATCCGCAGTTGCGCCTTCACCATGTCCACGCCGGTAATGGCTTCAGTCACCGGATGCTCCACCTGGATGCGCGTGTTCATCTCGATGAAGTAAAGATCGTGGTCCGCATTCATCAGGAACTCCACCGTGCCGGCGTTCTGGTATCCGATCTCGGTCATGCACCGGCACAGCATGCGTCCCAGCTCCTCGCGCATCTTCGGGGTTACCTGCATGCTGGGCGCCTCCTCGATGATCTTCTGATGGCGCCGCTGGATGGAGCACTCCCGCTCAAACAACGACGCGACGTTGCCATGTTCATCGGCCAGCACCTGGAACTCGATGTGCCGCGGCTGCTCGATGTACTTCTCCATATACAGCTCGCCGTTGCCGAACGCGTTGGCCGCCTCAGTAAACGCCGCATGAAAGAGGTTGGGCAGATCCTCGCCATTGCGCACAATCCTCATGCCGCGCCCGCCGCCGCCCGCCTTGGCTTTCAGAATGACCGGGTAGCCCACCTTCTCAGCCCATTTCAGCGCTTCTTCGGCGGTGGTCAGCACGCCGTCGGAGCCGGGGAGAATCGGCACTTTCGCTTTCTTCATGGCCTGGCGCGCTTTTTCTTTTTCACCCATCAGCCGCGTGACTTCAGGCGGCGGCCCGATGAACTTGATATTCGAGGCGCGGCACACTTCGGCGAAGTTGGCGTTCTCGCTCAGGAGGCCGTATCCGGGATGGATCGCCTCCACATCGGCGATCTCGGCCGCCGAAATCACCGCCGGCACATTCAAATAGCTGTCGGCGGCGCGCGGAGGCCCGATGCAGATGGCCTCGTCGGCAAAGCGCACGTGCAATGAATTGCGGTCGGCCTCGCTGTAAATGGCGACGGTGCGAATGCCCAGCTCGCGGCACGCGTTGATGACGCGCAGCGCGATTTCTCCTCGGTTGGCAATCAGAACTTTACGAAACATGGGTTCCTAGAAAGCGGAGTTAGCGGGGTTAGGAAAAGCACGACTCGAGGCTGAACACGACTTCAGCGACCTTAAGAGACCATTCAAAACGCGCCCAACCTCCGTGGCTTGCTCCATCAACTCCACCCCGATTCCGGCATTACTGACGAGCCGACAGCTTACGATATTTGTTCTCGAAATGAACCCAAATGGACCACGCAGCTGCATACCCGAATGCCAACGCGATCAGAAAGGCGACCGCGAGCAACCCCAAGGGGACCGCTTCGCGAGATATGAAAGGTTTCACCAGGTCGAAGACGACGAAAAAACCAACGCCCCAAACAGTGCCTCCAACAAGAATGACCCTCCTCTTGCGCGCGTGGATCTTCTCCAAGACCTCACGCTGTATATGCGGATCTCGGGCATTAAAGAAATAGTCCAACACGGCAAATGCCTCGCTAACCTTCCTAACTCCGCTAACGCCGATCTATCCTGTCCTAATCTCAAACAGCGGCTGTCCAAACTCAATTGGCTGTCCGTTTGAAACCAGGCACCGCACCACTTCGCCCGAGGCGTCGGACTCAATCTCGTTCATCAGCTTCATGGCTTCAACGATGCAGATCACCTGCCCCTTTTCCACGTGATCTCCTGGATTGACGAAGGACGCTGCGCCCGGCGAAGGCGATCCATAGAACGTGCCCACAATGGGCGATTTCACAATGTGCAGCTCGGTCTCCGCTTGAGCCCCTGATTCCGATTCGGCCGCCGCCATCCCCGGATTCGATCCTGACTTCGCTGTCGCTGCAGCCGCGGCCTCGCCCACCGAGGCTGGCGCCGTTCGCAACAACTGCGCCAGGTCGCTTAATCTCTTGGGCGCGCCTTCCTGCGGATTGAATTTCAACCGGAGCTTCAGATCGCCGCGGTCGATGTCGAACTCGGCCACCCCGTGCTGCTTTAAAAACTCGATCAGTTGCCGCAGATCTTCAATGTCTTGTTGTTTCATTCGATCCTTTGACTCTTTGCTCACGCAAGTCTCTTTCCGCTTGCAATGCTACAGCTCAATCAGCGCCTTGGGCGCCGGCGTCAGCACCTGGCTCCCGGTGCGCGTGACGGCCACCATATCTTCGATGCGGACGCCGAACTTGCCCGGCAAATAGATGCCTGGTTCGATGGTGATCACCATGCCGCGCAACAGCCGCGTCGTCTGTCCTGCGCCCACTCGGGGCGGCTCGTGAATTTCAAGGCCCACGCCGTGACCGGTGGAGTGCGAAAACGCCTCGCCGAATCCTGCCCTGCGCAGCACGCTGCGGGCAGCTTCATCTACCTCGCCGCAGCTCACTCCGGCAGTCACCGTGTTCAGGGCGGTTTCCTGCGCCTCCAGCACCGAGTTGTACGCAATCCGCTCTTTGGGCGTCGGTTTGCCCAGAAAAACGGTCCGTGTCATGTCGGAACAGTAACCCTTGAGGATTATACCGAAGTCTAGGGTTACAAAGCCCTTTCGCGGCAAAGGCGCAGGCGTCGCCCGCCCATGCGGCATGGCCGACCGTGCTCCCGCCGCGATGATGGTCTCGAACGACATGGCTTCGGCGCCCAACACGCGCGCACGGTGTTCCAGCTCCGCGGCCACTTCAATTTCCGGCAGTCCCGGCTTAAGGAAGTTGAGAATGTGCTCGAACAGCTTGCACCCGAGCAGCGCGGCTTCTGCCATCAATGCCAGTTCATCCTCGTCTTTGACCGCGCGCAGCAGCTCCACCAGCGGGGCAGGCGTGGTCTGAAAGAATGCCCTGCGCAGCCGGCTGGGCAGTTCCCGCTTCCACCGCACCAGATCCGCCACCGTGGTTCGCGCGGGGTCGAACCCCGCCATCATCACGCCGGGCTGCGCCGCCAGCCACTGCGCCGCCGCAACCGCCGGCGCGCCCGTGACAATGTGCACCTCAGCCGCCTGCACCTCTTCGGCGGCCTGCGCCGTATAGCGCCCATCGGTGAACAGCCGCGCCCGGCGCCGCGTTAGCGCCAATGCTGCGCTGGAACCGGTAAACCCGCAAAGATAGCGAATGTCAGGAGGGTGTGTGACGAGGAGCCCGTGCAGGCCGGCGCGCGTCAGCTTGCGGCGCAGCGCGCCCATGCGGCGGAAGTAGTCCATCGGGTCAGTTTTACCACAGCGATCAGGGGTCAGGATGCGGCGGCTCGCCGGCCTTCATTGCTGGCGGCGAATCGCGATGGTCACCAGGTCAGCCAATGCTTTGAGCATCCGATAGTCGTTCTGATCGAAGGCTCGCTCCGATCTGTGCGAGACCGCCCAAATGGTGCCGCGAGTCGAACGGGACTCCCACGGTATCAGCATTCCGTCGAGAATCGGCTCTGCCGCCACACCCAGGAAATCGTAGTAGGGCTTCGACACCGTGTAGCTTTGTGCGCGCCATCGATCGAGACAGACTCCGCAGGGACTGAAGTTCCGCGGCGTTGTCCCTCCCAGGTATCTCTTAAAACTGCCGGCCACTGCAACCCATCGGAAATGCAGCACGCCATTCCCATCAGGCTCCTCCAGGCTCACTCCGGCGCCGTCGGCGCCACAAGACTCCGTCGCCACTTCCACGAGCTGTTGAAGCATGGCTTCTGGAGTCTGGAACAGCTTCTCCCCGACCTTCTCAAGCGCCACTTGTTTGCGCTGATCGAAATTGTCTTTGGGCTGCCGTTCGGCGAATTCAAAGGACTCGATTAGATCGTGCATCTCGAAGCCCGGATCTTGAGGAGCAGATAGGGTCATGGTTACGTCCCCCTTGAGAAACTCGAAACGACGAGTGTAAATGGCGGTGAAGACCCCCGCCACTCGGGAAAACCCTGGAATTGACCACGGGGTTAGATGCGAGTTTCAGCTGTCAGAGAGAGACAGCGACCGAGGGACTAAAGGAACAAGGAAATGAGGACGCGGACCTCAGAGAGGCGCCTTTGCTGCAAACCAACCTTATGCCTGAAGCCTCGGCGGTTACATCGCCGACTGCACCGGCTTCTTCTTGCTGGCGTCGACGGCGCCGCCGCGCAATTCGCTTTGGCGGTCCATCCACTCGTCGAGGCGCGAGCGCTTGAAGCGCCAGCGATTGCCCAGCTTGAACGCGGGCACGAAACCCTCTGACGCGTATTTGTAGAGCGTGTCGGGCGAGATACCAAGGTAGCCCGAGGCCTGGCGAATATCCATCACCTCGCGCAATTCAGGAACCAGAAGATTGCTACGCGCTGCGGCGTTACGCATGATTGACTCCGCAAGAATGCTGGCCGATTGGGTCCAGCTTGTCTTTCTCTCTGTATTGGACGAGATTTCATCCTGTAATGCAAGGAATTTCAGGAAGTTATAGGAATTTCGAAGGATAAAGCCCGGTTCTTCAAAGGCCCGTTGTCACCCGAAAGCGCAGCCTCTTGCGGCTTTGGGTTCTCCCCTCCGCAACCGCTTGTGCTCTTGGAGCAGATGGTGCTGTACTCCGAGCCTCTCAGGTCGCCGGGGCGCGGAATTCATGGACCTGAAGGCCCATGTTCCTTCCACTTTCTGAGTGGCAACACAGCAACGCGCGGAATTGACCCTCCTTATCCGGAAAGATCCCTTCCGCGCGTGTAATTGAATAGCCTTCAGTTCTGGTCGTCGCGCCGATGCAGCGTTGGCGGACCATCGCTCGAGTCACTGCCGTTTTGCGCGCTGGAATCGGTTGCGTTGCCGTCGTTGTTCGGGTCGGTGCTGGCTCTGCGCAGCGACGGCCTGGTGACGCCCTTGGTGTCAGTGAGGCGACGCTTGTTCTCAATGCGCGCCAGCCGCGCCTTCACGTCGTCAAACTCCGACGTGGTCACCGTGTACTCGTCCTTGGCCGGCAGGATGCGCGCAATCTCCTCCTGCGTGTGCAGGATGCGGTCTGGCGTCTGCGGATGGTCGCTGAAGGCCTTGGCTACCAGCCCCGGCTTGCGTTTTTCGAGCGCCTGAATCTTTTCAAAGAAGCTGATGAACGCCTGCGGATCGTAGCCGGCGCGGTACATATACTGCACGCCCAGGTAGTCGGCCTGCGCCTCGAAGTCGCGCGAGAACTGCAGGAAGGTGATGGGGATGGCCAGTTGCGCCGCCTCGTAGATGCCGTAGCCCGTCCAGTCATAAGGCAGCATGATCATCAGCGGGATCATGCCGATTTGCGTATAGTTCAGCCGCGTCATCTCGCGTGCCGCGTGGTGCGCGCACACATGCGCCGTCTCATGGGCCATCACGCCGGCCAGTTCCGCTTCCTCGTCTGCGGCCAAAATCAGCCCGGAGTTCACATAGAAGAATCCGCCCGGCAGCGCCATGGCATTGATTTCGTCGGAATCGATGACCTTGATGGTAAAAGGCACCTTGCAATCGGAGTTCTTCACGATGTTCTGGCCGATGCGATTCACGTATTCGTCCACCACCGGGTCGGTGATAAACTTCGTGCTCTTCTCGATCTCGTCGGCGTACTGCTTGCCCATCTTGATCTCGCCTTCGGTCGAGTACCAGTTGCCCATGCCGCGGCAGCCGATGCAGCGGTTGCCTACCGCGCTCACGTCTTCAATGCTGCCCGGCTTTACCTTGATCATTTCGCTGCCGGGATCGACCACTTTGTCGGGATCGACTTTGGCCATGGCCGCGCAATCGCTGCCCACAGGCGTGGTTCCGGGCTCGGCGTCATCCACGCTCTGCTGATCGTTCCCTGGCTTGTCCTTATCCTTTTTCTTATCCTTCTTGTTGTCCGAGCTATTGGTGGGGCAAGGATTGGTTTGCGCGTTGTCGGCCTGCGTGCTTCCGGTCGAAGAGGCCGTCCCACTGTCGGGTTGTTTCGGCGGCGCAGGACTATCTCCGCCCACAGGTGTCGTTCCGGGAGCCGGCTGGGCCGCGGGAGTCTGCTGGCCGCTGCTGCCCGAGTTTGGCGGGGTGGTTTGCGGGCTGCCCTGCGGGCTGGCCGACGGAGCCTGCGCCGTGGGTGTGCTGGCCGGGGAATTGCCAGTTGCCGATCCGCTGGACTGTGCGTTGATTCCGGCGGTCAGCGCGAATGCCAACCCGGCCAGAATCGCAGTCAAACCCATGCGATCCATTCTGCTCATAACCAACCTCCGGCACAGCCCGGCGCGCAGCCGTACTGCCTCCGCTTCGCTCGACCTGTTAGACGCAAGTATCTGCCTTTTCGGCAACAAAAGAAAGCGGCAAATCGGCCGATTGGAATAACGGACCCGCATTGGTCCATTTTCACGCCCCGCTCTCCGCCTGCCGATGGCAGAGCCCATTGAGCTTGCAACCCCCACCAATTAGAGTGAAGGGCACGGGGATGGGGGAGGTATCTTGCGGCTCAAGATCGTTGCAGCAGTCTGGCTCGCCGTCTGTGGTTCCGCGCCGCTTTTCGCTCAGGCTGCGTCCACAGCCACTGCGCCTGCGTCGACCACGGCGCCCAAACCGCCCAGCCACGCCCGCCCGGCCAAGGGCTCCGCTCCACCCGCCGAACAGCCTGTGCTCTTTGATGCGTCCAGCCTCGGCTCGCCACTCCTCCTGGATAAAAACTGGCACGTCGGCATCAGCTCCAATCCAGACGTGGCGTTGCCCAGCTTCGACGACAGCTCGTGGCCCCTTCGCGACGCGCAGGCCGTGATCAGCGAGGTACCTGACGAGGACGAAACCACCGCACCTGTGGCGCAGCCGTCGGGCGCCAAGCCTGGAAACCTCAAGCCCGAAAACCGTTCGCGTGCTGAAAACACCCCCATTCGCTACGCCTGGTTCCGGCTTCGTATGCAGTTGCCACCCAACCATGGCCCGCTCTCGCTGCTTATTCTGCTGCCGATTTCCACCTCGACGTCGTTTGGCCTGAGCACGACCGGTTATAACCCCGAGGTCTATGCCAACGGCGTGCTCGTCGCGCCCCAGGGCCCGCACCCTGACGCGCCGGATCACTTCCAGCTGATCTCGCGGATCTACAATCTGAACCTGCCGCCCACGCAATCCTCCCTGGTGCTGGTCCTGCGTACCCGCTATATCGCCTTTGGCTACGGCGCATACACCAATTTCTTCTTGAACCGCGCGCTTTACCTCGGCCACCCCGCCGACCTCCAGAAGGAGCTCAATCTCTGGTCCGATCGCAACCTCTTCGAACGGCTGCCACCTCTCGTTTATTCGATTCTGCTCGCAGTCCTCGCCGTCTTTCTCTTCGCTCTTTATTTCGCGCAAAAGGGTCACATTGAATACCTCTGGCTGGCGGTGCATGAGCTGGTCCAGGCGCCTCTTGCTTTCATCGAGTTGGAGGGCAGCTCCGCCCGTCTCGACAGCCTCTTATATGGGGCCCTCGTGGTGCAACTCTTTCTCATCTCCGCCTACTTCTTTTTTGAATTTCTGGTGGCATTTCTGTCGTTGCCGCGGCGATGGTACATCCGCTGGCTCCGTTACACCGCTCCCGTTCTTGCCGGCGTCGGCCCCACTTTTTACCTCCTGAGCCACGGTGGAGCGGTGGTGGGTGCGCTGCTGGCCAGTTTTGCTCTCTGCACCCTGCTTTGGCTCATGGGATGGTCCATCTTCGTTTTCGGCACTCTCATCACGGCTACTGTGCACCGCAACTTCGAAGCGGGACTGTTCCTGGTTCCCCTTGTCCTGACCATCGTGGGCAGGGTCGAACCGGTAGTCAGCACGGCCATGAACGACCAGGGTGTCGCCTACCAATCTCCGCTCACCATGATGGCCGGCCCCATTCCCATCCACTTTTCTTCGATTGCCGATTTCACCGGTATTCTGGTCATCGTTCTCATCATCTTCTTCCGCTTCCTGCGCATCCAGCGCGAACAGCAGCGGGCTACCAGCGAGCTGGCGGCCGCGCGCAACGTCCAGGAGCTTCTCATCCCGCAGGAGAAGCTGGCCACGCCCGGCTTCGAGGTCGAATCCGTCTACAACCCGGCCACTGAGGTCGGCGGCGATTTCTTCCATGTGCAGGCAGGTGGCCGCGACGGCATGCTGGTGGTCATCGGCGACGTCGCCGGTCATGGCCTAAAGGCCGCCATGAGTGTTTCTCTCATCATGGGCGCCCTGCGCCGTACCCATGAGCGCAACCCCTCCAAAATCCTTCAGGCCCTTAATCGCGTCCTATTGGGCACCGAGGGTTTCACCACCTGCCAGGCGCTCTGGTTTGGAGCCAACGGCGAACTGGTCATCGCCAACGCCGGCCATCTCTTCCCTTATCTCAACAGCCAGGAGATCGCGTTGCAGCCGAGCCTGCCTTTGGGCATTCTGCTCGACGCCACTTATGAGGAATCTCGCTTCTACCTTCATCCCGGCGACCGCATTCTCCTGATGTCGGATGGCGTGGTCGAAGCCCGCCAACCCTCCGGCGAGCTCTTCGGCTTCGATCGCGTGCGCTACCTCAGCAATCAGACGGCGTTCTATCTGGCCGACGCCGCCAAGACCTTCGGCCAGCAGGACGACATCACGGTGCTGACCGTCCGGCGGCTGGCGCTGGCCGCGTGATCATGCCCCACATGCCACGGACCTCGCCATCATCGAAAACCGTACCGGCCGACGCCCAACACACGCACGGACTTTCACGCGCCGTCGAAACCCTCGCCTTCCTCGCGCTCTTTGCCGGCGTCATCTATCTCTTCCGCACCAACTCCGCCCGCTCGCACTGGGCGCAGAGCTACAACCCCACGGGTCATTGGCAGCTTTCCACGCTCGTGGCCGCGCTGCCCGTCGTCGTGCTGCTCGGCGCCATGGCGATTCTGCGCCTCAAAGCCCACATCGCCGCGATTGCCGGACTCGCAACCGCGCTTCTAGCTGCCATCTTCGTCTTCCACATGCCGGCGCGCCTGGCCTTCACCGCCGCCGCCGACGGCGCGGGATACGGACTCTTCCCTGTCTGCTGGATCATCCTTCCCGTGATCTTTCTCTATGACCTCACCGTCAAAACGGGCCGCTTCGTCACCGTGCAGCAGAGCCTTACCGGCATCACCGCCGACAGCCGCCTGCAACTGCTCCTCATTGCTTTCGCGCTCGGCTCCTTTTTCGAAGGCACATCCGGCTTTGGCACGCCTGTAGCCGTTTGCTCGGCCATCCTCATCAGTCTCGGCTTCCGTCCGCTGCAAGCTGCCGGCCTTTCGCTGCTCGCCAACACCGCGCCCGTCGCCTTTGGAGCCATCGGCATCCCCATCGTTGCTCTGCACGGCGTCACCGGCGTCGATCTTTTCGCCCTCACCCGCACCACAGCCCTCATCCTTGTTCCCTTCGATCTCCTCGTTCCCTTCTGGCTCATCTGGGCCTTTGCCGGCTTCCGCGCCATGCTGGAAATCTGGCCGGCCATTCTTTTGGCAGGCACAACCTTTGCCGCAGCGCAGTACCTCATGGCCTACTTCAGCGGCCCATCATTGGTCGCCATCGTCTCGGCCGCGGCGACCATTGTTGTTCTGGTGGTTTTTCTCCGCTTCTGGCAACCGCGGCGGACGCTCAACGTCGACCGCCAGGACATTACCGGCCAGGCGCGCTCACATCACGGCCACAGCGGCGCGGCCATCTTCAAGGCTTGGCTTTCCTGGCTGGTGCTCAGCGTCGTCGTTTTTCTTTGGGGCCTTCCTCTCTTTTCCGGCTGGATGGATGCACGAACCACCATCAAAATCGCCGTCGCCGGCCTGCACAATGTCGTCCAGCGCGTTCCCCCCGTCGTCCCCGCGCCCACAGCCGAAGCCGCTATCTTCAATCTCAACTGGCTCGCCGCCACCGGCACCGGAATCCTATTCGCCGCACTGCTCGCCGGTCTCCTCATGGGTCTGGGTCCGCGCGCGCTCGTCTCCGCCCTCGCCCGCACCGTCTTCAATATCCGATTCACCTTCGTCACCATCGCCGCCATGATGGCGATCGGCTACATCACGCGTTATTGCGGCACCGATGCCACGCTTGGCCTGGCGTTTGCGCGTACCGGCGCATTCTATCCATTTTTCGGCACGCTCCTGGGTTGGCTGGGCACCGCCAGTAGCGGCTCCGACACGGCATCCAACGTGCTTTTTGGAAGCCTTCAGACCATGACCGCCCGCCAGATCGGCGTGGCTCCGGTGCTTATGGCTTCAGCCAACGCGGCCGGAGGCGTAATGGGCAAAATGATTGCGGCGCCCAGCGTTGTAGTGGCCAGCACCGCAACGCAATCCTACGGGCAGGAGGGCGCAATCCTTCGCTTTGTTTTCATCCATAGCGTGGCGCTTGCCTCGCTGGCCGGCATCTGCGTCTCGCTGCTCGCCTACCTGCCCGCGCTCTCAGCGCTCGTTGGCCGATAGCCATGCCTTAGCGGCGCCAGCGCACCTGGCACAGTTCGCGTTCCTGTTTGGAAATGGAGAAGAGAGTCCCGTCTGAAGGTGACTCGCCGAAGCGTTGCTCAAGCACGCCCGCCGCGCTACGGTAGTCCTGCATCCACTCCCAAGTCCTCGGCCACTGCGCGAAGCCGGGAGTCCCGCGTCCACAACTTCACTCCCGGAGTTATGAGGCAGGACGCAATCAGGTGCGCGTCTGTGAGTCCGATGCCCTTGGCAAAAAGCCCGCGAGCCTCGATCATTTGGCGCACGTCACTCAACCGCGCGACATGGACTTCCAGCAGCTTGTCCAACTCATCGAGTGTTTTTTTGCGATGATTCAATGAACCGAGCGCCAACTCGGCCACAATGAATGGATGCGTCCATATCTGTCCGTTGGCGAGTAGATTCTGCATTTGTGCGTTTTGGCGCCGCAAATGGTCGATCCAGATGATGGTGTCCGCCAGGATCACAGGCGATCGACGCGGAGGCGAGGAATGTCTTCCAGATCGGGCATCGTGCCTCCAAGTGCGGCCAGTTGACGCGAAGCCTCCAGGTGGATGAGCACCTTCAAGGCCTCGCGCAGCAGGGTCGTCCTCTCGGTGATGCCGGTGTACTCCTGCGCCTTCTGCACCAGGTCATCGTCGAGTGTCACAGTGGTGCGCATAGGCAGCCTCCTCTGTCACTCATTATATCACCAGATGATGACGAAATTGATGCACAAGCCGCTAAATCCAATAAAAAGCCGCCCTCACCGCCCCAAATACGCGCGGTACTGCTGCTCCAGCACGCCGGCGGCCCGCGCTAACGCGAGCTTCGACACGTTGTACTGATAGAGGCTCTCAACCAGATTGCTCTGGGCCGTGGCCAGCGTGGCCTGTGCCGTAACCAGCGGCAGGTTGTCGTCCACTCCCGCATTTACGCGATCGGTTTCGTCGCTCAGCGCGCGCGTGGCCAGATCGACATTCGACCGCGCCACGTCCACAAGCTGCTTGTTGGCGTTCACGTCGAGCAGCGCGGAGCGCACCTGCTGGTCGATGTGACCGCGCAGATCGTCGAGCTGCGCATTCACGCTCTGCATCTGGGCCTTGGCCACGTCAGCGTCGCCGCGCAGTTTGGCTTCGCGGAAGATGGGAATGTTGAGCGTGCCGACGGCGCTGAAGTCGCCGTGCGTGCCCGCGCCATTCACGGTGCTGGTGCCGTAGTAGCCGCTGAAACTAAGCGTAGGCAGCCGCTCGCTGCGATACACCGCGTGCGCCGCCTTGTACTCCACTGCCTGGTTTTCGAGGTTCTGGTAATCCTGACGGTATTTGTAGGCCAGGGCGCGTACCTCTTCGGGCGTCTGCTCGGCCAGGTCGCTGTAAGGCGCCGGGTCAGTCAGCGCGATCACCTGCGCCGGACCCACGCCGATTTCGCGCTTGAGCAGGATCAGGTCCTTTTCGCGCTGATTCTCGGCCGCGATCAGCGCCTGCTCCTGCGTCTCAAACTGCACGCGCGCGCGCAGCTCGTCGAGATTCGCCACCGTGCCCGCCTCGTGCGCCAGATGCTCGTGATCCAGCTGCACCTTGGCTTCATCCAACAGCGCCTGGGCGTTATCCACTTCGCCCTGGTCGGCAATGGCCCGCAGATACTCGGTGGCCACCTGTTGCACCACTTCGCCACGCGCGCTCATCTTGGCGAAGTACGACGATTGCGCTGCCGCCTTGGCCGCCTTCCATCCCTGGATGACAGGCCCCGAAAAAAGAGTCTGCTTATAGTGGATTTGCCCTTCAGTCAGGTCGTCGCGCGTAATCAGCGAGAGTCCCGGCGGCAGCTTGCCCCCGGGAAACAGGGGTGCGAACTCGCTGATCACATGCTGGCTGAATCCCAGCGCCGCCAGGTCATGCATGTAGTAGCCGGTGGCGCCCGTCACCCAGATGGTGGGCAAAAACTCCTGCAGCGCCTCGTTCTTCTCGCCCTGCAACGATCTTTCGCCGGCTTCGGCTTCTTTCAGGCCCAGGTTGTTCTTTAATCCCCGCTGGACAGCCTCGTCGAGCGTGAGCTTCAGTACCTCGCCGGTCACCGGCTCCGCAGTCACGCTGCCCCAATAAGGATTGGTCGCCGACGACGGATTGGACGCCTGCGCCCCGGCCAAAAATCCCGGCGTGGCGCCGCTCAAGAGCACACTGGCCAATAGTCCCCGTGCAACCCGCCGCAAGGCAAAATAAAACCTTCGATCCACTCCCACATTCTCTCAGATGAGCCGCGGGCCGGGAGGATGCAGCGGCTACAGGAGAATCCTGTAATGACTCTGGCCTCGCGCCGGCGTCTTCTCTTACAGATTGCCCGACGGAGGCGTGGGCGGCGGCGCTGCCGGTGGCGCGCTCGGCGCCATGGGCGGCGGCTTCACGCTGCCGCAGTCGGCACCCTTATAGGCGAATGTCATCTGCGTCGTCATATTCATGGCTTGGCCATTCGGCATCGTTCCCGACATCTGGATGGTCGTCTTGACCGTGTCCGCGTCCACATACGTCGTCTTGACGGTCCCAGTCATATTCAGTCTTCCCGTGCAACTCACATTCGCAGTCATGCCGGTGGACGTCGTCACCACATTCGTCGATTGGCACCCTGACTGCGCGCTGCCGAACCCGCCCCCGTACTTGTCGATCATGGCTTGCGTCACGCATACCTGCGAGGTGCGCGGGGGCATCGGCGGCATGCCCGCCATGCCCATGTCCATCTGCGTGGTCACATCATAGAGACCGGGTTTCTGCTTTATTGGGGCCTGCGCGGTGGCTGCAACCGCAATCAGACTACATCCCAACATTGTCGAAATCAGGGGTTTGTTCACAGAACCTCCTCGTCGCGCGTACAGCGGTTCTCCCCTTCCCGTCGCCGGAGATCCGTTTCCGGGGAAGCGCGTTCTTAAGACTCTATCCCAAGGTGATTTGGAGTGGAAAGAGTTTTTTATTAAGCTTGCCCGGCCCTGAAACGCGCCGGATTCCGGCGGCCCAGCATTGGCGCTACTGCGCAGGCGTGCGGGCCACGTCCCGCGTCGACTGCCACGCCATCTGCTGCCAGCGCCCATCACGGTGCGTGTAAACAGTCAAAATGAAAATGTCGATGTCGAACGGCGCTTGCTGCGCCCGCTTGTCGACGACTCTCACTTCATACTCGCCGTCGATGACTGCTGTTTCGCCCAGCACGCGGACGTTGAGCTTTATGGGGTTCCAGGCAAGGTAGTGCAATTCCCCGGACCGGATGGCCTCAAGATAGCTCGCCTTGGTGTCCACTTTGCCGCTGGCGTGAACGTAGGTGACGTTGTCGGCCATGATGCGGTCCAGAGCGGCCACGTCGGAATGGACAAGCGCTCGGGTGCGTGCCTGCTCCATGGCCAGAACCTGCTTGCCGGCCAGAGGCATTTGGCTTTGTGCAACCGCGCTGAGTTCGGCGCACGCTCCGGGAACGAGAGCAAGCGCAAGCCAGAGCTTCTTCATCAGTTTCGCTTTTCTGTGGCAGCCACTGCCAGCAGCGCATCGGCCAGCCGCTCGGGAGCGTGGCGCACCACGGCTTCCTCGCTCGAAAAGTCGCCGGCAATGCAGCGCACACCGAGCGCTTCGACACGGTCGATATCCGGCGCGATGGGCGCCGCATCTTCGGCCGCGTAGCGCGCCAGGGTTTCAGCCGAGAAGGTTCCCGTGTTCACAATGGCGTAGTCGAAGATGGGTTTGCGGGTATGGTCGTAGATACGCTGGATGTGCTCTGACGCCGTCAAGCCCAGGCTCTCATTGGCTTGCGTCATCAGGTTGCAGATGAACACGCGCAGCCCGCGTGCCTGCGCCAGGGCCTCTGAGATTCCGTCGACCAGCAGGTTGGTGATCAGCGAAGTGTAAAGCGAGCCCGGCCCCACGGTGATCAGGTCGGCGCGCTCAATGGCCTCCAGCGTTTCAGGCAGCGGCGCCGGATTGGGCGGATCGAGCGTCAGCTCCACGATGCGCCGCCGGCTGGCCGTGATTTTAGTCTCGCCGCATACCACTGAGCCGTCGTCCATGTTGGCAATCAGTGTGGCGTTCACCGTTGTGGCGGGATAAATGTGCCCGCGCGTAGCCAGAATCTTCGAAGCCAACTGCACGGCCTGCGCAAAATCGCCCGTGATTTCGGTGAGCGCGGCCACAAACAGGTTCCCAAAGTTGTGGCCTTTCAGCCCGTTGCCGCCCCTGAAGCGGTGCGTAAACAACCGCGTCAGCAAGTCCTCTTCTTCGCTGAGGGCCACCATGCAATTGCGCAGGTCGCCGGGCGGAAGCATATTGAAGTCCTGGCGCAAACGGCCGGAGGAACCGCCATCGTCAGTTACGGTAACGACGGCCGCCAGATCGGCGATGGCACTGCGTGGGGCATCAATCTGGCCCGCCGCGGGAACATGGCGGCGCAACCCGCGCAGCAAGGTGGAAAGGCCGGTCCCGCCGCCCATGGCTACCACGCGCAAAGGGCCGCAAGCAACCCTCTCGCCGGCTCGAAGACGTGGCGCCGGCGCAGATTCGCCGTTAGCGAGGGAGGTGGAGTTCAAAAGCAAGGCCTATGGAATCTCAGGATACAACAATTCCGTAAACCGCGGATCGTCCACCATGCTCTGAAAGTCATTGTCGGCGCGCGCTTGCAGCCGGTTTTTGGGATTCAGCTCGATGGCCCGCGCCAGGTTGGTAAGGCAGTCCTGAGCGTGCCCCGTAATGGCCTCCAGCACAGCCAGGCCGTAGAGCGCATAGTCGGCGCCCGGGTGTCCGGTCAGAATAGCGTTGAACTGCTCGCGCGCTTCCTCGTAATAGCCCGTGTTCAGCAGCGAGATGGCGTAGTCGTAGTGCTCCTCGGGCGTTTCAAACGATAAGGCGTTTTTCTCCATCTGCCGCCGGCAGGTGGTGATGTATATGCGGCAGCGGTCCTGGAGTTCCATGGGCGCCTCGGGCAGCAGCTTTTCCAACATGCCCAGGGCTTTCTCATATTTTCCCTGTTGCAGCAGCAGCACGGCGGCCTGGTAATGCTGGAAGATCGGCTCATTACCCACGCGGGCACGGCCGTCAGGTTTGCTGGTCTGGGGCGAAGTCTTTTTGCGGCTGGGCGCCGTCGATCGAGCCTCTTGCGTCATGGGTTTTCCTGGAAGCGCGCCTTCCTTACCCTCATGCGCCGGGTGCATGGCGGCGGAGGAGCTTGGTTTTGGAATAACGCTACTTAGGCCATGTTTATACGCAGTTCCCCACATTCAGTCAATGGGGTCACTTTCGTGGCCCAATCTCAGACGCCGCTCTCAAACGTTTTGCCAGCCCTTAGTCCCTCAGCCCCTTGGTCCCTGTCTTCGCGCTCCGTTGCTCCCTCGCTCACTTGTTCCCTGCCTTTCTATAAATGGAGGGATTCAGCGCTGGGTCGTTGTACATCTTCAACTGCCGGTAAAGTTTGAAGCTCCGCGTTCCACTCAAAATCTCGCGCCAAAGTGAATCCAGGCAGCCGGCCAGGTCGTTCCGCTGCTGGTCCAGAATGGCAAGACGCTCGCGGTTGCGCACCGCGTGGCCTTCAGGCGCATGCGCACGTTCCGCCTCCTCGCGCGTGTGATAGATCTTGAGCGCTAGAATCGAAAGCCGGTCGATGATCAAACCCGGCGTCTCGGAATGAAGCGGAGCCGCGGTGTTCGGCAATCTCTTGGGCGCCAGCCAGCCTAGAAGCGTGCGGTCCAGTTCCTCCAGCAGATCGTTGCGGCGCTGGTTAGTGTCGTCGATGCGGCGCTTGACCGCGGCCACTTCGGCGTCGCTCGCCCCGGGCGCGCGCGCCTCGTCTTCGATATGCCACAGATCGAAGTTGGCGCGATGCTGCTCGGCCGCCAATGCCGACCAATCGCCGGCCGATTTCGATCCGCCGCCCCCGCCGTCCGCGCCATCCCCACGCACCCCGGGCGTCTGGTGCCACTCCCGTGTCAGCCGGTCCTGCAGCGCCACAATCTCCTCAGCCGAAACCATCCTTGTTCGTCCTTTGCAGCCGCAAGCACTCCGGCCGCATGTTCATCCTAGAACGAGCTCCAATGAGAGCCCAAGCCAGGCATCGCGGTCGACCAGAGCAGAAGGCCAGACGCAGAAGCGCCTGTGGAAAAATAGGGCAAAATAAGCCTTGAAAGCATACCAACTAGTCGGTACTGTCATACCAAACCGTCATACCAACTGGTTGGTTCCCCATGCCTGCTGCCATTGAAACTTCCCGCGATTCCCGCACCCGCATTCTCGACGCCGCCCTCCATGTAATTCGCGCCAAAGGCTATTCCGCGGCCCGGGTTGAAGATATCTGCGAAGCCGCCGGCCTCACCAAGGGCGGTTTCTTTCATCATTTTTCAAGCAAAGAAGACCTGGGTCTCGCCGCCGCCGAACATTTCTTTGGCGTCGCCGACAGGATCTTTTCCGCGGCGCCCTACCACTCGTTTCCTGATCCGCTCGAACGTCTGCTTGGCTACGTCGACTACCGCAAGGCCATCCTCCGCGGAGAGCTGCCCGAGTACACCTGCCTCCTGGGGACCATGGTTCAGGAAACCTACGAGACCCACCCGGCCATCCGCAAAGTGTGCGAACGCTGCATCGCTGCCCACGTGGCGACCCTCGCCACCGACATCGAAGCGGCCATCAAAAAGTATGGCATCGCCAACGATTGGACCGCCGCGAGCCTTGCTTACTACACTCAGGCGGTGATCCAGGGAGCTTTCATCCTTGCCAAAGCGCAACAGAGCTCTCTCATTGCCGCGGGATGCCTTGATCACCTGCGCCGCTACCTCGGGCTCCTCTTCACTTGTTCCCGATCCGCAAGATTTTCGCACGCCCAAGCCACGACCCAACCCGCCTGGAGCTTCTGATCATGCCGGAGACCCTGAACCTCACCGTGCAAGCTGAAACCGTCGAATTCCCCGCCACCAACTACGTTTTTATCGAGCGGATCGGCAACATCCCCGCCAACGCGCCTCAAGCGTGGCAGGCAGTCCTGAAATTTGCGCCCGTTCTCATGCAGCGCAACCAGATCACCGGAGCTGCCGCTCTTTATAAACCTGACCAGGGAATCTATCGCGCGGGTTTCATGCTGGCAGCTCCGCCTGTCAATCTTCCCGCGGAACTCACTTACGAGAAATTCCACGGCGGCAAGTACGCGCGCTTCACACTCACCGGTCCATTCGACCAATTGCCTGAAGCCACGCGCCGTGCCTTCGAAGTCGTCGCGGAAAAGAAAATCCCTCTCCGCGACGCCTTCCATATCGAGCACTACCTTACCGATCCCAACACCACGCCCGCGGATCAGAACGTCACCGCCATCCTGTTTCCGGCGGTCTGACGTCTGCGTCGATTCCCGGCCATTCTACTGGGGAACGTCTCCGCCGGTTTCTTAAAGCCCCGTTGCCGTAACCGTCAGGTTGAGGGTCGTGCTCGTGGTATAGGTACCGAAGGGCTCCACGTCCATAGTGCCGGTGATGGTTACGTCGTAAGTGCCCGCTGCCGTGCCGGGACTGGAGATGTTGTACTGTCCGCCGCTTCCGCCGGTGCAGCCGCCAAGGCCGAGGAAAAACGCAAGCATGGCCAATGCCGACAGCGAAGCAAACAGCCGGCGCCCGCGACGCCTGAAACCAAGCGCCAGCAATCCAGCCAACGCCAGCGTACTCAATCCGCCCCACGGTTTCCGCCGCGGCCCAGTCGACGCTTGTTGCAGGGTCGGCCCATTGGTGTAAATGGTCACCGACGATGTGCCCGACAGGATACCGGTCGTCGAATTGTACGATGGGTCGAAGGTTCCGGGGTTGAAGACGCACGCCGCCCCGGTCGGCAAGCCGGAACAGGACAGCACGACGTCGGAATAGTAATAGTTTGTGAAGAGCGGGTTGGTTGCGAATGCAATCGAGATCGAGTTGGTGTTTTGCCCCGCCGGAATCGAGGCCGAGGCCGAGCCCAGCGTGAGCGTCGGGCCGACCTCGGTGGCTTGCACGGCCTGCGACCCCGAGCCCACATAGTTCGCGTCGCCTGAATAGCTGGCGGTAATGTTGTGCGTGCCCGGGCTCAGCGTGCTCACGTTCAGCGTAGCTTGCGCTTCGCCGTCCACTGGCACGCCCAGCGAGGCCGTGCCTAGGGCTGCGCCCGCACCGCTGTTCGCCGAAGCGTCAGTGAAGGTGACGGTCCCCGTTGGCGCGGGACCGGTAAAGTCCCCGATCACCGTTGCCGTCAGCGTCATTGGACTCGAGGTGTAGGTAAAGCCCGCTTCCAGCGCGCCGGCCACAATGGTCGTGGCCGTCGGTATCTTCGTTCCCACCGTGATGTCTGCCGCGCCCGAGGAATTGGCCAGGTCGTTGGCGTCACCGCTGTATTGCGCGATGATCGCGTGCACGCCTGTGGTGGGGAAGGTGACGGCCAACGTCGCCGTGTTTACCGACGACAGCGCCACGGTACCCAGGTTCGTTTCCGGAGTCGCGCTCATGTCGTAGAACACCACGTTGCCCGTAACCGGAGCCTCGCCATAGTAGATCTCGTTGCTCGCCTCGTACAGCGGCTGAACGTTAACCAGCAGATTGACCGCCGTGTTCACCGCCGGATTGGTGTAGCTGGGAGTAAGCGAAACCAGCACCGGGCTTTTGGCCACCATCAGGCTTACCGGTGCAGAGACGCTGGACTGAAAACTTGCGCTGGCTGCGGGTGACGCCGCAACAATCTGGTATGTGCCCGCACCCAACACAGTTTGCCCGCAGCACGCCAGGCTCACCGTCGCGCCGCCGTTCACAAAGGCCAGGCCCTCACCCGTGGCTGCAAGGCCTGCGGTTCCCAACGTCGTCGCGCCGCTGGTAAATGTGTAAGTGCCCGGAACCGGATAGCCGGTCCCGCTGTTGTTGCCATACGCTGTGGCCATCAGCGTAATCGGCGAACCATATGGAACCGTACCCGTCACGCTGGTTGAGGCGACCGTCGTGGTCGGCTCCGCACTCACGGTCAGAGCCGTCCCGGTCGAGCTGGCCGGCGCAAAGTTTGTGTCGCCGGCGTAGCGCGCGGTCAGGTTGTAGCTGCCGCCCGGCAACTCAACCCCTGCGGCCGCACCGAACGTCACCGCTGCCGTTCCCGCCGCACCCAGCGTGATCCGGTCCACGCCCTGCGATCCCGCCATCAGCACCACGTCGCCCGTGGGCGTCGCCCCTCCGCTCCCCGTCACCGTCACTGTCGCCGTCAGCGCATCGCCATGCTCGATGCTGGTCACGCCGCCGGTGCTCAGGGTCACGGTAGTCGTGCCGCTGCCCGTCGGCGGAGTCCAATTGGTCGCCAGCTTATTCACATCCACTGAGCCCAATCCCGTCGCCAGGTCGTAGCCCGGCGTCGCCTCGTATCCCGCCAGGTCCGGAGCACCGTCGCAGTAATCCGTCTGGGAGAGCTCGTAGAAGCAGTTATCGGGAACATTCGTATCGCCCACAGTGATGTCGTGAAAGGGCGAGCTCGATCCTGCTGCCAGACGGTAGAACGTAGGGTTGGGATTGCCCGCCCCGCCCACTTCGTTGTTCTGCTGGTTTACCGCAGCCTGGATGCCCGCCCACACTTGCGCCGAGAGCGACGTGCCGATCACTCCCAGCGCATAGCCTTCTGCGCAGTCGCCGCCCGCATCGGTTTCGCACACCATGTATGCCAGGTTGTCGCCGGCCACCAGCGAAACGTCGGGCACGTCCCGCGAGCCGTCGGCCGGAACGCCCGGCCCCGTTTGCCATGACGGCTTGGTGAAATTGATCGAGACCCCGCCGCCACCCGCTAGCGGCCGTCCGTCCTCAGGATTCTCGAAATCATTCCACGTGCTCTCAGGAATGTAAGCGGATGCGGTGTAGCTGGGCGGAGGGAAATATACATTGGGATCGGGCATCACAAACTCCGTGCCGCCCACCGACACGTTCCACGGCGAGTCACCGATCGCATTTACCCCAAATCCCGTGTTGATGCCGGTATAGTCGCAGGAGTCGCCCCCGTAGTCGCCCGCAGCCACAAAATGGCTGATGCCTTCGGCTGCGCCCTGCTCATAAGCTGCTTTGAACAGCGCCACCGTGTTGGGCGCAAAGGTGTTCTCCAGGGTTTCGCAGCCTCCGTAGCTCATCGAGGCAATGGGCGAGATGTCGTTGTCGACCGCGTAGGCCATCGAAAGCACAATGCCCTGGTTCAGCTCCGTCGATCCGCTCACAATCACGTTCAATGTGGCATCGGGCGCCAGCGCGCCTGCATATTCCGCGTCGGCGATGGCTTCCGTCTCGTCGCCGCTAACCAGCCCCGGGTCCGGACCGTTCACGATCATGTTCATGCTCGCCGCCGGAAGTCCGGTGATGGTCCTGAAGTTGATCAGATCCTGGGCAACAATGTCGCTTTCCTCGATGAGCGCAATCGACTGTCCCTGCCCCAGCACGTTGGCATTGGCAAGCGGCCCCGCGTCGTAAATGGCGCTCAAATCCGCCGGCCCGGTCAACGCTGAGTTTTGAATATCGATCTGCGGATTGGCTCCCGTGCTCTGACTTCCTGACCCTTGAATCGCCGCGATGTGGTACTCCGGCGTCATTTGCGTGAACGAGTTCAGGCTCGTTCCGCTCACCGCTGCGGCCAGTGCCGTAGGAACGCTGGCTGGCTTGGCGTTCGCAAAATACTTCTTGCCCTTCACACTGTAGCGATGCATCTCCGTCTGGAAAGCTGACTCCACCTGCGCGCTTGTCCCCGTAAAGAGCAGAAACTGGCGTCCATTCGAGGACTTTTCTACGGTGAAGCCCTGCGCCTCGAGCCAGCCGGCGATCTTGGCCATGTCGTTCGAGCTGGGGCCGAAGCGCTGGCCGAACTGGGTGGGCGTCAGCCACTGGTGATACTGCGGCGAGCCCGGGTCTTGCTGATCCTGCAGCAATTGTTCGAGCTCAGTTTCCTGAGCCGCGCTGCGCCGCGTGAGCAGAACCATGCGATGAAACACTTGCGTGCCGGGCACCCTGCCCAGGTCATTCTGTTTGGTAGCCAGTGGATGCACGCCGTTCGTGATGGTGCGCTGCGTAGCAATGATGGGCGTGGTCAGGCGGTCCGCCGGCTCGCTTTGCGAGAAACCAGGGACAGAGCAAAGAAAAACCACGGCGGCCACAAACGAAGTTCGATAAAGGCTGTGCTGCATATGGGCTCCAGGCGTAACGGTGAGGAAGTGCATGAGTCGGCTGACGGTAGCGACGGCAATTTTGACAAGGATTGCGTTGTGGCCGATTCCGAAGGTTTCCGCGTTCCGGATTTCAGGCACAAAATCCTGTCCACGCGCGCTTTGCGCCGGTGCGCCGCGTGAACCTTGGATGCCTTGATTCCAGACCCGGCGTTCCCTTGACTACAACCTTGTTTTCGAACCAGGAAACGGGACCATTGTACGTCGAAGCGGCAGACTCGCGAAATCCACCCAATGCGTCATCGACAAAGAGCCCCCTGCCGATGCGGGCCGAGCCAAATCGGCAAAACGTGCTGCGGGCCTGGCTGAGCTGGTTGCGCATTCGTTCCCCGTACCGCCGGCCTCGGCGCCTTCCTCAGAAAGGAATGTGACCCAGCGCACTGCCCCAAATGGGACAGAAAAGAAAGGCATTGCCGCTGAAGAACTCAGGCGCAAAGTTGTCCTTGAAACCAGCTGCGCGCGGGGCTAAGATGGTTCACCAAATACTCCATTCGCCGTATTTCTGTTGCTTCCCTGCCGGCGCGGATCGGGCCCGATGGAAGGCTTGCGGCAATCCGAGCTGCGATCGCTTCTTGCTTTCGTGCGCGAGTGCTACGCATTCCGCACTGCGGAGCCGTTCGAGCATTTTGCCCCGCGCCTGGTTACCTCTCTGGCCCGGCTGATCCCCGCGGCCCACGTCACTTACAACGAGATGTACCCGGAGAAATCGGAGTCGCACAACTGCACCAGCAGCGCGGAGCTCGGCACTGCCAAGGCCGCTGGCCTTTGGCAGGAGCACATGAACGAGCACCCGATCATGGTTCATGTGCTGGAGACGCCCGACCGGCACGCGCGCAGGATCTCCGACTTCTGGAGCCGGCGTCAGCTGCACGATCGCGGGTTGCATTGCGACTTTTACAGGCACTACGGCATCGAAGATGCCCTGTGCATCACCATTCCCTGCCGCTTGCCGCGGATCATCGGTGTGGGCTGGCACGATGATCGCATCTTCAGCGAGCGCGAACGCCTGATCGCCGACCTGGTTCGCCCTCATATCAGCCAGGCCTGGCACAATGCCAGGATGATCGGCCGCCTGCAAGGACAGTTGCGCATGCTCCAGCAGGGCATTGAAAACGTCAGCGCGGGAGTCATCTTATGCAGCGGGCGCGGCAAGGTGCTGTTCATCAATGCGCAGGCGCGGCGCTACCTGGCCGATTATTTCGGCGTCACCCAGCAAACCGATCGCCGCCTTCCCGCCGATCTTCTGCTTTGGGTGCGGCTCAAGAATGCCGAGTTGAGCAAAAATGACGATGCGCCCTTTGTCCGCGAACCGCTGGCCTGCGCCGGGGAAAACGCCCGCATGGCCGTACGGCTGCTCTGGCAAGACGGCGCGAACCTGATCTTGATGGAAGAGCAGCGGTACAGCCCGAGAGCCGGCGGCCTGGACTCCTATGGACTGACTGCTCGCGAAACCGAGGTATTGACCTGGATTGCCCGCGGAAAGACCAACCAGGACATCGCCATCATCCTCGCCATGCAAACGGCCACTGTAAAAAAGCATGTCGAACACATCCTGCAGAAGCTGGGTGTGGAGACGCGAACCGCGGCGGCCGCGATGGCGCTCGCGAGCCACGGACGCGACGAAACGCGTTAGCAGCCCGGCAACAGGCAGTGCACATGGTGGGAAGAATACGCCAAAAAGCGTATTGCCCTTAACCCCATCACCGCCGAAAAATGATTCAGCCGGGTAGGCGCAGCGTCGGGATTGCGAGAAGTGATTGCCGTTTACGCGCGGTGCGGGCCTAATCTCAACTCTCTGCGGTGGCGGGCCTGACGGCACGAGATCTGCCTATGAACAAAGCTGCTGCTGTTTCCCGGTTTGAAAAGCTCGGACTCACGCGCCGCGAAGCCGATGTACTCCTGTGGATCGTTCAGGGACAATCCAACGCCGAGATCGGCGCCAGCCTGTGCATCAGCCCGCGTACCGTGAAGAAGCATCTGGAACATGTCTTCCGCAAATTGGGAGTAAAAACCCGTCTGGCTGCCGCGGCTCGCGCCAGCCAGGTCTATTCCGCGAGGCCTCGCTTCTCGTCGAACTTCCGCCAAGACGAGATCATGCGCGATCAATTGCCCTGACCCAAAGCGCGCATCGCAATTATGACAGCTGCTCAAGAAAAGACGGGAAGAATGATTAGTAAGGTAATACGCCACAAGGCGTATTGCGCCACGCCTGTGCCGGCTGGAAAATAGTCCCGCTAATCCGAAATGTTGATGGAACGCGAGTGCGCCTGAAGTGTGGCGAAGCCGCGCCGGTGCGCTCGACGGTCCCATCACAACCTGAGCCAACAGCATGGGCCGAACCAATTGGCGCACTTCCGCAATTTTCCAAGACAACAGACGGGGCCTCACTTGCCATAAACCGCAGGTCCGTCAAGGGATCGCACGCGAAAGGTCCGACGCGGAGATCAAGACAGTCCTTGCGCCGTAAGGGCGCATGAGGGGGATCGATGTTCGACCGCAAGCTTTCCTCGCTCCTGATGATTTCCGCATTGGTTTCGCTCGTCGTTGTGAGCACGCTCACCAGCTGCGGTGGCAGCTCGTCGCCCATTATGGTGACAGTTACGGCCGCAGCCTCGACGGTGGATGGTGCAGACAGCACCACGCTGACTGCAACGGTGGAGAACGACCGTAACGCAGCGGGTGTTACCTGGAGCACGACGGCCGGAACTCTGTCGAACGAGACCACCACGTCGGCGACCCTCACGGCTCCGGCGGCTACCAGTGCAGAGCAGACCATCACCGTCACCGCGACTTCAGTTGCCGAAGCCACGCGAACCGGGACGGCGACGGTCACCGTCGCGGCCAAGCCTGCGGTGACCACAACCAGTTCCAGCTTGACAGGATCAGTGGGAACAGCCCTCTCGCTCACGTTGCAAGCCGGCGGCGGGATTCCGCCGTATAAGAACTGGGCCGTCTACACTGCGGGTGGCGGCAATCCGCTGCCCTCCTGCCTGACGCTGAGCTCGGCGGGAGTCATCACCACCGCTTCAGGAACGGCGCCTACAGCCTCGTGCGCGGGTACTTACAGCGATTTGTACTTTCAATTCACTGATTCGGGCACGCCGACGCCGGTCACAGCCACCTCATCGGCTCTGACCATCACCATCACGGCGCCCTCGATCAACTTCACTCCCTCGCTTCCCCAAGGCGCCGTCGGAACAGCATACACAGGTAGTGTTGCCGCAACGGGCGCCGTCGGCGCAACGACTTACAGTGTGGCCAGCGGTGCGTTGCCGCCGGATCTGAGCCTGAACACCAGTACCGGCGCCATCACGGGAGCGCCAAAAGCGGCCGATGTAGGCACCGCCAGCTTCACCATCAAGGTTGTCGACGCTTATGGCGATACCGCAACCTCCGGCTCCCTGAGCATCTCCATCGCGGCTGCTCCGGCAATTACCTTCGGCGCGGCGCCCAGCTCCACGGCGACCGTTGGCGTGGCCTATGCAAGTGGTGTGTCCGCCAGCGGCGGCGCGGGTGCGCTCACCTTGAGCGTGGCCAGCGGAGCGTTGCCTCCGGACCTGAGCCTGAACATCAGCACCGGCGCCATCGCAGGAACTCCCAAAACTGCCGACATCGGCACATTTACGTTTGCGGTCAAGGCGGCCGACGCTTATGGAGACTCCGCGACGTCGCCGACTTACAGCATCGTGGTCAGCTATCCGGCCGTGACCATCACTCCGGCGGCGGGAAGCTTGCCTCTGGCCGTCACAGGGCAGTCGTATTCGCAAGCGCTGACGGCGGCGGGCGGCAGCGGAGCCGGCTACACCTGGACGGTGACGGGACTGCCGGCGAACGGGTTGAGCTACTCGGCCAGCGGCGCCACGCTGACGATCAGCGGGCCGGCCACGGCAACGGGAACCGTCAGCTTCACGGCGTCGGCGACTGACAGCGCGAGCAACAGCGCGGGACCGCTTTCCTACAGCATTCAGGTGTACAGCCCCGTAACCTTGCCGCCATCGAATCCCGCTTCCCTGCCCGCAACGGCGACGGTGAACCTTGCCTACAGCGGCACGATTTCCACTTCCGGCGGAAGCGGCAACTATTCCTGGACAGTCAGCGGCCTCTCCGACGGCCTCAGCTCTTCATCGAGCGGCGGCACACTCACCATCACCGGCACTCCTACCGCTGCGGCAACGGTCGCGGCCAACGTGTCGGTAAAAGATACCACCACCAACGTCACTGCGACGGCGAGCTACACCATCACCGTGTACGCCACGGTGACTCTGCCCGCAACCAATCCCTCTACGCTGGGCCCGGCCATCGTCAGCACTCCCTATACGGGGACCATCGCTGCGGCGGGCGGTAGCGGAAACTACTCGTGGGCGGTGACCGGCCTGCCTTCCGACGGCCTGAACTACTCGGCCAACGGCGCCACGCTGACCATCAGCGGCACACCCGGTGCGACACCCACGACGGTTTCGTTTACCGCCAAGGTGACCGACACCACGACGAATCAATCGTCCGGACCTTACAGCTACACCATCGGGGTGTACAACGCCCTCACCCAGAGCGCTTCAGGATTGCCGCTGATCGCAACCGTCAACACCGCGTATAGCGGATCGATCACCGCCTCCGGCGGCAGCGGAACCGGCTACACCTGGACGGTGACCGGCCTCAGCGGCGGACTGACCTCGTCCTCGAGCGGCGCGACGCTGACCGTCAGCGGCACACCCACGTCGGCTGCGGCCATCCAGTTCACCGTCAAGGTGACCGATAGCGCGGGGAACACTGCGGGCCCGACCAGCTACACCATCAACGCCTACAATGCGCTGTCGTTGCCCGCCACCAATCCAGCCACGCTGGGTCCGGCAACCATCAATGCGCTCTACAGCGGCACAATCGTCGCCTCGGGCGGCAGCGGCAACTACTCCTGGACGGTCACCGGGCTGCCCTCCGACAGCCTGAGTTCCTCCGCCAATGGCGGCACACTCACCATCAGCGGCACACCCACGTCGGCGACTACGGTTTCGTTCACCGCCAGCGTGAAAGACACGACCACCGGCGTGACCGTTGGCCCGAACACATATACCGTCACCGTCTACAGCGGCGTCACGCTGCCCACGCCGAACCCCTCCACGCTGGGGTCGGCAGACGCAAGCTCGACGTATACCGGGACTGTGGTAGCGGCTGGCGGCAGTGGAAATTACTCTTGGACCATCACCGGCCTGCCCTCGGACGGCTTAAGCTATGCAACAGCTGGCGCAACGTTAACGGTCAGCGGCACGCCCACCTCGGCGCAGACCGTTTCGTTCACCGCCAAGGTGACAGACACTTCCAGCAACCAGACCGCCGGGCCAAACACATACACGATTACGGTCTACGGCGCGCTTTCGCTGCCCACGCCCGATCCATCGTCGCTGCCTTCGACGGGCTACACCGGGCAAAGCTACTCTGGCTCGATCAACACATCGGGCGGCAGCGGCAGCTACTCCTGGTCGACCTCGGGTCTTGCCGGAACGGGCCTGAGCGCAAGCCCCAGCGGTGCGAGCCTCGGCATCAGCGGATCGCCTTCAGCGGCCGGGACGATCAGCTTTAACGTGACGCTTACCGACGCCACGACCAATTATTCCGTCACCCAGAACAACTACACCATCACGGTCAGCAACCCGATCGCGGTGTCGTTGCCGGCGCCAAGCACATCCATACCCGGCTCGGCGACCGTCGGCCAGAACTACACCGGGTCGATCCAGGCCAGCAACGGCGTGCCGGGGTACACGTGGTACATCAATGGCACGCAGGTCACGTCGGGCTATTCACTGGGCGACGGCATCACCGCATCGAACACCGGCGGCAGCACGCTCTCGTTCAGCGGATCGCCGGCTTCGGCGCAAACCATCGGGCCGTTCACGGTGAAGGTGACCGACAGTACGCAACCGGCCAACACCTCTGCAACGCAGAACTATTCCATCGTTGTGAACACGGCCGGCGGGACCATCGGCGGACTGTTCAGCCTGCAGAATTACTGCTACAACGGCAACAGCAATCTGCCCGTCACTTTCACGGTCACGCTCACCAATACGTCCACGAACGCAACCTTAACGCAAACCACGACCAGCAGCGGCACCTATTCGTTCACCAACGTTCCGCCCGGCACCTACACCATCACGCCGTCCATTATAGGAGCGACAGGCTCGCTGTTCTATCCCAGCGATCCCGCCAGCTCCACCGGTGTCACGGTCGCGAACGGAACCAACCTGCCCAACGAAAACTTCAACGTGCAGGTGGCCTACACGGTCTCAGGCACGGTGAGCTACAACGGCTCGCAGACCGGGCAGACGTACTTGACGCTGAGCGGCGGCTGCAGTAACGGGAGTGGGCAATTAGGCACCAGCATCAGCGAAACCACGCTAACCTCTGGCGGAGCCTACACCATTCGCGGCGTGCAGCCAGGCAGCTATACGCTCTCGGCATGGATGGATCCGATCGGCAACGAAATACAGAACGCCATCGACCCGACCGGCAGTAATTCCTCCGTCACGGTCTCGAACGCCAACGTCACCGGCGTCGGCGTCACTATGGCCAATCCCACATTCGCGACACCCGATGAGAATCCGCAGATCGAGGGCATCATCCCCAACTCGCAAGGCGTGCTCATTGAGTACAGTCCGAGCAAAAACGAGAGTGGCAATGGCATCGAGGACGCGAACGAATACCTGGTGCAATGGAGCACCAGTCCCACGCTAGGCGGCGGGACCAATGGCGGCCAATTTGGCACCATATCCGGAAGCCACGCGTTCCCGGCAGACGGAGACAAGAACGTTTGGGTCCTCACCAATGCGGTGCTTGCCGGTTCGGGCTACAGCTTCACCTCGGGCCAAACCTACTACTTCCAGGCCCGGTCCTATAACACGCTCGATGGCGATGCGCATCCCACCGGATGGTGCAACTACACATCGAGCGGGTGCAGCGGCACCACCGGCTTTATTGGTGTCACCATCGACACGCCCGCATGCACCGGCACCTGCACCGCGGTTTCGGGCACGGTCACCATTCCCTCGGGTCTTGTCTGCCCGACGAACTCCTCGCAGCAAATTTGCGCAGGCGCGCCGCTCTACCTGGGCATGCTCGAAATATCGCCCAGCACCGGCAACCCGACCGGCATCTATGCAATGGAG
The DNA here is from genome assembly GCA_030037635.1 of Acidobacteriaceae bacterium. Classification (GTDB taxonomy): domain Bacteria; phylum Acidobacteriota; class Terriglobia; order Terriglobales; family Acidobacteriaceae; genus Telmatobacter. Next base: position 47,362 of record JASHQH010000092.1, read on the forward strand.
ATTGCCAGCCCGGTAGTCGGGGCGAATGCCTTTACGGTCTCCGTTCCCAGCGGCTCCAACTATGGAGTGTTCGGAATCCTCGACCAGCTGGATAACGGCGAAATGGGCACCGAGGCGGTGGAAAATGTCAGGGAGAATCTCTCCGCTGGCCTCACCATATCGGGCAGCTCGCAGACCGTGCCAGGAGTCACGCTGCCCTCGGCAAACAGCGTGCCAGCCGTATCCACGCAGTACAACTCCTACAACTGCTCGGGCTGCAGTTCGACCTCGACGAGCTACCAGCTTAATTTCCGTGTGGAGGAGCAGAACCGGCTGCCGGTGGCCGTTACCCTGACCTCCGGCCCCAACCTGCTGGTCAACAACGCCGGGACCATGCCCGTTGATATGAGCGGCAACTGCAGCGATTGCGGCAACACGCAATTCGGTTACACCGCCACGCTTGCCGGCGGCGCGCCAAAAGTCGGCGACACCTACGGCTTCACCGTGACCTACAGCGACGGGACCGTCGAAACCGGCAGCGTGATCAACAGCGCGGTGACCGCATTTGGCAGCACGGGCGCGGTGGTCGGGCCGAGCGATCTGCCCACCCTCACTTCGCCCGCTAATGGGACGACGGCCGCCAGCGATCAGCCGACGTTTACCTGGACCGACCCAGCCCTGACCAACCCAGGCAACTACTATTACTCCTTCTACCTGGATCAGTCGGGTGGCAGCGCATGCCCTGACAACAATTGCACCATCTGGTCGGTCCCGAACCAAAATGGCAACTACAACGGATTCTCGTACACGACCACCTCATTGACTTGGGGCGTGGATCCGATTTCCGGAGACGACAGCACACCGTCTGTCACCAGCCTGACCAGCGGGTACACCTACAACTGGAGCATTACAGTCAACGACAGCAGCGGTTTCCCGGCCAACCAGGCAACAAGCTCCGTTTACTTCATGGCTCCATAGGCCTGCGCCTGTTCCACCGGCGAGGCGGTCAGCCAGGCGGTTGGCCGCCCGCTCGGTATCCTTAGCGCAAACGCACGGAATTTGCTTGGAGTGGTGAGCCCGGTGCGGATCGAACGCACGACCCACGCCTTAAAAGGGCGTTGCTCTACCAACTGAGCTACGGGCTCACAGTTTAAACAACTTGCGTATTTACAACAACCGTCTTTAAGTTTACCCCAGCCATCGCGAAGCGACTGGCGAAGGCGTGCCGGAAAGTAGCCTGATTCCTGCCGTGACTTTACGAGGATGCGCTAATCTTTCCTTCGAGCGTCAAGTTGGCAAGCGGCGCCTTGCAACATAAGGGCAAGACCTTCTTTGTATCGCCGCTCGAATCGGTCAAAAAGGACCGGTCCTGCCTGGCGCATGAGCGGAAGTGCTTCAGAGGAGAGACCCTCATTGCGCCTCTGAAGATTGTATTGTTCTGAACGTTGCCCGGGGCGCGGAAAGACAGCCTGTTCCTCAATCACAAAGCTGAGCGTGTAGTTGTAGACCGTGCTGAGCAAAACCACGCACTGCCGCAAAGTGAACCCAGCTTTAATTAATTGCGTTCCTATCCTTTCAGCCGTCTTCATATACTCGGTGTTGGTCAGTTTCGTCCCCGTAACCATGCGAGCCCCATCGCGATAACGAAGCAGGGCTTTTCGTAAGCCCTCTCCAAACGCAGCCACCCATCCCTTCCAGTCAGACTGCCGGCGCGCCGGCAGAAGCTCTGGAGCCGCCTCAGCCAGAAGCAATGTGGCCATCTCGTTCAACAGCTCTTCTTTGTTCTTGAAATGCCAGTACATCGCCCCCGCGCGGACCTTCAATGCCGCTCCGAGACGCCGCAGGGTAAGCTCCTCCAGGCCAACCTGGTTGAGAAGCTGGAGAGCGCCGCGGGTCAGAATCTCCCGATTCACTTTCATGAATCCAGCATATCAATCTTTGTGTCTCATAATTGAACACTGTGCAATTTTATTGTACGATGTTCAAGTCGCTCCCGGGCAGGCCATCGCGGTCAGCTAGGGGGCCTTCAGGAGAGATGAGCCGATGAAAGCAGCCATTGTGAAAGCACCCCAGAGTAGTCCCGTGTACGGGGACTTCGCTGAACCCATTGCCCGGGACGGATTCACCATCGTCCAGGTGAAGGCGTCAGCCCTCAGCCAGCTCACCAAGTCGCGTGCGTCGGGTTCGCACTACAGTTCGGACGGTGCTTTCCCGGCCGTCGCCGGCACTGACGGCGTAGGCCTCGCCCAGGACGGGAAGCGCGTCTACTTCGGCCTTCCTGAAGCTCCATTTGGAGCCCTTGCGGAGCGCTCGCTGGTGAATACAAAGCATTGCGTTCCCTTGCCCGATGGGCTGGACGATGTAACTGCAGCCGCCATTGCCAATCCTGGAATGTCGGCCTGGGCATCACTGATTGAACGCGCACATCTTAAGCCCGGCGAGACTGTGCTCGTGAACGGTGCGACAGGAACTGCCGGCCGCATTGCGGTGCAGTTGGCAAAGTATCTTGGCGCCGGGAAGGTGATCGCGACGGGGCGAAATGAAATCGAGCTCGAAGAAGTCAAATCGCTGGGCGCGGATGTTGTTCTTCCGTTCACTCTGGGCGCGCTTCATCCTCTGGGAGCAAAACGGTACGAAGAAGCACTGATACAGCAGTTTGGAAAAGGCATCGACATCGTGATCGATTACCTGTGGGGGAAGGCTGCCAGAACCATCATCGCTGCCATTGCCAAAGGAGTTGAGGACACCACTCCTGTTCGCTTCGTGCACGTCGGTGGCGCAAGCGGAGAGGAGAGCATCGATCTCCCGGGAGCCGGTTTGCGTTCATCCCCCATTGTGTTGATGGGGAGTGGCGCCAAAAGTGTGCCGTTGCCTTCGCTGTTGAATGCCGCCCGCCAGACCTTCGAAGCGGTTGGACCGGCAAACCTGCGCATCGCCACCTGTTCCCTTCCTCTCTCCGACGTAGAGAGCCATTGGAACGCTCCCGGAAAGCCGCGAGTGGTCTTCACCCTCGGCTGAACCACAAAGACATCGTCCAGGAACGGATGGCGCCTGGCTCTGATTCGCAGTAACCGCGCTCGCTGGTACGGTGGTACTTGCGGCCCCGCCCGAAAACAGAGTACCGAATGGGGATAGCGGCGCATCATATAGAAAATGGGAGGTTTCTAAGCTTTTCTATGGCGGAAAAGTGTTAGCGTCGCGACCTTCGAAGTGCTATGTTCTGAAGTCAGCCAGACCACTACGATTTTCTTGTGAGTTCACCCGCCATCGGGGTGTGTATTCCGGCTTTGGGGACGCGGCGGCGGCCGTTCATAGCGTTTTAGGAAAAAACTGTAGGGCGAAGCGAATATAGCAAAATCGGCGCAACCAACCCGGAGTAAGAAACGGCCTTTGTTTCTTGGGGTGACAAATCGGCGGCCCCAGCGGCAGGTCGTTGTCGCCGGGATTGAGACATGGGAGCGGCGAGCATGCACTTAGGCATGAACCTCACACTATTTCCTGAAACGCCATGGAACTCGCCGGCACAGAACATCGCGCGATGAGGAAAGGTGCAGGGGACCACTATGACCGAGCGCAAAGGGCCCGACCCGAATCAGACACCTGAAGATGTGGCTGCGCTCTACTCGTGGGCGAATTTGCACGGCGCCAAGTACCGCGATTTTTCCGCTTCGCGCGCGCAGAGCCGTGCCCGGCAGCTTTCTGAACCAGTTGAGGAATTTGCGCCGCGGCCAGCTCAGGAATTCGCGCCGCGGATGAAAGACGAACGTCCCGTCGGCCGGCCTTTGGAAGAAGGGCCGCGTCCTTCCGAGGCTGCTCGCGTTGATGAGGAAGCGCGCCGCGCCGAGCTGGCCGCGCAGGCAGCGGCTCTCGAGGCAGCGCAACGTGCGCAGGCCGCGCAGTTGGCCGCGCGCCAGGCTGAAGCTGCTGAAGAGGCTGCCAAGCAGGCTGCTCGAGGACAAACCCACCTCGATCCCTTCCCTACGCCGCTGGCCGGAGCGTCGAGTGTCCGATCCGAGCCTCCGCCGCACCAAAATGTCGCCTCTGCTGCACCGGGTTCTGAAACGCAAGGCACAGGCGGTTCCGCAGATCTCCGCCAGGAGCCGGCTTCCGACCCCGGCGCTCCCATGCGTGAGGAGATCTACGGGATGCCGCGCGCTCCGTGGGTCGCGCCCGATGCGCGCGAGACCCCCGTCCGTCCTGCGTGGTTGACGCCCGAAGCCTCTGAGGCTGCCAGCCATACCGCGCTTCCACACGCGCCTGAGGGCACGTTGCAGGGTTCGCGCGACCGCATCACCGCGCGCTGGTACGCATTGCGCAGCCTCTTCGAAGAAAATGTACCGGCCGCGCAGGCGCCTGCGCCCGCAACTTCGCGCGCTCCCGTGCTGGCCGTTTTCTCGTTGGCCGGCGGTGTAGGCAAAACCAGCCTGGTGGCCACGCTGGGCCGCGTGCTTTCTTCGCGTTCCGAGCGCGTGCTGTTGGTCGACACCGCCGCTTACGGCCTGCTTCCGTTCTTCTTTGGCGCGCGCGATCAGCGCCCCGGATTGCTGCGCACCTTCAGCCCACCGCCTTCCAGCGGTGACGCGCCCCTGCAGATGATCACGCTCGACCCCGACACCCTGGGCACCGAGAGCGCCGCTCCCGACGCGTTGACCAACGAAATCTCCAAGTACCTGCGCGGCGTCAGCCGCGTGATTGTCGATCTGGCCACTGCCTCCGGCGCCATCACGCGCCGCGTCATGCGCCTGGCGCCGCAGGTGCTCGTTCCCCTGGTTCCCGACATGAACTCGGTGGTCAGCGTCACCTCCATTGACGCTTTCTTCGATCACAACAACGGCATTTCCTCAAAATCCTCGCCTCCTTACTACGTGCTCAACCAGTTCGATCCCGGCCTGCCCCTGCATCTCGACGTGCGCGAAGTGCTCCGCGAGCAGTTGGGCGACCGCCTGCTTCCCTTTGTGCTGCGCCGCTCGCCCGCCGTCAGCGAAGCCCTGGCCGAGGGAATGACAGTGATTGACTACGCCCCCAACTCGGGCGTGGCCGAGGACTTCGCCAGCCTGGCGGGATGGGTGAAGAGCATCTCCGCGGCTGCCAGCATCACCTTCCGAGGAGTCCGCTGGAGCGAGCGATGACTGCCGCGGACATGTGGCAGGAGATGGGAGCGCGCGAAAACCTGTTCACCCGCATGCTTCGCCTCGTTTCCCTGCTCCTGGGCGCGGCCATCCTTTGCTTTCTTGCCGTGCTGCCGCTCACCTGGCCGCAACAGGCCGTGCTGGGGCTCCTCAGCCTGCTCATCGCTATCTTCGTGGCGCGCATCTCCGGCTCCTACCTCGTCACCCTGGCCCTCATCGTGCTGTCGATGTTCTGCACCTTGCGCTATGCCTATTGGCGCGTCACCCAGGTGATCCACTTTTTCCGCGATCCGGCCAATCATTGGGGAGCTTTGGACGCCTTCTTCATCCTCTGCCTGCTCTGCGCTGAAGCCTACGCCTTCGTCATTCTCTTTCTCGGCTACTTCCAAACCATCTGGCCGCTGCGCCGCGCACCCGTGGCGCTGCCCGACAATCCCGACGAATGGCCGCACATCGACGTCTTCATCACCACCTACAACGAACCCCTCGATGTGGTGCGCTACACCGCGCTGGGCGCGCTCAACATGGACTGGCCCGTCGAAAAGATGCACGTCTACATTCTCGACGACGGACGACGCAAGGAATTCGAGCAATTCGCCCGCCAGGCCGGCATCGGCTACAAAACCCGGCCCGGCAACGAGCATGCCAAAGCGGGCAACATCAACGCCGCCCTCCAGACCACGCATTCGCCGCTGGTGGCCATCTTCGATTGCGATCACGTGCCCACGCGTAGTTTCCTGCAGGTGACGGTGGGCTGGTTTCTGCGCGATCCCAAACTGGCCGTGCTGCAAACGCCCCACCACTTTTATTCGCCCGACCCGTTTGAGCGCAATCTCGGGCAGTTCCGCGTGGTTCCTAACGAGGAAGAGCTGTTCTACGGCGTGGTGCAGGACGGCAATGACTTCTGGAACTCCTCCTTCTTCTGCGGCTCTTGCGCCGTGCTGCGCCGCGAGGCCCTCGACCAGATCGGCGGCATCGCCACTGACACCGTCACCGAGGATGCGCATACCGCGCTGCGCATGCAGATGAAGGGATGGAACACGGCCTACATCAACATTCCCCAGGCGGCCGGCCTGGCCACAGAGCGCCTCTCGGCTCATATCGGCCAGCGCATCCGCTGGGCGCGCGGCATGATCCAGGTACTGCGCATCGACAACCCGCTCTTCGCGCGCGGCCTCAAGTTTCCCCAGCGCCTCTGCTACTTCAACGCCATGGGCCACTTTCTTTACGCGGCGCCGCGCCTCATCTTCCTCACCGCGCCGCTCATCTATCTGCTCCTCGGCCACACCAACATTCCCGGCTACTGGGCGGCCATCCTGGCCTTCGCGCTGCCTCACCTCATCCTCTCCAGCATCGCCAACTCGCGCATTCAAGGCTCACACCGTTACTCATTCTGGAACGATATTTATGAAACCGTGGTGGCGCCCTACATCCTGTTGCCCACGGTGATGGCGCTCATCCGTCCCCGCGCGGGCAAGTTCAACGTCACCGACAAGGGCGGCGTGGTGGCCCGCACCTTCTTCGATACCCGCACCGCGCAGCCCTTCCTCATCACGCTCTTCTTCAATCTTCTCGGGCTCGCCTTCGCCATTCCTCGCTTCCTTCGCTGGGACCGTGACCGTCCCGGCACGGTGCTGATGAACGTGATGTGGTGCTGCTTCAATATCGTCATCCTGGGCGTCTGCACCGCCGTAGCCCGCGAGTTGCAGCAGTTGCGCGCCACCGTTCGCATCAAGGTCGTCACCCCGCTCGACGTCAGGCTTCCTGATGGCCGGTCGATTTCCGGCGAAACTCTCGACGTCTCCAACGGTGGCGCCAGCATCCGCCTCGCTGAAGCTTTCCAGGTTGCACCCCAGTCCGAGTTGCGCCTGGCATTCCCCATTCGCGCACCGGCCATCGATCTGCCCGCTACCGTCGTC
>JASHQH010000093.1 GCA_030037635.1 Acidobacteriaceae bacterium
TAGCTTGGGTCCTGGCCGGACGGGCGTACCCTTCGGGGGATTTAACGGAGGATTGGAAGAAAGTTCTCTTCAACCAGTTCCACGATCTGGCGGCGGGGTCGGGCATCGGCGTCATCTATAAGGATGCGCAGAAGGACTACGACTGGGTACGCATGTCGACCAGCGAGATTTCGGCGGGCGCGCTGCAAATAGTGGCCGAGAGAACTGACACGTCACGAAGGGTGAAGAACCCCCAAGGGCAAGCATTGATCGTTTTCAATCCAGTTGGCTGGACGCGGTCGGGGACCGTAGTTGCGCATTTGGCGGGATTCCCCGGCGGCTTTACTGTTGACGATCCAAGCAACGGATCACACTTCATCAGTTTCCGATTAAGGCGTACTGGTGAGTTTAACTATCAACTCGGCAAATACGATGAGGAGACCTACCTTATTCCTGTTAGAGACGTACCAGCGCTCGGATACAAAACCCTTCGCATTACTCCGGGATGCGATGAAGCGGCCTGCCACTCAATCAATGACACGGTGATCCTCAGCGATGATGACCTGAAGCCCAATAACCACTCGTTGTGGCTCGATAACGACAGGATTCACCTCAAGGTCGACGATTCAACAGGGTGCATCACGAGCATCGTCTTAAAGCAATCAGGTACAGAATCGATTGCCCCAGGCGCTTGCGGCAATCAACTCCAGTTCTTCAAAGACACGCCGAAGCAATACGACGCGTGGAACATCGACCCTGGGACGCTCGACGCTGAACCGGCCGTCGTCGAGAAGGCAGATTCGGTCGGCGCCGTCCAAGGGCCCGATTATGTCAAAACAATCAAGATCACCCGCCACTGGCAGAGCTCCAAATTCGTCCAGACCATTCGCCTCCAGGGCGACATCGTCGACATCGAAAACGACATCGACTGGCATGAGAAGCACGTTTTGCTCAAAGCCGCCTTCCCACTCAGCGTGAAGAGCGACTTCGCCACCTACGAGATCCCCTATGGCGAAATCGAGCGGCCAACCACGCGCAACAACTCCTGGGAGAAGGCGCAGTTTGAAGTTCCGGCGATGCGCTGGGCCGATCTGAGCGGCGCGGGGCCGGACGGCAAGGTGCACGGCCTGAGCATTCTCAACCAGGACAAGTACGGTTACGACGATGCCGGCAATGTTCTGCGCATCACGCTGTTGCGCTCGCCCACCTGGCCCGACGCGCAAGCCGACCAGGGCCATCATCACTTCCACTACGCGCTCTATCCGCACGCGGGCACGTGGAAGGACGCGCTCACGGTGCGCCACGGTTGGGAGTACGACTACCCGCTCCAGGCTGTGGTGACCACCGCGCACGCGGGCTCGCTGCCCGCCGAGCACTCCTTTGCGTCGGTCGAGCCGGACAACGTGGTTCTGACCGCTGTGAAGAAAGCCGAAGACGCCAACGGGCTGATTTTCCGCGTCTACGAGTGGGCGGGCAAGGACAACACTGTGGCCGAGTTCCACGTGCCGCCGGGCGCCACCGGAGCCACCGTTACCAATTTGATGGAGCAGCCCGAAGGCGATCCGCTCAAGATCGAGGGCGATGTGGTCAAGGTGCCCATTCAGCACAATGAGATTCTGACGATACGGGTGGACTACGCAAAGGCAGGGAGTAGCCAATAGGCAGCAGGGAATAGAGAACAGGGAGTAGGGAACAGGGAGCAGAAGCAGGCTCTCAGCCGTCAGCTTTCAGCTATCAGCTGAGACCCGGCCCGCTGATAGCTGAGGGCTGAAAGCTGATAGCTGAATTTGCTACTCTGGAACCAGCTAGGAGCCTGCACATGCATCTCCATTCCCCATTCGTGGTCGTTCCTGTCATCATCGCTGCCTTCGTGGCGGCGATCCTCTGGGCCACCAGCAGCAAGGAAGACAAGCCCTCGGAACATTAATGTCTATCGGGTAACGCCGGCATCCTTGCCGGCTGTCGTGCGGGCATCCGTGCCCGCACTCCAAACCCACTTCCATCCCGTCAGCCCGGCCCATTCCGGATTGCTCAGCACATAATGGATCGCCCTGTCGAGTTCACCTTCCTCACGAATCAGCCGGTCGTAATATTCCCGCTGCCAGAAGGCGCCAGTTCGTCCCACGATGCGATTTGCCTCACTGGCCGTGTAGCTTTTCCAGTTTTGTACGATATCGGCCAGTGCCCAGCCCGGGAGAGAGCGAAAAATCACATGCACGTGATTGGGCATCACACACCACGCAATCAGGCGATATCGCTTTCCGTGCCAAAAGCGCAACGCGTCCGCAACGAGCTCGGCGATTCTGGGATCGCGGAGAAAGCACGCTCCGATGCCGTGATCGAAGTACTCTTCAACCTTCCTGGGGCTGTACTGCGCAATAAGCACTTTCTGCTCTGGGAGCAGATTGGCTTCTGCACGCTTCGCAGCTACCAGAATTCGGTTGCGCTCAACGATCTTTTCTAGTACAGGCAGCGGCAGAGAATCTGCAAGATGGAATGTGACGAAGTAGAGTCCGGCTTCCCTTTCCCAATGAGGAAGGCGGCCACGCTGGCGGATTCGTACCTCGCCGAAGCGGGGTTGGGTTGCTCCCTGAACGGCGCTTGGGAATGGATCAGGGTTGTTCGCTTTCTTTGTCATGTGGAGAGGATTCTACTCTCGGCGCGGCAGGTGCGGGCAAGGATGCCCGCACGACAGCCGGCAAGGATGCCGGCGGTACTCGATTTCCGGAACCTTTTGGGCCTGGGCGGCGTATAACCTCCCCAGAGGGCGAATTTCAATGACACCGCACAGAATGCACGCCGTGGCGGGCCTGTTCGCTTGCCTGCTGTTGGCGGCCGGTGTTGCCGGCTGCCGGATCCACGTGGAGAAGAACGCCAACGGCGAAGACAAGAATGTCCAGGTCGATACCCCCTTTGGCGGCGTTCACGTCAGCACCGATCAGACCACGGCGGCCGATCTTGGCCTGCCGGCTTATCCCGGCGCGCAAATCGTCCGCGATAAGGAAAACGACAAGTCCGCCGACATTCACATGGGCTTTGGCGAGTGGGAACTGCGCGTGAAGGTCGTCAACTACACCACGCCCGACAGCCAGGACAAGGTAGCGGCGTTTTACAAGAAGGCGCTGGGCCGCTACGGCGACGTGATCACCTGCAAAGACAAGGCTCCCGTGGGCACGCCCACCCAGACCGCTGAAGGCCTGACCTGCGCCGACGATACGCATCACGGCAACGTGCAGGTGGACTCGGGGGATTACCACCTCAACGACAACAGCCTGCAATTGAAGGCCGGATCGGAGCGCCACCAGCACATCGTGGGCTTTGAATCACCCGAGAATAACCAGACTCGCTTCGCGCTCGTGGTGCTCGATCTGCCCGCCGGCATGGAAGGCGATAAATCGGACAAAAGCAATTAGCCCTGCATCCGCGCTAGCTCGCACGCAACATTTCCCCTTGGCTCCGGCGCTCGCGCCGGGAGCCAAAACTTCTGTTGCGAATTGCATTGAGCGCCGGAGCGGCATCTGATATTTTTCCGTAGTACCCCCGTCCCCGAAATTCGCATCGAGATAATTTGCCACCCCTGATCGACGTTTGGCCCTTCGCGAATTTCATGGGTCACACTCGAGGAAAAAAGGAGCCCAGCCCTATGCCCGGAAAATGGTGTCGCATCGCTTGCGCGGTCCTGCTGGCCGCAGCCCTGCCGATTTTTGCCGCCGACAAACCCAAGCCCGCTGCGGCGCCCGCTACGCCTGCGCAGGTCGATCCCTATGCCGAAGTGCAGCCGGCCACTGAAACGCTGGACCTGAACATGATCCAGCGCATCCGCAACGAGGGCCTCAACGATTCCCACGTGATGGAGTTTGCCGGCCCGCTGTTCGATGACATCGGCCCGCGCCTGACGGGTTCGCCCAACCTGGCTAAAGCCAACGCGTGGACCCGCGACACGCTCACCAAGATCGGGCTCCAGAACGCGCACCTCGAAGACTGGGGCGAATTCGGCCTGGGCTGGCAGCAGTTGAATACCTGGGCCCGCATGGTTTCGCCCGATACCGCGGTCCTGATTCTGCAGGCCACGCCTTGGTCGCCTTCCACCCACCCCAGCTCAGCGCTGGAGAGCGCGGATGCCGCGCCGGGGCCGGTTACGGGCGACGTGGTCTACGTCAGCATCCAAAGCGACAAGGACTTCGACCAGTACAAAGGCAAGCTGGCAGGCAAAATCGTCCTCTTTGGCGCCATGCGCGAGGTTCCTCCCGTGGATGAGGCGATGTTTGTGCGCTACACCGACAAGGAGCTCGAAGACATGGCGCAGTATCCCGTGAACGCCAACGCGGGGGGAGTTCCGCCCGAGATGCAGACGCGGTTGCGGACCTACATGGAGCGCCAGCGGCTCATCAACCAGATTGCGCAGTTCTTCGCGGACGAAAAAGTGGCCGCGGTCATCGAACCCAGCCGGGACGGCCGCGACGGCGGCGGTTCCGGCGGAACCTTCTTCGACGATAACGGCGCCACGCTGGGCCGCAGGCCGTATCTGGCCAGCGAGCGGGTCAAAGTTCCGGTCGCGGTTGCGGCCATCGAAAGTTACGGCCGCCTCTACCGGCTCACGCAGGCGCATGTGCCGGTAAGCGTGGAGATCGACATCGAAACCAAATTCACCGGCGAGCACGAGCACGGCTTTGACACCATCGCCGAAATTCCCGGCACCGATCCCAAGCTGAAAGACCAGGTGGTGATGCTGGGCGGGCACCTGGATAGCTGGATCGCCGGTACCGGCGCCACCGACAACGGCGCGGGAACCATTGTGGCCATGGAGGCGGTGCGCATTTTGATGGCAGTGGGC
>JASHQH010000011.1 GCA_030037635.1 Acidobacteriaceae bacterium
GGAACAGAACACGGCTTCGAGGTAGCGCTGATTGCATGATCCGCGTGGATTGAGAAGAAAACGCCCAGGGGCTAAAGCCCACGATCATTTGCGACATTTGCGGCCCGACTAAGGTCGTGCCCTTGTTACAAACCTACTTCGCTTGAGATTTTTCGCAGCATGTGAGGCTGTGACTTGTTACAAAACCCAGGACGAGAACAGGAGCAAGGAAAATGAAAAATGGGATTGCAGCAATTGTGCTGGGAAGTTTGGCCGTGATTGCGCCGGTGCTGGCGCAACCAGCCCCCACTCCGTCGCCCTCGCCGTTACCGTTGCCGGCGCCGCTGGAAAAGGAGCTGGCTGCGAAGGCTTCAGACGTGACCGAGGTGACGCTGGGCAAAAACATGCTCGACTTCGCGGCCAAGTTCATGGACGGCAAAGACAAGGACGAGGCCGCGGCGAAGCAGTTGATCGAGGGACTCGACGGGATCTACGTCCGCGACTACGAGTTCGACAAGGAAGGCCAGTATTCGATGGACGACGTGGAGAAGCTGCGCGCGGCCTTCGAGACTACGGAGTGGACGCCGATTGTGCGCACGCGCGAGCGCAAGACCAATGAGACCACCGATGTTCTGGTGAAGCAGGTGAACGGGGAGTCGCGCGGCATGTTTGTGTTGACAGCCGAGCCCAAGGAGCTGTGCATCGTGCTGATCCTCGGGCCGATCCGCGTGGACCAGCTGGGAGCGCTGAGCGGGCTGAGCGGTTTGGGCGCGCTGGGCAATGTGGAAACAAAGAGCCAGGAACACAAGGCGGACAAGGCTCTGGAAAAGGCTCAGGATAAGGCCAACAAGAAGGACGGCGACCAATGAGCAAACATATTTCCACCCCAGCAAGCAAAGAACGCTCGCCAGGGACCACGGGTCGCTGGGCGCACCGGTTTTTCATTCCTCTTTCTTGCGCGCTGCTGATTGTCGCCATCGTGGTGCCGTGGATGGCGCACGCGGCTGGCGGCGAGGGCGGCTTTGACGGTGTGGTGGACTCGATTGCGCACGAGTATCACGTGCACGCCACGCGGATTCCGTTCATGGGGCTGGCCAGCCTGGTGGCGGGCGCGGCCACGCATGGCGGAGTGGGCCGGGTGCGCGTGGCCGAGTTTGAACACTTCTCAGCGGCAGTGGATGGCGAAGATTTGAACCGGATGGTGGAAGAGAAGCTGGGCCAGGGCTGGGAGCGCATGATCCGCGAGACCAGCCGGCGAGGCAACGAGCAGACGCTGATCTTCGACCGTCCTGAAGGCGGGCGGATGGGGCTGTTCATCGTGGATCTCGACGGCACGGAGATGGACGTGGTGGAAGTGTCGGTGGATCCCAACCGGCTGCAGGAGACCATCGGCCAGTACCGGCATCGCGATCACGGCGACGACGATACAAACGACTAGTTCTTTGGCCGCGTGAATTTCGTACCTGCAGATTCAGGTGGTTTCCCACCCTTTCGCAAAAAAGCTCGCGAAAGGATGGGGCAACGGGCTGTGAGTTACTGCGGCGTGCGGGTCATCAAATCGACAAACAACTTCTGGAAGCGCGCGAGATCGAGGTCCATTTGTGCGTGGACAAGGCGCACGCCGGTAGCGGGCTTGAGCTTTTCGGGCCAGGTGAGCGTGTCGCCGTAGCTGGGGCCATGGCTCAGGTCCACGTCCATGTAGACGGTTTGCTCTTTGGTGATGATGGACGGGTCGATGAGGGAGCAGGCCGCGAGCTCATCCCACATGTAGGATTGGGGGCGGCTCCACGCGGCGATGTAGCGGGCGGCGGGCGCCTGCGACCTGGAGATGGCGTCGATCATGGATTGCGTGAAGGGCGCCTTGAGGGAGACATCGACGGTGGTGGCGTCGATGCGCGGCCAATCGGCGTGCAGCACGATGTGGGCAGCTTCGGGATCGAACCAGAAGTTGAACTCGTGGCGCGGGCTGGTGGCGAATTCCGGGTCAGTGGTTTGCGGATTGAGGCTGCCGCCCATAAACACGATGCCTTTGGTGAGCGCGGCGAACTCGGGGTCGAGCGCGATGGCGAGCGCAATGTTGGTGAGGGGACCGGCGGCGTAGATGGTGACCTGGTGGGGATGCTCGCGCACCTGGCGGATGAGGAAGTGGGCGGCGTCTTCGTCGAGCGGCTTGGTGACGGGCAGACCCTCGGGCATGGGAGGGATTTCGTAAGGGCCGTGCGATTCAAAGCGCGCGGGCGCGGGCGGCGCGGATCCGGACGCGCTGTCGTTTGCTGGTGCGGCGACGCGTCCCCAGGCGCCAAGCCACACGACTTTGCCATCGAGCGCGGATTCGAGCCTGGTTTCTTCTTCGGTGCGAATGAGGGGAAACACGGCGCCGCGGGCGACGGGAATGTCAGAGTGGCCGGTGAGCTCGAGCATGCGCAGCGTGTGGAGGGTTTCTTCGTCGCGCCACGCATCGCCGGTGACGATGGTGATGCCCAGCACCTGGACGTCGGGCGCCTGCAGCAGGGCGAGCATGGCCATCTGGTCGGAGCCGCCAGGGCCGGCGCCGTCCTGATCGATGAGCACCAGGTGTTTTTGCGCCGCACAAGACGCGGCAATGGCCGCCAACAGCAGGGCGGTGGTGAGTTTTCTCATTGATGGGTATTTTGGCATACAAGACAGGGGACGAGGGAACAAGCGAGCGGACCGCTGGTCACTGCTTCATCTGCGTCCAAAACCTCTGGGCCGGAACTGGGGCGCGACGGGCAGGTTGGTTTTGCCTTGGGGATAGATTACGAGAAAGCGGTTCGGCCCTTCGCCGACGCTGGCGGTTTCGACACCCTCGAGCGAGCGGCAAGCGAGATGAAGCAGGCGCCGCTCGCGGCTGTTCATGGGCGGAAAGCTGTAAGGCACTCCGGTTTGGCGAACCTTTTCTGCAGCGGACTCAGCGGCGAGGCGCAACTCTTCGGCGCGAAGAGCCTTGAAGTTGGCGGCATCGAAGCTGACCAGGTCGTGCTCATGATGATCGAGGCGGAGCATCTGCGCGGCCAGGGTTTCCAAGGCGCGGAGCAACTCGCCGTTGTGTTGCAGCAGCAAAGCGAGGTCGGGCCCGGAGAGATCGACGTAGATCTGGCGCGCTTCGACGCCCTGTGGATCGCGGGCACCGTCGCCAGCGGTGATGCGGTATTTGAGGCGCAGTCCACCCAGCTTGTTGAGCGTATTGAGGAAACCGGCGATTTTCTGGGCAGCCTGCTGCAGGTCGTCAATCGGCATAACAGACAAGTATCGCAGAGGGGAGCGGGGTGCGTGTGGCATGGGCGCGAAGAAAATCGCCGCTGGAGGAGGTTGAGACCGCCGGCGCCGGAACGACGAGGATTTTGCGGCAGAATGCTACCTTGAATCTGGACCTCGCTGCCGGCCAAGGCGGCAACCGCTTTAGAGAAATGCCATCGTTCTCATGCGCCGATTTCTTTATTTTTGGGCTGTGGTGCCGCTGCTGGCGGGTGCAGCGCTGACACGCGCACAGGGCGGGCCGCCGTTTATCACCGACGATCCCGCGCCGCCGGGAAACCACCACTGGGAGATCAATTTTGGCTGGATTGCCGACCACAATCCCGGGCAGTCGTATTACGAAATTCCCGACGTGGACATGAACTATGGATGGGGCAACCGCATCCAGCTCAAGTGGGAGCAGCCGCTGGCCGCGGGTACCAACGGCAACAACTCCACGGGGGTGGGGCTGGGCGAATCGCTGCTGGGCATCAAATTTCGCGCTTACCAGCATTACGTAGCGGGCAAAGAGAAGACGGACGACAACATCAACTTCTCGATCGGAACCTATCCGCAGGTCTCGCTTAACACGCCGGCCGGCTCAGCGCAGCGCGGCATCGTGGAGTCTGGCCCGCAGTACTATCTGCCCATGGAAGTGACGACGCAGTTGGGCTGGCTGGCGCTGGATGGCGAGGTGGGCCGATGGATCGGCAACGCGAACGAGCCCGACCAGTGGGGACGCGGCCTGATCGCAGGACACGAATTCAGCGACCGCACCGAGCTGTACGCCGAGCTTTACGATCTGCAAGCCATCAATCGCATCGGCGACCAGCCCAAGCAGCGCGAGTTCACGCTTGATTTCGGCGGAAGGCAATCGCTCGACCACGCCAATCATGTGCGGCTGCTGTTCATGGGCGGGCGAGCCATTCAGGCGGTGACGCGCGAAAACGGCGAGCCAAGCTGGATCGCGTATCTGGGCATCCAACTGCTGCTGGGGCCAAAGAATGAAAAGGGGAAGGAGCCACAGCCGGAATCCGGGTCAGCGCCGTAATCGCCTTATTTTCAGCGGCCTTGGCTGATTCGGGCTGTTCGGAGCGAGTGGATTGGCGCGAAAAACCTGGGCGTGCTGGTGCATAAGGTTACCCATTGCCATGTTCCGGAGCCGCGCGATAGGATTCCGCTGAAAAAGTTTTCAGGAGATTTCTGTATGCGTTTACTT
Organism: Acidobacteriaceae bacterium; assembly: GCA_030037635.1. Taxonomy (GTDB): domain Bacteria; phylum Acidobacteriota; class Terriglobia; order Terriglobales; family Acidobacteriaceae; genus Telmatobacter. The sequence continues at coordinate 4,454 of JASHQH010000011.1, forward strand.
TGCTCTTTGCCGATTGTTCTTCTGACCTCACTCTCGTTCACCGCCGCAGCGCAGAGCGCGCCCAAGCCGCAAACTTTGCACGCGCCGGCCGCGAAGGCCGGGGAGCAAGTGGCGCAGACGCCCCCAATGGGCTGGAACAGCTGGAACTTCTTCGCCGAACGCGTAACGGACCAGGACATCCGCAATGCGGCCGACGAGCTTGTGGCTACGGGGATGAAAGACGCTGGTTATGTATACGTAAACATCGACGACACGTGGGAGGGGGAGCGCGACGCGGACGGGGTGCTGCACTCGAACTCCAAGTTCCCTGATATGAAGGCGTTAGCCGATTATGTGCACTCCAAAGGGCTCAAGCTTGGAATTTACTCGTCGCCGGGCCCCAAGACCTGCGCCGGCTTTGCCGCCTCGCTTGATCATGAGGTGCAGGACGCGCAGCTTTACGCCTCCTGGGGTATCGACTATCTGAAGTACGATCTGTGCAGCTTTATCCCGGCGGTGATGCAGAAGCAGGCGCCCAACGACAAGGCGGCGCAGATGCGGCTGATGCTTGCGGCTTACGAGAAGATGGACAAAGCGCTCAAGGCCACCGGCCGGCCCATTGTTTACTCGCTCTGCCAGTACGGATGGGACGCGGTGTGGGAGTGGGGGCCAAGCGTGGGCGCCAACCTGTGGCGCACCACAGGCGACATCAACGCGAGCTGGCAGAGCATTTACTCAATCCTGAATGAGCAGGCGGGGCTGGCGAAGTATGCCGGTCCGGGCCACTGGAACGATCCCGACATGCTGGAAGTTGGGAACGGCAGGATGATCGGCGGCGACGGCGAATCCCGCTTTGTTCCGCTCACACTGGCGGAAAATCGCTCCCACTTTTCCATGTGGGCCATGCTGGCCGCGCCGCTGCTGGCCGGCAACGATCTGCCCAACATGAAGCCGGAGATCAAGGAGATTCTGACCAACCGCGATGTGATTGCCATCGACCAGGACAGGCTGGGCCATGAAGCCACGCATGTTTACTCCGACGGCGAGGTGGACGTGTGGGCGCGGCATCTCTGGGGCGGAGCCATGGCGATTGCCGTACTGAATGCGGGCAGCGAGCGCTACTCCACGCATCCCTTTCATCTGGATCTGGCCAAGCTCGGCCTGCACGGCCCGCAAAAAGGCAAGGATTTGTGGAGCGGCAAGGAGATCACGCTCACAGAGAACATGCCGCTCGAAATCGCGAGCCACGACATTCTGCTGGTGCGGATCGCGGCGCCGAGATGAGAAAGGCAGGGATTAGGGATTAGGGAACAGGGATTAGAAAACAGTGCCGCGCCCATGGGCGCACTACTTAACTGGGCAGAACATACCCGGCTGGTCTGTCGGATTCGCCTGCAGCGTGACCCGTAAAGTGCAAGGGTCGCGATCGAAACATTCCAACTTCTCGGCTTGGCGGAATGTTCGCGTGGGCGAAGCCAGGAGCCTATAACTGCCAGCGTGAACCGCGCCCAGATCGAAGTGTCCCTCCTTGTCCGTCGAGACCTTCGCGATGACCGTCTGTTTTGATTCGGAAACATAGAGCCGAAGCTCGACGGGGGAGTTCTGGAAAGGCGCGCCTGTTTGATCAAGCACTGTCCCGCCCAGGCGGGTCGTGTGAGAAAGGACGAGATTGGGTTTGACCTGCTCGATCTTGTCGCAGTAATGGGGATCGTTCGCGCCAGAGCCAGTCTGAATCAGCTGCGAGGACATCGGGGCCACTGCTGCGAGGAATGTGACCGCGAGGAGTTTCACGCGAGAATTATAGGTCCATTAGCAACCGCGCCGTAGGGCAGTCAGCATTAGAATTGGGGGTCCGCAGGACGCCCCTTATACGGCTACGCCGAGGCACACGGAGAACCAGCAACAGGGATCGGTCCAGGTTGCGGTAGCGGCGAAGCCGGCAGCGGCCAGCAGCGCCTCAGCCTGGCCGGGAAGGTACTTGTAGCTGTTCTCGGTGTGGATGCTTTCGCCGGCAGCGAAGGGTACGGCGAGATCGAGCGCATCGAAGGGCACGCACTGCGCCTTGCGGCTCACCAGGTGCATCTCAATGCGCGAACGGGCGCGATTCCACACCGCGCGATGCGCGAAGGCATGGGGATCGAAGCCGGCATCCAATTCGCGGTTCAGCCGCACCAGGATGTTGCGATTGAAAGCTGCGGTTACACCCGCCGCGTCGTCGTAGGCGGCCAGGAGCGTGGCTTCGTCCTTGACGAGATCGACACCCAGGAGAAACGAGTCGCCCGCCTTGAGTCCGGCCCGCACCCTGCGCAGCAGACGTGCCGCCTGGTGCGGCTCAAAGTTGCCGATGCTGGAGCCGATGTAGAGCACCAGCCGCCGCTCGTCCCTGCCTATCGGCCCCAGATGAAGCCGGTCGCCATCGCCATGCGTGTAATCCATTACGCGCGGAGCCACGGTGACGCCCGCGATCTCACTCTCAATCCGCTGCCGCGCGGCGCGCAGTGCGCTGGGCGAAACGTCGACCGGTTCGTAAATCACCCTTCTCTGCCGCGCCACGGCGGCTTTCAGCAGGATCCGGGTTTTGTCGGCCGATCCTGCGCCAAGCTCGGTAATGCGCACGCGTGCGCCGGGTGCGGCGTCTGCAATCATGCCGGATGCGCCGGCAGCCAGAATTCCTCGCTCGGTGCGCGTGAGGTAGTACTCAGGCAATTCGGTGATGGCGTCAAAGAGCCGCGACCCGGCCTCGTCGTAAAACAGCCAGGCGGGCAGCCGCTTGGGCCGGGAAGTGAGGCCCAGCTGGACAGCCAAGGCAACGCGTTCATCGAATTGCAGAACTGGAGCAGGGGAAGCTGCTGAAGTCATGTTCTGGTTTGGATGCGGGGCCCGGGGGTGCGACGTTGTTTTTTTGTGAGTGTGGGCCGGATAGCCGGAACTGGCTCTCAGCGTGCCAGCCGGATTCCGGAAAATTGCCAGCGGGTTTCGGGGGAAAAGAAGTTGCGATAGCTGGAGCGGATGTGGCGGGCCGGCGTGACGCAGGATCCGCCGCGCAGGACCATCTGGCCGCTCATAAACTTGCCATTGTACTCACCCAGCGTGCCGTCAAG
>JASHQH010000094.1 GCA_030037635.1 Acidobacteriaceae bacterium
GCCGTCGGCCTTCGTAATACCGCACTTCATATCGGAATTTATCCACGCGGACCGGTTTGGCATCGATCAAGGCAAATCCGAGCCGAATCCGTCCGTTCGGGCTGCGCACGACTGAGGCTCTGGGCCAGCCTTCAGCCGTCTTGTATCGGATGACAAGGGTCGCTTTTCGATCGTTCATAAGCCAATTGTATTAACACAGCATTAACATGGCAACAAAAACGTTGAAAACAAATAAGTTAAGTGCCAAAATCGGAGAATCCCACTCTCTCCGCCATAACATGTTTTAATGGACAACTTACGATTGACGCTGGGTGTAGTTCGCGTAGTTTCCCGGCAACATCTCAGCATTCAAGCCTGAAACGGAAACGGAGCTCTATTTCGGGTTAGGCCCCATATTCGCCAATTTCTCAGATTTTCTCTGTTCGCCAATCTGGCCCTTCCCTTTCGAGGTGTCACGGAGTCGCGAAGAACTTGGCACAACACAGTGATGAGATCGAGGTCAATTCGCTGACTTGTTAGTTATAGAGAGTGGCGGACCTTTTGGTTTCGCAAGTATAGATGGCGTGGCGAGTTGTTGATCGTTCCAGTTCATTGGAACGTTGGTCAGCAACTCAGCCAGTGAGAGCGGAAGCGACTCGGGTCGGGTCATCAGTTTTTCAATCGACCGCGGGCTCAGTTGAACCAGCTTTATGTGCGTTCGGATAAAGCGTTGGGGTTACACCATATTTGGCGGCTAATTTGGCGATGCTGCCGGTCTTCCCCGTAGTGAGCTGCTCATACCAGGTGCGGGCACGCGCGATTGCTTTCAGGACGGCCTGACGGCTCGCTTCACTCGTGACGGTTGCACCGGCGATGATCATGCGCAGGTCACCCGCAGCATGCCTTCCACCTCCGAAAACCCGCCTTGGGCGGCAGCAGATAGTCGTGTTGTGCTGCCGCGCCCTTCCGTTTCAATATTTGCGCCTGCAGTGATTAATAACTTGACCACGTCGACACGGCCCACGCGGCAGGCGCCGATAAGCGGCGTGTCGCCATCGTTGTTCTTCGCGTTGACCAGATCAGGATTTTTCTTGAGAAGTGCCTCAACTGTCTTCAAGTCGCCGCGTTTGGCTGCTTCGCAAATTGATGGAGGTTTCCTGCTTTCGAACAGGTTTTTCCAGAAAGTCATCGCTGGTCGTACCTCGCACGAGATTGTAATATCCAATGGTGGCAGCTTGAGCTCGAAGACGAAGCGAAGGGCGAGAAAAAGATGAGAGGACTTCGCGAGGCTAAAGATGCTGTCGAAAGATCGTCGCCATTGAGAGGCAATGGCAGCGGCTGACCATTGGTGGAAATCCGCAGCGGGACTACGCCCGACGGATCAACACAAGTGAAAGCTCGGCGTGGTGCCGCGCCGGCGCTGCGCTCGAAGTTAGCGTCGCATCCTAAGACCACCAGAACTTTGCCACTTGCCCGGCGAAGAAGCCGGTCCAGCACATCGGATGCTAGCCTAAAGGGCAGAATGAGCATGCAATAGACTGCGACGGCTAGGCTCAAGATAAGCCTCACCATCAGGGAAATACTGTATGGCACGCTCCTTGAGAGCCCTGGACCCGTCTCTCTCGCCACTTCTTCGAACATCGAGTTTGTAACCGCAACGAAGGACATCGACATGATTCGGGCAATCAACTGGAACACTGTGGTAGCGCATACGCAAATTACGATGCTTGCGGCCACAAACGCCGCATAAACTAAAGCGTTGGTCGTAACCAGCCGGAAGGCAGTCCAGCCGGTTCCCGCCGCTGCCAGCGGTTTCTCGCGAAAGTAGAACGTCAGATAGAAAATCAGCAACCCGTGCATAAACCCAGCATGGTGATCTCATGAACGCTCAGAAATCGGCAGGTCACAGGGCTCTCTACCAGGAGGTCTCTCTCATAAGCCTTTTAGATTCAATCACCGGTTCTCCACCAGCTGTTGAACTCTATTGAATCTAGAGGATCAGACAGATACAGAATCGACTAGAGTCGGGTGTCGTACGCGGCCCGACGGGTCAAAGCGCTTTGAGAATACTCGATTTATAGGGATTTCTTATGGGCCGACCACCTGGGTTTGCACCAAAAGGCTTACAGAGTCCGATGCTAACTACCGCAGGGCTCTTCTCCATGGTGCCGAAGCGCTTCCCGGTTTCCGAGAACTCGCGGTAGTCAGAAACAGTTCCCGACGGATCATGATTATGCGGTTCCGACCCGCGAATATCAGCTCGATCAATCGTCACCAGTACCTGCCACGGCTGTTGCTGACCGGGTCCTCATTCAAAAAAACAACCAGCGCATCTTGACCGGTCACTACATATCAACTGAACTGCCGACGATTCAAACGGAGTTCATCGACAGCAGCGGGCATAAATCTGGCACGGTGAGGTTCGCTCGATCGGCGGTGAGAGTTCGCCCCAACGGTCACAAACGTCCCTACGATCGCTCTTCCAGCTTGAGTTGGTGCTGTACGTCTAGTCGGAACTGCCCTCGGCCAACCTGAATCAAACTGACAAAGTCACAGTGATCCTGCAAGCGGCGGCGGAGCAAAATCAATCGCGCTTCCAGGTTGTCTTTGAAATCGGGCAATTGCAAACTGGCATCCAGCCGGATTTCTTTGTTCGTAAAGTCCACCCGCCCGCCTTGGACGTAGCTCTGGACGAGCTTCCAAAAGATGCGGCCGGCGATGCCCTTGATCAAGTAAGCGTCATCGATGAAGATGCTGTCGTCCGCTGTGTAGTGTCTGACCGTTGAAACGGCCGTCGGCTGCACCGTATACGGGCGGCGCGGGATCTCCTCCGGTTCTGCACTCTCAGCGCGCTCTAGCAGGGCCATCGAGGCAGCCATCTGGCGCGCGGCGATTCGACCCACACGCTCATCGTCGGACAGAAACCGCCCAACTGTCGCACATTGGAGGCAAAGGATTCCAAGGAGTCTGTGCTGATTCACCAATGGCACGACGAGTTGGCTTTGGATTTCCGGCAGCCCTGGCAAAGCGATCTCCCGCTCTAGCAGGCTGTCTTCGCCACGTCGCTGCACCGTGGATCGTATCGTGTTCGAGTAGAGGACGTCACGGCTGAAGTTTGTGGTTCGCACCACCTCGCGGCGTTCGGCAGCAATGCCGAGGATTCCTTCGCCCATCCATGCTTCGGACCCGATCCCGGACTCGCCGAACCCGTGGCTTCCCAGCGTGAACAGGCGATTGCCATTCTCATCCGGCACCATGAGGAACGAGTGTTCGTACCCAAAGAGCGCGGACAAGGCGTCAAGCGAAACGTCGATCACGGATTCGAGTTCGGAGCACGCTTCCAGCCGCGCCGTGAACTCTTCGATCTTCGGAAGGAAGTCGGTTCCGGGAAGCGCATCCCCGCCGATTTCCGCGTTGATCGGCCGGCAATCCTGAACCTCGAAAATGTCCACGCCGCGCAACTTGAAGACGTGGCTCATCCCGGTCTGCGACGCCACCGCGTCGAGCCTCGTCTTCATCGCCTCGAAGAGCGATCCTTCGGTTTCGGTTCGTTCGTATCGCAAGTCCAGGCGGTATTGACGCATGTTGGCCGGCGATACCACGACCACCTGGACAAATGGGTTTTGCGCGATATTCTTGCGGGTTTTGTTGAAGAACTGGTAAGACAGGCCAACGTGGCGGCTATCGACACAGCAGACGATAGATAGATTGGTAAGGTTCGGCCTCCCGTCAGCGGAACACGTGCAGATGGACGCAGGAATGATCCCCTCAAAGCATGAGGCAATGCTTTCGAGCGAAACCGCCAAAGGCGACGCTGTACTCATATTTCTCTGCCCGCACCCGGTCCGGGGGTCTGATCAAAGATCTCCTCTGGCACGAAGAGGATTTTCACCAGCACCGGCGACGTTTCGACTTCGGCTTGCCAAAAAGCTTCGACGCGTTCGCGCGATTGTCCCAGAGATTCATTCACACTCGCAAAGGCATCGCGATGTCGTCCGACGGCGGCCAGATCTGTACTGTCGGGCTCGGCGATCGTGGCATTTCGGCCTTTCAACTGAAATGTCCGGTAATTGGTGGGAAGCGAAAAGGTCACGGCAATCTCGCCGTTTCCATCGAGGTTGTCGATCATCTTTCGGCTGGTCGCAAGCGGCACGCATAAGCTGATGTGCTGGCGGTCTTCAGAAACGCGCGGACCCCAGGCGCGCGTGATTTCCGGCATCAGGCGCGAGTCGCGCGTCCCCGCCAAAACCGACGCGGGACCTTCGAGGAAGGTCTTCAACTCGTCGCTGATCGAAAGGGGATGCTCGCTCGCCATGCACATTCATGGTAGCTCAAGCCCGCTCGGCGTAATGCATCGCCTGCTTAGCAAATATTTAGGAATCTGGGAGGAATTATTTAGCAACGCGCGCTCTCAATCCGTCCTAAGCTGAGCTTGCCTCTCAGAAAGGAGGATCACAACATCATGTCCAACGCCAGTGAGTCAAATCACAATCAGGTATGCCAAAACGGAGTCAAGTATGTTCCGGCCGGAACAGGACCTGCGTATTGCGGCCCCGGAGACCGGATTACCTTCCTCATTACCGGGGCGGAGACGGGCGGAGCATTTTTCCTCGCCGAGACCTCCGTAGCGCCCGGCGGAGGTCCACCCCCACATATTCACAACCGTGAAGACGAATCGTTCTATCTGCAACGGGGGACGCTGGCGCTGAACGTAGGCAGCAAGGAGCTGACGGCGTCGGCCGGAGATTTTATTCACATTCCTCGCGGCACCGCACATTCATTCAAAAATGTCGGCGACGAAACCGCGAAACTTCTGATGTTGGTCACGCCTGCGGGTCTTGAGAACTTTTTCGCCGAGGCTTTCTATCCGGCTGCCGATGTCGCCGACATTCCGCACATCAGCGATGCGCTGATAGGACGTTTGATGAAGGCCGCTCCGAAGTATGG